>JAFUQN010000137.1 GCA_017472365.1 Bacillota bacterium
CACCGGAGATGTTGGATACACCAACGGAACCGCCGATAGCGATGGATACAGCTTCGAAGGAAGACAGCTGAGCATCGTCGCCGCCGTTAGCTTCCTTAGAGAAGGGGTACTTCAGGATCTTGGGCAGCATTCTGAACTGGAAGAAACCAGAACGAACGGTCGCATACAGACCGAAACCACCGCACAGAACCAGCAGAGGAAGACCCCACATGATGTTGTTTGTAAACCATTCAAATTTTGCAAACATGTTGAAACCTCCTTAGAGTTAACAAGTTTAATACGATTTTTTCGTATCAGTGAGAGCTTTGTAAACAGTGTCGTTCGCCCGAACCCATGCAATTTCAGGCTTTCTACTATAAAACGGCGCTTTGTCTACAAAACGCTCTACATACCTATAATAGCGGGTCTGTTCAGGTTTTGCAATGATTTTTTAACATTTTCTTTGCACTTTTTTAATTTTTATTAACTTTTTCTTAACTATATTTTTAATATTATATATATTATCTTAACAGCAATATATATTTTATTTGCATCTTCTTAGCGTATAGTGCCCAAAACAGCAAAGCGGTTGTCGGAAAAATAATAAAAAAACCCGGTATCTCCGCATACGACGTAAGACACCGGGCTTTCAATGATTTATTTATTTCATGCTCTGGATCTCATCCCACAGCTCCTTGAACTTGGGAAGAGATCGTTCGATCATATTATAATCCACACAATAGGAAATTCTCACATATCCGGGACCACCGAAACCGGAACCGGGACCCATGACCAGCTGATGCTTCAGAGCCATTTCATAGAATTCCCAGTCATCCGTCACAGGTTCGGGGCACTTCATGAACAGGTAGAACGCGCCCTGGGGCTTGAAACATTCGTAACCGATATCGGTCAGACCCTGATGGAGCAGGTCTCTGTTCTTCTTGTAGCCTTCCACATTCACTTCAGAATCCAGACACTTGGCCACAGCCTTCTGAATCAGCGACGGCGCATTAACAAAGCCCATGGTACGGTTGATGGTGTTGCATGCATTGTAGATCGCAGCATAATCATCAATGTCGCTGGGTACGATCACGAAGCCCAGACGTTCCCCGGGAAGGGACAAGGACTTACTGAAGGAATTAGCTACAATGGCGTTCTTACAGCACTTGGTCACATAGGGAACTTCTACGCCGTCATATGCCACATAGCGGTACGGTTCATCAGCCACCAGATAGATCGGAGCCCCATATTCCGCGCTCTTCTTTTCCATGATGTCAGAAATCTTCTTCAGTGTTTCTTCCGGATATACTGCGCCGGTGGGGTTGTTGGGGGAGTTGATCAGAACGATTCTGGTCTTTTCGTTGATCTTCGCTTCGAATTCGTCCAGTTTGGGCTGGAAGTTTTCGTCGGTACCAGACAGGACCAGATTCGCATCCATATGGATCGCATAGCACTTATATTCACTGAAATACGGTGCGAAGGTGATGATTTCGTCACCAGGATTCAGCAGAATCTGGAAAATCATGCTCAGACCGCCGGCAGCACCAACCGTCATGACCACGTTGTTCGCCGTAAAGTTGGTTCCAAATCTCTTATTTTCATTATCAGCGATGGCTTTACGAACATCCGCGTAGCCGTAACTTCCGGTATAACTGTGGAGAGCCATGGGCTTCTGGGTGTTCAGTTCGTTGATAATCGCTTCTTTGACCGCTTCCGGCGGTTCCACGCTGGGGTTACCGATACTGAAATTGAACACGTTTTCTGCGCCCAGTTCCGCAATCATATTCACAGCATCGCCGAACATGCGGCTGATGCCCTTCCCTTCTTCGATGATAGTCTGTACTTTCTTCGCAATCATTTTATTCACGTCTCTTTCTTTATTACTCTCAGCGGCCGCAGCCGCAGCTTATCAAAGTGTCGATGACTCATTATAGCACTTGCATATTGTGCAATCAACCTAAATATTACAAAAAATTCTAGTCAGTTGCCACTAATTTTCAAACTTTTACGAAGAATTTACCACGATTTTTCTCCAAAATCCGGCCCAAATTTTTCAGGATCCATCCCGTATATCTGCACTACTTCCAGCAACGGACTTCCCGCCAGATCCCGTGGTGTCACAAGCCGTCCTCCGTCAGAATCCAGGTCATATCCCAATGCCCGGTAACAGCTCCAGATTAGATGTGCGCACTGCGTCCCCGCAGCCGGTTCCGCCTCATCATCGACGTCCGGCAATTTCCACGGTTCGCCCCATAACCCCGCCGTCAGCCGGTACGGAATCCCTAGAAAGGATTCTGCGGCAATCGCCGCGGCTCGTTCGCCAACGCTCCGGTCCGCGGCTCCTTCCCCTGCGCCAGTCTCTTCCCGCTGTCCCAACCGCAGCACTACAAACGCAGGATAGCTGCGCCACCCTTCCAGGCGGCGCAGCTTCGATTTCACTCCTAACGTAACGGACTCCAGCGCCCAGCCGGAGTCCGGCTCCTCTACCACGATGGCCGCGTGGCCGTTTCGCCATCCGAAGAAATGCGAATTGGGCGTAATCAGAATATCGCCGGGAAGAAGGGGCGCCAGGGTGGGAAGGGACGTCGAATTCTGTCGAACGATTTTCTCCCCTGAGACAAATAAATTGAAGCGTTGGCACCGTACTTCCACTTCTTCGAAAAAATCGCTCTGAAAGGTCAAAATTTCGCTCTGACGGCCTTCTTTCCACAGTTGGTCCACCGCCGGACGCCCCAGCCCTGTCTGGCGGAAGATCAGGTCATAGTCTTCTTTGGTCAGTTCTCCCTTTTCCACGATCACCGACAGATCTTCCTTTTTATACTCCGGTGTCCAGTGAGCCAGTCCCTCAATGGTTCCGGTCCAGAACTGCAGGGCGAACCAGGCCGCTGCGGCCATCACTAAGATCGAAGCGATCCGCAGGAGGCGGATCGCGGCCTCACACTTCCACTCCCACTGCTCACAAGATTTACGCAGTTCCGCGCAGCGGCCAGAGCCACGTCGCAGAACGGGAGCGCCCGCAGGGCGCGGTTGCCGGATTATCAATTTTCTAAGACATTCCATTTTCATGGAGATAGTGTTTGTTATATCTCGCAGAAAATGCACAAAAAGAAAACCGCGCTCGAGGCGCGGTCTTCGGTCATGCATGTCATGCATTAAATATACATTACATATTATGCTTTGTAAGTGGTCTTACCGTTCATGATGGTTTCGCAGATAGCGATGTCCTTGATCTTAGCGTCTTCTACAGCGAATACGTCTTCTGCCAGAACAACTAAGTCTGCCTTGAAGCCTTCCTTCACCTGGCCCAGTTCGTTTTCAGAGAACATAGCCTTAGCAGCGTGGGTGGTGAACATTTCCACAGCTTCGTAAGCGCTTACCTTTTCATGGGGCAGCCAGCCGCCTTCCGGGAAGCCGTTCTTCTTCTGACGGGTCACTGCGAAGTACAGGTTATCCATAACGTCGAAGCTTTCTACAGGAGCGTCAGAACCGCCAACGGTCAGGATTCCCAGATCGTTCATGGTCTTCCATGCGTAGGTTTCCTGCATCCAGTCATAGCCAACGCGTGCTTCGGTGATATCCATGTCGGTAGGTACGAATACGGGCTGAATGTAAGCTACGATTTCGTCCTTCGCCATTCTTTCCAGAATTTCCTTGGTGGTCAGCTGTGCGTGAACGATACCGTGACGGCAGTCGGTTCTGGGATATGCTGCATTGGCAACTTCCACTGCTTCCAGAGTGACTTCCATGGCCTTGTCGCCGATGCAGTGTACAGCGATCTGCATGTCGTTCTTCTGTGCCAGGGTTACGAATTCGTTCATGGTTTCCTGGTTATGTACTAAGATACCGTACTGATCTTCGGTTCCGTAGTAGGGCTTGGTCAGAGCCGCAGTTCTTGCGCCCAGGGAGCCGTCCAGCAGCAGCTTTAAGGGTCCGATCTTGAAGATGTC
>JAFUQN010000138.1 GCA_017472365.1 Bacillota bacterium
AAAGTAGTTTTGCCTTCTTCAAACTGTTTCCAGCCTTCGTTCAGTTCGTTCTGCGCCTTCGTTAACGTGTTTTTGCCTTCTTCAAACTGTTTCCAGCCTTCATTCAGTTCATTTTGGGCACTTTCCAGAGTGTTTTTGCCTTCTTTCCACTGATCCCAGCCGTCCTCGATTTCGTTCTGGGCGTTGGAAAGTTCGTTTTTGGCCTGTTTCAGTTCATCTTTCGCGTCGAGTAATTCCTGTTCGCCGTTATTTAACTCTAGGAGAGCATCGGCCAATTCCTGTTCGACTTCTTCTTCCGCGTCGGCCAGTTCCTTTCGGGCATCCTCCAATTCCTCTTCCGCGTCGTTCACGATCGAATCATAGCGGATCTGGCAGCGGGAATCAGCGATGGCTTCCAGAATCGTCATGATTCCTTCAACCTTTTCTTCATATTCGTCGGTAAATGATGTTAGCTCCGCAGCGCCTTCCACAGTCAGGTAAACACAGGTATAATAATCGGCAGAGAAAACTTCCGGCATGAGATAGAGCATACCGTTGCATGTACCGTTACCGATGGATGCGGTTCCGCGGGCATCGGTCAAATAGGCAGGGCTTTCAGCAAAGCCGATGATTTTAAAACTGGTTTCCGTCAGAGATTCGGTCAGATCCGTGTCTTTGTCTCCGGTCAAAGTGATCGTATCGCCGATGGAATAGACCGAAGCAAGGTTTTCGTCCAGCAGACATTCCCACTCATACTCCGGCAGCCGACCTTCGGTCAGAACCGGTTTACTGATGCAGGTCGTTAGTGAGGATGCCTGAAGCACGTATTCCTGCCCTTCGTCGCCGGTCAGAACTTCCAGTGTATTGACGGCTTCCACGTCTTTGACGCCTTTGATCTGGCGGATCGTTTCCACGTCCTCTTCGGTAAGTCCCATGGTGCTGAGAACACGGATATCCATGAAATTCGTCTCGTCATAGAGGACGTCGGCAGATAAGTGCATGTCCGTTTCTGATGAACGAACGCCGGCGAAAAATGCCACGCCCAGTGCCACGATGAAGATCAGTGACAGATATCGGCTCAGGCTTTTTCGGATCTCCCGAAAAAAATCTTTACGCATTGCATTTTTCATATCATCACCATTCAATATCTTCTACGGACATCGGATTATCATTGGTACGCATACGTCCCACCTGACCGTTCTTGATCTCGATGATCCGGTCGGCCATGGGGGCTATGGCGGAGTTGTGGGTGATAACGATGACCGTCATCCCCTTTTCTCTGCAGGTATCCTGCAGTAGCTTTAGGATCGCTTTACCGGTCTGGTAGTCCAGGGCGCCGGTGGGTTCGTCGCAGAGCAGGAGCTTGGGGTTTTTTGCCAGTGCCCGGGCGATGGATACGCGCTGCTGTTCACCACCGGAAAGCTGTGCCGGGAAATTGTCCAAACGATGTCCCAGCCCCACATCCCGCAGTACTTGCCCCGCATCTAAAGGATCCTTACAGATCTGCAGAGCCAATTCTACATTTTCCAAAGCGGTCAGATTCTGGACCAGGTTATAGAACTGGAAGACGAACCCGATATCATCTATGCGGTAGCTGATCAGCTGCTTGTTGTTCAGTTTCGCGATGTCGGTTCCGTCCACCCGGATCTCACCGGAGGTGGGACGATCCATACCACCCAAAATATTCAGAACGGTAGTTTTGCCGGCACCGGAGGGACCTACGATAACTACAAATTCGCCCCGTTCAATGGCAAAGTTGATGCCGTTTACTGCCGGGATCTCGACCTCACCAACCTGATAGATTTTCTTAACATCTTTTAATTCAACAAAAGAAGCCATGGTGTCCTTTCTGCTCCCAATGTAATTTTTCAATGGG
>JAFUQN010000139.1 GCA_017472365.1 Bacillota bacterium
CGGATCCGATGGGCTTTGCAGCCTTCAGAGCCTGAGCATCAAACTGCGGGTGCAGCAGAGCATCCAGCTGCTTCGGGTCGATCATGCAAACAGCTTCTTCTTCGGTGATCATACCTTCGTCTACCAGGTCGCAAGCGATCTGCAGAGCAGCAGCAGCAGTTCTCTTACCATTTCTGGTCTGCAGCATGAACAGCTTACCTTCTTCGATGGTGAATTCCATGTCCTGCATGTCTCTGTAGTGCTTTTCCAGAGTTTCAACGATATTTACGAACTGTTCGTAAACAGCAGGATTCTGTTCCTTCAGCTGATCGATGGTCAGCGGAGTACGTACACCAGCTACTACGTCTTCACCCTGAGCGTTCATCAGGTATTCGCCGTACAGCTTCTTTTCACCGGTGGACGGGTTTCTGGAGAATGCTACACCGGTACCAGAGGTTTCACCCATGTTACCGAATACCATTTCCTGTACGTTTACAGCGGTACCCCAAGAACCAGGGATATCGTTCATTCTTCTGTAATAGATCGCTCTGGGGTTGTTCCAGGAACGGAATACAGCCTTAACAGCGCCCATCAGCTGGTCAACGGGATCAGACGGGAAGTCTGCGCCAACCTTTGCCTTATATTCAGCCTTGAACTGTTCAGCCAGAGTCTTCAGATCTTCAGCGGTCAGTTCGGTATCCAGCTTAACACCCTTAGCTTCCTTCATTTCGTCGATCAGCTTTTCGAAGTAAGCCTTACCAACTTCCATTACTACGTCAGAGTACATCTGGATGAAACGACGATAAGAGTCGTAAGCGAATCTGGGGTTACCAGTCTTCTTTGCGAAGCTTTCAACTACAACGTCATTCAGACCCAGGTTCAGGATGGTGTCCATCATACCGGGCATAGATGCTCTAGCACCGGAACGAACGGAAACCAGCAGCGGGTTTTCCATATCACCGAACTTCTTGCCAGTCTGAGCTTCCAGTTCAGCGATGTAAGTCATGATTTCAGCCTTGATTTCGTCGTTGATCACTTCGCCATCTTCGTAGTACTGAGTACAAGCTTCAGTGGTGATTGTGAAACCACGGGGAACAGGCATTCCCAGATTTGTCATTTCGGCCAGGTTTGCACCCTTACCGCCTAACAGTTCACGCATGGAACCGTTACCCTCTTTGAAGAGGTACACAAATTTCTTTGCCATTGGTAATTTTCTCCTTTCGTCTATTAGACAATTAAGTTTAAACGATTTGCATTTCCACGTCAACCACTTTCGCCCTTGTGGTTAAAAAACGCAGATATTATTTCCCATAAATGCCCATCGTTTTACCAATGCAGATTAGAACTGCATTTTTTCTTCGATGTAGTTCTTCAGCTGATCCATGGGGATACGCACCTGTTCCATGGTGTCTCTGTCTCTGACAGTAACACACTTGTCTTCAGCGGTATCAAAGTCCACGGTGATGCAGAACGGGGTACCGATTTCGTCCTGACGACGATATCTCTTACCGATGCTACCAGGAAGATCGTAATCGACCATGAAGTACTTGGACAGTTCCGCATGTAATTCTTCTGCCAGTTCAGACTGCTTCTTGGTCAGCGGCAGTACCGCAGCCTTGAAGGGAGCCAGAGCCGGATGGAACTTCATTACGACACGGGTGTCTTCCTGACCCTTACCATCTACGACAGTTTCTTCGTTGTAAGCATTGCACAGGAACGCTAAGGTCACACGGTCAGCGCCCAAAGACGGTTCGATGCAGTACGGCAGGTACTTTTCGTTGGTCACAGGGTCAACATATCTCATGTCCTGACCGGAGTGTTCGTGGTGCTGCTTCAGGTCGAAGTCGGTTCTGTCAGCAATACCCCACAGTTCGCCCCATCCGAAGGGGAACAGGAATTCGATGTCTGTGGTTGCATTACTGTAGTGGGACAGTTCTTCCTTTTCGTGGTCTCTTAAACGGATCTTGTCCATATCCATATTCAGAGCCTTTAACCAGTTGACGCAGTAGTCCTTCCAGTACAGGAACCACTCCATATCGGTACCGGGCTGACAGAAGAATTCCAGTTCCATCTGTTCAAACTCTCTGGTACGGAAGGTAAAGTTTCCGGGAGTGATTTCATTTCTGAAAGACTTACCGATCTGAGCGATACCGAACGGCATCTTTTTACGAGTCGTTCTGGCAACGTTCTTAAAGTTAACGAAGATACCCTGCGCAGTTTCAGGACGCAGGAACAGCTCCGCTTTGGAATCTTCAGTTACGCCCTGGAAGGTCTTGAACATCAGGTTGAACTGACGGATGGAGGTGAAATCGCTCTTTCCGCATTCGGGGCACTTGATGCCGTTTTCCTTGATGTATTCTTCCATCTTAGCGTTTGACCAACCGTCAACGGTGACAACTTCCTGACCGGATTCCTTCATGAAATCTTCGATCAGCTTGTCAGCTCTGAAACGAGCCTTACAAGCCTTACAGTCCAGCAGGGGGTCAGCAAAACCGCCCACGTGACCAGAAGCTACCCAAGTCTGGGGATTCATCAGGATCGCAGCGTCCAAACCAACATTGTACTTGGATTCCTGAACGAATTTCTTCCACCATGCTCTCTTGACGTTGTTCTTCAGTTCTACGCCGATCGGACCGTAATCCCAGGTGTTAGCCAGGCCGCCGTAAATTTCGGAACCCGGATATACAAAACCTCTGCCTTTGGCCAGAGCGACGATCTTGTCCATTGTAAAATCTTTCGCCATTTTGTTGTTTCCACACTTTCCGTTAATATTTTTTAGATTTCTTCGTCGTCCACAGCACACATTCCGTCGTCTTCTGTCAGATCGTCGACCATTTCCATCACTTCATCGATGGTTTCTTCAAAGTCTTCGGTGTCCAGAATATCAACATCCTTCGCACGATTCATGGCTTCGGAAGCTTTATCTTTCACGTTGTTGAAAACTTCGGTGCCCTTTTCCTTCATGTCTCCGGCAAAGGCTCCGCCTTTTTCCACAACGGTTTCAAACGTTTCATTTGCTTTGTCAGACAGGTTGATGATTTCACCGTTGTCCTTCAGCAGTTCGATGGTGCACTTGGTACCAAATGCAGCCACGGTGCTGGCGATCACAGCCCACGGGAACAGCAGCGTTCCCACCAGACCGATATTCACCGGCAGATTCAAAATAACCTCTTCATCCTTTTTGATCGTAATTTTGGAAATGTTGCCCTTACGGATCGCTTCTTTCACCTTTTCGATCATGGCAGAGCCCTGTTCCCCTAATTTGGACTTGCTGCTGATATCGATGGTTTCTTCAATGGCGATGATTGCGTCTACAACGCTGCCATCTGCCTGTTCCAGAGCTTCTTTCGCTTCTTTGTAGCTGACTCCGGTACGGTCCTTCACCAGTTCAATCTTTTCTAACGTGATTTCCATAATTCCACCGCCTTTTCTCTTTCTCACCCCGGAAGAAAACCCTCACTTTTCAGTTGGCCAAGATCCAGGTGATAATCGACATAATCTTTTATCATCGCCCTTAAAAGCTTCTCCAGCGGCGGATCAAGCGCCAGCTTTTCGAAGCCGGAAAGAGGATTGTTCAAAAAATACCTTAATATATTAACTATACCAAAGTTTATTTCATAAATCAACGAAACATTGGGATTATTTGAGGGATATTTTTGTGCGCAATCTGCACAAACAAGCCCTCCCTCCTTTATATCGAACAGTACAGCTGTCTCCTTCGAACCGCAATGGACACAACCATCCAGAACAGGCTGGTGTCCACAAATCGAAAGAGCCTTCAACTGATAAGCGATTACCAGCGTTTCAAACCGGTTTTTGCGTTTCTCCATAACAGAGAAAAATTCTGCAAGCAGATAAAACAGCTGCGGTACCGGCTGTTCCTCCGGAAGCAGTTTCTCCGTGAATTCCAGGATGTACGCACAAGTCATATACTTGTCCACATCTTCACCGATGCCATAGTAACTGTGGATCACCTCAGCCCCGTTGATATTATACGTATCACGGCTTTTAAACAGCTCATACCGGCCATGGGTAAATGGACGCATGGCCAGGGCGTTCTTTCCGCGCCCCCGCTCATTGATCCCGGTTCCGGCGCTGATCTTTCCGTATTTCAGCGAAAACAGCGTCAACATTCGCCGGCCGTTCACCGTCTTTGTCTGTCGTAAGATGATTCCTTCCGTATCCGTATACACCTGTGATCTCCCGGTTATTCGTTCTTATAGCCGAAGTTACTGATGGCAAAGTCACTGTCTCTCCAGTTTTCCTTGACCTTGACCCAGAGTTCCAGGAACACCTTTGTTCCCAGCAGCGCTTCGATTTCTTCTCTCGCGCTCTTTCCGATGCCCTTCAGTTTCTTTCCTTCCTTACCAATGATGATTCCCTTGTGAGATTTGCGTTCACAATAAATCACGGCACCAATGGATGTCAGCTTCGGACCTTCCTTGTACGATTCAATTTCAATGGCAACGCCGTGAGGGACTTCATCCTGTAAATACATCAGAACCTTTTCACGGATCAGTTCACTGACGATGAATCGTTCCGGATGGTCAGTGACCATGTCTTCCGGGAAGTACATCGGTCCTTCCGGCATCATCTTTGTGATGGCAGACAGCAATGCATCGACATTCTTTCCTTCGATGGCAGCCGTACCAAAAATACCGTCGAAAACATTCATCGCCTCGTAAGTTTCGTAAATGGTGCGGTAAGTTTCCGGATCCAGCTTATCGATTTTGTTGATCACAAGGATCTTCGGTGTCTTTACATTCTTGATCATGTCCAGAATATAAGCATCGCCGGATCCTTCCTTCAGCGGTCCGTCTACGATAAAGATGATTGCTTCCACTTCATTCATCGTATTCTTGGCCATATCGGTCATATAGGATCCCAGTTTATTCTTCGGCTTGTGGATCCCCGGTGTATCGATGAAGATCAGCTGACAGTCATCTTTTCCGCCTTCATGCTTTGTATAGATTCCGCGAATGGCATTTCGCGTTGTCTGGGGCTTATTTGTGGTAATTGCAATTTTTTCTCCCAGGATCGCGTTCATCAATGTGGATTTTCCCACATTGGGACGACCGATGATCCCGATAAAACCTGATTTCATGATATCTCCTATTCTATTTATCCAGTCTGAATCCATAAGGAAGCAGAGTTTTCAACGTCACAATTTCCGGATGTTCTTCATCGTTTCCCGAAATCACCAGCATCTCCGGCGAAAATTCATAGAGCATCTGGCGGCAAACGCCGCACGGCCAGGCATCTCCGTCCTGAGATACGACAGCGATTGCTGTGAATTCGCGAGCTCCCTCCGACACCGCTTTCACCAGTGCCGTACGCTCTGCACAGATGGTTACTCCATAAGATGAATTCTCCACATTGACCCCGGTAAAGATCCGCCCGTCCTTAGCTAAAAGAGCCGCTCCCACATGAAAATGGGAGAACGGCGCGTAAGCATTGACCGCAGCATCCTTCGCCATCTTATAAAGCTTTCGGTACAGTTCTCCGTCCATGAAGTGCTCCTACTCTCTGGTCAATCCCAGCTCAGTCATAACGGATTCTTCTTTTTCGCGCATTTCACGCTTATCATCTTCTTCCATATGATCATATCCCAGCAGATGATAAATGCTGTGTACGAATAAATACAATACTTCTCGTTCCAGACTGTGGCCGAATTCTTCTGCCTGTTCCGCAGCGCGTTCCATACAGATTACCACATCTCCTAAAACGATTTCTCCGTCTTCCGTAAGATCATCCCAGTCATCAAACTGCGGGAAAGATAAAACATCAGTCACAGCATCCTTATCGCGGTACTGGGCGTTCAGTTCGCGGATCTCTTCCGGCTCCACAAACGTTACGCTGACTTCAACAAATTCAGGATCGAGATCCTCCCCTTCGCAGGCGATGGTTGCCGCCTTGATCATCAATTCTTCTAAATCATCAATCTTCAGCTGATCCAGCGATTCTTCACTAAATATCAGTTCCATGTTCTTCCTCCTGCGGTTCATGTGCGTCATAAGCACGGATGATACGGCGTACCAGCGGATGACGTATTACGTCACCATCCTTTAAGAAACAGAATTCCACGCCTTCCACACCTTCCAGGACGCGGACAGCGTCCTTTAACCCAGACATTTTTCCACGGGGCAGGTCGATCTGGGTAAGGTCACCTGTGATCACTGCCTTCGATCCAAAGCCGAGACGGGTCAGGAACATCTTCATCTGTTCTTTGGTGGTATTCTGGGCTTCATCCAAAATAATGAACGAATTGTCCAGTGTACGTCCTCTCATGTATGCCAGAGGAACGACCTCGATTACTTCTTTTTCCTTTAAACGAAGGGCACTGTCACGTCCCAGAAGATCGTACAATGCATCGTATAACGGACGAAGATACGGGTCAACCTTTTCCTGTAAATCCCCCGGCAAAAATCCCAGCCGTTCGCCGGCTTCCACTGCCGGACGGGCCAGAATGATTTTTTCCACGTCTTTATTTTTAAATGCTGTGATCGCCATGGCAACCGCCAGGTACGTTTTCCCGGTACCCGCGGGTCCAATGCCGAATACGACATCGTTATTGCGGATCAGCTTCGCATATTCCGTCTGACCGAGAGTCTTCGGGCGAATAGGCTTTCCGCGATGGGTATAACATAAGATATCTTTGTTGATCCGGCTTTCTCTGTAAGAAATACCATTATCGCACAGCTCAAGAATGTACGGCAGTTTCTGATGATCCAGCTGCTCACCGTCGGCCAGAACCATTTTCAGCTCATGGAGAGCCGCTGCGGCCTTTTCCGCCTGTTCACCGCGAATCAGCAATTCATCAGGATGATGGATCACGATTACATCGTAATGTTTACTGATCAGCTCGATGTTTTCATCCATGTTTCCAAACAGCTGTGTTGTGTCAAAGTCCGGGGGAAGCGCCAGCTTCACCTCGTTGTTCATCCATTGTTCCAAATGCAAATCTCCTTTTTGATTCATTGTGGAATTGGTTGGTCGATTCCCACGGATTCCAGGGAATGGACTAACACATTCAGTTCTATTATATTTTCTTTCTTGGAAAAACTCAAATCTTTCTTTATTATCTGCGCATCTTTTGGCAAATTTTCTTTGATTTTTGAGCGAATTTGCTGTTCTGCCAGGGTCGTGATCTCTTCTTCTTCCCGTTCTGCCCTTATTTGTTGTATTTCTTCATTCAAATAGATTTGAACCTTCACAGGAACGGGCCGCAAAAAGTTCCACTCTTTTCTCACTGATCGATTCGCAGTTTCCCACGGTTGGATCAGGTTTCCACTGTCAAAATTCCACGAACCTATACAGATCGACATTCCCGGGATCTTCCGTCCTGTCGTCTCCCGAACCACACTGTACCTGGGCTGAAACCAGGTCCAGCGGTACAGGATCCGTCCCTTTACCGTCCCCTGCGCATGTACATATCTTATCAATTCACTTTCGTCTCTTTGATATGTTTTATCGGTGATTGGTACTGTTCCGCTGATCAAAACATCTCCGGAAGCAAAATAATCGCCGCGTTCTTTGACGGCTACTCCCTCTTTCACAATGACCTGTTCAAGATAGCCTTCTTTATCTGAAACGATGTCAGCTGGAAATGACGTATCTTCCAGCGGATGAACACGGGACCCTTCCAAAATCTCCACCTTTGCCATGGTTCCTTCGAAATTGATTCCCACCCAGGTAATACTGTCAAGCTCATGAAATATCCGCGTTTTTACATCGGAAACGTCATAGGATTTCAATGCACCCACCCGAAATCCCAGTCGGTCCAGCGCTGCCAGAACTTCCGCCTCAGTTAAACGTTCACATCCTGTAATGCGGATCTCACTGATATAACAACTTTGAACATACAGAATCAAACAAAAACAGATAAGCCCCACGCAGGTCGCTGTCCTCGACAGATAGCTGCATATCGCATGTTTTAGTCCAAATTCCCCTGTAACCGTAATACGGAATCGATTTCCTGCGAAATGTCGGATGAGTTCCAGATCGGGCGCACTGATCACAGCATCCACCGAACAGTCGTCAATCACTTGTATCCGGCGAAAACTGATATTTTGATCTGTACACAAAGAAATCAGCTTGTGAATCTGAAATCCTTCGATTCTTATTTTTTTCAGGTCTCTGACGTTCCATTCATTCATGTTTCGTCATCTCCCCGTAGAACTCTACTGCCTCAATGGTACCGTTCAAAAACATACGTTGATGATCCAGAAATGTAATGGAAAGACCGTTTCCACGTACGGAAATCGATCGCTTTCCACAGTTGACAACTATCAAATCGTCTGACAGCACGATCAGCTGTTTGACATTATCGATTACAGCCTGCGATCCATTGACTGTGATCCGGGCCGACCGGAGATCAAAATCAAGAAGAATCTCTTCTTTTAAACTCACGCGCCCACCTCCCCTCAGGGAAAGCCTATGATGTCACAGACGAAAAAATACCCCGGAGTTGTTCCGGGGTATCTTATGTTTTGTATTGTTATCAGCCTGTCCGACTTACGCCAGAAATGCTTCCAACAGTTGTTTTACGACTTTACCATCAGCAACGCCTTTCACCTTTGGCATCACCGCACCCATCAGTTTACCGAAGCCAGCCTTTCCACTGTGTTCTTCGACACCTAACTGTGCAGCAGTCGCCTTGATGATTTCTGCGATTTCAGCTTCCGATAACTGCGCTGGCAAATACGCCATCAAGATTTCGATCTCTTGTTTGTATGTTTCGGCTAAATCCGTCCGGCCGGCTTTCTCAAAATCAGAGAGGGCATCTTTTCGCATTTTCACCTGTTTGGTCAGGATTTCAATAATTCCCTGATCATCAAGTTCTTTTCGATTATCTACCTCATACTGTTTTATAGCGGCTCTGGCTAAGTTGACCGTGTTTTTGCGGACTTCGTCGTGAGCCTTCATGGCTTCTTTAAAATCCTGCATCAATTTGTCTTTTAAAGACATCGGTTAACACCTCTTTTTAAAATGGATTTAGAACTTCTTTGCCTTTTTACGTGCAGCTTCAGACTTCTTCTTTCTCTTTACGCTGGGCTTTTCGTAGTGTTCTCTTTTTCTCAGTTCGGACATAACGCCGTCTCTAGCGCAAGAACGCTTGAATCTCTTCAGTGCGCTTTCTAAGCTTTCGTTTTCTCTAACGATGACCTGTGCCATATATTTTCACCTCCTGACCTTTTTGAAATCATTTGGATGCCTATCCATAACGAATTTTGCCTATAACACGACTAGTATACACGAAACTATCCGTCAGTGCAAGAGGTTTTTTTATATTTTCAAGAGATTTTTTCCAAGTCCGAAGCCACTGAAAAATCATTGAAATCAGCCCGGCGGCCAGGTCATTTTACGCTTACCCAACAGGTGAACATGCAGGTGTTTTACCGTCTGCATTCCGTCTTCACCGGTGTTGATGACAACACGATAACCATTGTCCAAACCGACCTTTTCGGCGACTTCCTTGACCTTTGTCATGATATAACCCATCAGCTCCAGGTCTTCGTTCTGTACGTCGTCCAGAGAAGCGATATGCTTCTTGGGAATGATCAGAACATGAACCGGTGCCTGCGGTTCCAAATCATGAAACGCCAGGATCTTGTCATCTTCATAAGCGATATTGCTGGGAATGTCCTTATTCGCAATCATGCAAAAAATACAATCAGCCATTGATCCATCCTCCTTCTTCAAAATATATCGTACAGCTATGCCTTTCCTTTTACTCCGTCTTTGAAGACTTCTGTCAATTGAACGGTCATCAGCTTTCCATCCAGATCCTCCGGACTGTCCAGATAAACCTGAAGGAAATTATCCGCATGTCCTCTCCAAAGTCCGCTGTCACTGTCACGTTCTTCAAAGAGAACCTGACGTGTTTGTCCAACACACATGGCGGCAAACCGCTTCGCGGCCGTATCTCCGGCCTCAATCAGCTCCTGAGTCCGTCGTTTTTTCACAAGCGGTGCCAAATGACCCTTCATTTCCGCGGCCTTTGTTCCCGGTCGCTTGGAATATGTGAACGCATGAACTTTATAAAAACCTGCTTCATCGATCAGGCGGACGCTGTCCTGATGATCGGCTTCCGTTTCACCGGGAAAACCAGCAATTAAATCTGTGGAAATTCCGTATCCCGGATCGGCTTCTTTCAATACTCTGACGATATCCAGATATTCACCGCGGTCATACCGGCGGTTCATGGCGGATAAAACGTTGTCGCTGCCGCTCTGCGCAGACAGATGCAAGTGATGACAAAGTTTATCATACTTCAAAAGACGCTTCACATATTCTCCGTTGACAACGGTCGGTTCCAGAGAACTGAGGCGGATCCGGAAGTCACCTTCCAGCTGTGAAATCGCATCGATCAGGATTTCCACGCCGGTCAGCCCGCTTTCTTCCTTAGGGAAACCCGGTTCTGCACCGTAAAGCGCCGTATTGATCCCCGTAAGAACGAGTTCTTTAAATCCGGAATCAATCAAAGCCTGCGCTTCTTTCAGTACATCTTCCTTCGGACGGCTTCTGACCATACCGCGGGCATAAGGAATAACGCAGTAAGAACAAAAACGGTTGCAGCCTTCCTGAACCTTGATGAACGCTCTGGTTCTCGATTCCATGGAGGTAATGATCCCCATGTCTTCGAAACATTCACCCAGCTGTTCGTATTCAAGCACGTAGCGGATCTGCTGGTGTTCTTCTTTCCATTGTTCGATCAGTTCGGGAAGACGGCTTTTTTCATTGGTCCCCGCAACGATATCAACGCCTTCCACAGCGCTGACTTCATCGGGACTGATCTGTGCATAACACCCGATGACCGCCGTAATAGCGTTGGGATTTCTTTTTTTCATTCGCCGGATATACTGACGGGATTTCCGGTCAGAAAGACCGGTCACCGTACAGGTATTCACAACATAAACATCAGCTTCTTCTTCTGCACTTTCTGCAATTTCGTAGCCGCGGGCACTGAAAATCTCTTTTAGTCCCTGTGTTTCGTACTGATTTACCTTACATCCCAGCGTATAAAACGCAATTTTCATTGACGTATCTCCAAAATGAATTACAGAGAAGCTTCCAGTTCAGCGATGGCTGCTTCTTCTTCTTTGATCTTCGCACACAGATCTTTCAGTGCTTCCATGTCCAGTTCGGCACCTGCATCGATGGATACATAAACGTTGTTACCGATCTGAATCTTATATTCCTTGATCTGAGACTTATGATCGCTGATCTTCAATTTGATCTTAGCAGTATCCATAGCTTCGCCGGATTTCTTGGCAACAGTCTTTCCAAAATCGCTCATCTTATCTAAAAATGCCATATGTTGTCCTCCTTTTGATGCAAATTCTTCTGCATACTTATTTCTATTATACATAATTTGAAGAAAAAATCATAGTAATTTACGGAAACTCTGACTCTTTTTCCATGGAGGTGTTCCTTTGAAACAAATTTCAGCTCTCCTTCTTCTGATTATTTGTCTGGCACTGCCCGTTATCTGGCCTTACAGCGAAGCCAATATCCTAACGACAACAGAGAGCACGTCCGAAGGACGGGCGGTTGCCGGAACGGACAAAACGACGACAGCGGTTCCCATTATCATGTACCATTCTCTTCTGAAAGATGTTTCGCTGCAAAATAAGTTTGTGATCTCTCCGGATCTTCTGGAGCAGGATATCCTATATCTGACCGGTCATGGCTATACGACAATCACGATGACAGAACTCATCGATCACGTGAATACGGGTTCTCCACTTCCTGAAAAACCAGTGATCCTGACCTTTGATGACGGCTATTACAATAATTATTACTACGGATATCCCCTGTTTCAAAAGTATAATGTAAAAGCGGTGATATCGGTCGTTGGTACATACACAGAACAATTCAGCAATACAGATGACAATCATCCCAACTATTCTCATTTAACGTGGAATCAACTAAAAGAAATGTCGGAAAGCGGTCTTGTGGAAATTCAGAATCATACGTATGATCTTCATTCTGTACAGGACAGCCGCAAAGGTGCCGGTCGTATGGTTGGTGAAACCGATGAACAATATCGCAGCCGCCTGTCACGCGATGTAATAAAGATGCAGGAGCTGTTACTTCTTCATTGCGATATCCTTCCCAACACATTTACTTACCCATATGGAGAAATCAGTGAAGGATCTGACGAAATCCTGAAAAATCTAGGATTTGAAGCCACGTTGGGATGTTATGAAAAAACAAACTGGATCTCATCCAACGGTGATGAGACCCAGTTATTTCAGCTCGGCCGGTATTTACGGCCCAATCATTTGAACAGCAGCGAATACTTTACAAGAATAGGATTATTGTAAAGTAACTCTAATTCATTTTTCGTTATTCCCATTTACAAACATTGACACGGTTCACATCCAAAACATCGCTCAGATCTTCTTCTTTCATCAAATCTAAGAGCGCGTCTGCACCATATTCCAGTTTATATTTCATTTCTTCTTCGTAAAGCGGAATCACACGATAGAACGTGACACAGTTTCCGTCTGGAAGTGTGCACTCACATGCTTCCTCTCCAAAGCCGGCCGCACCGGTCAGGATCACACCGGAAAGCTCTGTATTATCCGCAAACGCCTTTTTATTGGGAACAGTATGTCCGTATCCCAGCCATGTATCCTCCTGAATGGGAAGTCTGGCCAGGATTTTCAGCCATCGGAGCGGCCAGTAATCCGTTTCGTCTTCGCTTTCCAGGTTCCAATGCTTCGGCAGAGTCAGAAACAGCTCTGCTCTGTCCAGGCCGTGACCGCGCATGTTATAGGGAACATTCATACGGTGAGCTCCCATACCCATGGTACATACAATATAGTGATCACTTTCTTGCTTCGGTTCGATTACCGCCAGATCCACATGGATATCAGGCGATACGACTTCGTGAATCACTTGATTCACTTCCCCAAAATGCTCTGAAATATGAGCCTGCAGAGCTTCAAGTTCTGCTTCGGTGTAAAACTCCGGAACACGAACACGGAGATCCGTTTCCACACCACCCATGACAAATTCCGCAAATCCCATGTCGTGCAGATCTTTCTTATTGTTTAATATTTCCGCAGCCAGAGTCAGAAATTCCATCTGGTCGTAACAAACCACGTCAATATATGTGTAATATGTTCCCGTAGTCCCGCCGATCAGAGTGCAGAATTCTTCTCCGCGTTCTTCCAGCTCTTCCTCGATCGATGCACGGCATCCCAAAAGGTTGAACTTATCCTCTGTATCGTGATTGAAGAATAAAAATCCAAAGACAACGCCATCTTCCAAGGATTCATTGAAAATCAGACGTTCTTCTCCGTAATATTCGCTGACCAGACGATTGATGCAGCTGCTTCCTGCAATGATATCCTCTCTCAGGCGCCATTCTTCTTTCGGCATGCACCGATACGTCATGTAACCGTTCCTGGGATCTGCATCCCAGTCATCGCAATTCTTTTTTACAAAATCAAATAAATCTTCCAGCGATACAGATTCTTCTTTCAAAGGTTCTGTCAACAGTTCCAGCCCGCCAATAGAATTGATTGCAACCAGTTCTCCCAAAGCCTGGTCAAGTAGGATTTCCGCGATGCTGTACACCTTATCCTCGTTGGTCCGACCATCCTCACCACTGTCGTTCAATAAAGAAGTCAACGTGGGACTGTACATCACAATATCAATTTTCTCATCTTCCACTTCAGGCCAGATGCGGACCTCTTCCGCAGGTACTTCCACATCGAACATCTGCAGTTTCCACTGATCCATATTTCTGGCACGGATCCGTCCCACATGAAAGTCCCAAAGGTCAAACAAAGCTTCCGGCGCATGATCCCACCAGTAATTCAATAAAAACAAACGATGTCTCTGACCTTCCGCAGTAAGGATCAATTCATAACGGTCTTCATGCTTTCCCAGTTCAAAATACGCATCGTGAAATGCATAGCTCAGTAAATGATTGGCCAGATCGACGGCATCTTCGATTCTGTTTTCATCCATCAAAGACCGCAATTCACATTCACGGGCTTCAAATTCTTCCCAAAAGCGTTCCACACGTACACGGAACGGAGTCTTGTTATTCTGCCGAAGCATCATCTCCGCACAATCGTTGGCAAATTCTTCTGCTTCCACATCGTTGGGATTGATCTTTACCACAGTTTCCAAAGCTCTGCGGGCTTCTTCATACTGCTCCAGATAAAACAACGCGTAGCCGCGGCGATACCACCAGGTATCGTCCCTTCCCTCTTCGCTGACGTGATCCAGCGCATCCAGTGCTTCATCATACCGCTGTAAATAGCTCAGCGCCCGGGCCAACTGACCGTACAAATTGTCGTTCATATCCTCGGGAATGAGAAGCTCCAGCGCCTCCACCACTTTTTCATATTCTTCATTTTGATGCCATTGTTCCAGCATCGCTAACGTAAAATCACCCATAATTGTCCTTACTAATTATAATGTTTTGAATTCGTACCCGTTGTCACGGAAATACTTGATGATCTGCGGGAGCGCATCTGCAGTCGTTCCTTTGGCATTCGTATCATGAAGAAGGACGATTACATTATTTCTGTCTCCCCAGATCGTATTTATGGTAGAATTCAGGATAAACTGTGCCGAGGATCCCTTCGGATTAACGGCATCCTCACCGCTGCTGGTCCAGTCGTAATAGATATGTCCTGCATTTTTTACCGCATTTTTAAATGCAGCGTTCTTTCCGTGAGATCCACTTGGGAAACGGAAAACACGATTTCCATAACTGAAGCCCAGTGCACGATCGATGGCCGCATTGCCGCGGTTGATATCTTTCAGCAGATTTTCTGTACTTGCATATAAATAATTATAATCATGAGAATATCCGTGATTTGCCACCTTATGGCCTTCCTGATACTCACGTCTCACGATTTCCGGATTTGCATCAACTCTGGATCCAAGAACGAAAAACGTTGCCGGTACTCCGTTTTCTTTCAATATGTTCAAAATCCGAGGAGTCACTTTTGTGGACGGACCGTCGTCAAATGTCAGATATACAGCTTTTACTGTTTTCGGACCTTTCTGATAATCCGCCATGGCCGTATCGTAAACCGCCTGTGTAAACATCCCCTTGTTGATCAGACGATCTTTCAGCGTAATTGCTCCGTCACTTGTAACTTCATCCCCGGCAATCGCTCCGCCTGTGGGCTTCGCTTCTGTCACAGTATGAAGTTTGGCCGAAAGAGCACGATAAGATGCGCTGACCATATCGCCGCGGCTGAATCGCTGCAGCGGTACTGCAGAATCGATCAGACCGACTTGTTTCGCAAGTTCATAGGGGTTGTTCCAGACAAATTCACCGCGGGCATCGCTGTAACCAATGGCTCTCAGTAAAAATGTAAGATATTGCTCCTGCTTACAGTCCTGAGAACTGCCAAACAACGTATCGCTCACTCCGCTGGTCAGTTTATTTTCATAAGCATAACCCACAAAATTCTGCGCCCAGTCGGGAACATCTGTAAAAGGATGGCTGAATGTTCCATTCAATACGGCTTCATCTTCACCCATCATGTGAATCAACATAGTGATCGCTTCCACGCGGCTAAGCTTTAAGTGAAGCTTAAATCCCGTGGGACTTCCAGCCAGAAGATTCAGTTCGTGAAGAACCTCCGCTTCCATATCCTGTTTCGTCTGAGAAGCTGCAGAGGCCGTCACAGGCATTGCACCAAGAATCATGACCACACACAGAATCACAATAAATAAACGTCTATTTTTCGATGTCTTTCTCATGATTGTATCCTCGCTTTTGACTAAAATAAACTTCTTTTGATTCATTCAAGCTGAGACAGTTCGCCCCTCCGCGTTCATCCGGATTCTTAAACTGGAATTTATCGTCTTCCCATCCGCAAACCGGACAAATCTGATAAGTCCCAGGCGGCTGTTCGTCCATGGTCAGCTCCCCACAGCAGACACAGGCATACTTCCTCTTTTCTTCATTACATCTGATCTCCATACTATAATTCCCCCTTTATTTCATCGCACACTCACGTACCGATCACTATTGACGGTCAAAATACTCCTGACCTGCCGTGGGACGGAAAAAGGTGCGAATATAACCATCATCACTCATGACACCAAAGAAATTATTCTCTGCATCGTAATACAGCGTATCTCCGTCATCTTGTTTGATTTGGACTTCATCGCCGGTAAAATCCATAAGCCACTGAGCCAGCATCAGATATTCTTCTTTCGTAAGGTCACCGTATTCTGTAAATTCTTCCTGATCGATGACATGTTTCTCGTAATGATCCGTCCAATGCTCTTCCGTCCGGAATTGGGAATACTCCGTAATATCCCAGGACAGAACATCCGATTCCATTTCACCGCCCGGTTCTGTCGAACCGCATCCGGTTATGGTCCCTAATATCAGTAAAAGAGCCAGCAACAATGCCAATAATCGACTCGTTTTCATCAATTTCATCATACCCTCTCCTATCAAGTAAATATTTAATATATATTTACAGTTCTAATTCGTACATCACCATGGAAAGTGCAGCCATACCAGCAGTTTCTGTTCTCAGAATGGTCTTTCCCAAAGTGGCGCAGCATGCTCCTGCTTCCATAATGGCTTCTGCTTCTTCCGCTGCGAATCCGCCTTCCGGACCGATCAGTAAAGCCACAGTTTCAATGGAACCGCCGGAGGCGGTTGCCTCAGCCTGTTTCTGACGTAGAACCCGTTTTATGGTAGTTTCCTGTTCATCTTCAAAGAGGAACAGAACCAGATCATGTTCCGCAACGGACTGGGCTACCATCTCTTTGAAGGTGATAGCGTCTGTCACTTCCGGAATGATTCCACGCTTACACTGCTTCACGGCTTCCGCAGAGATTTTCTGATACCGCTGAATCTTTTTCCCGTAATTACCGCGGCTATCCGTAACAACGCAGCGCTTGGTGAATACAGGAACGATTTTGTTGATTCCCAGTTCCACGTTCTTCTGGATGATGGTTTCCATCTTTCCCTGCTTCGGAACGCCTTGGTATAAAGTGACTTTCAACTTCGGCTCTTTGGCAAAATTCTGCTTATCATGAATCTGAAGTTTAACTTCATCGCGACTGATTTCCAGGATCTCGCAGTGATATTCATACTCTTTTGTATCCGATACATCGATGAAATCGCCTTCTGTCAGGCGAAGTACCTTGGAAAGATGCTTGATATCATCAGTATCGGTCATGTAAATCATTTCCCCGGAAATCTGCTCCGGCTCCACAAAAAATCTGCTCATGCTGTTTCCTTTCCGGATCAATTTAACTTACTGAACGTCCTTGAGACGCGCAGCGATTGCACACCATTCGCCCTGTTCCAGGATTTCCAGGATCTCAAAGCCGCAATCCCGGATGACTTTACTTACCACCGGCTGCTTTTCGATCAGGATACCAGAAGAAATGTAGATAGCCTTTCCTCGCAGGTGTTTCGCTACATCTTTGGACAGCATCATCACCAAATCAGCCATCAGATTCGCTACAACGATATCTGCCTTCATATCCAGTCCCTTGGTTAGGTCACCTTCAATGACGTTGATCTTATCGGATAAACCGTTCAGTTCCACATTTTCCTTAGCTACGTCTACAGCGACCGGGTCGATTTCTACGCCCACAGTTTCTTCTACACCTAACAGTGCAGCTGCCATTGCTAAGATACCAGAACCGCAACCCACGTCCAGAACCACGTCCTTGGGGCTCTCAATGTACTTTTCCAGCAGTTTTACGCACAGAGTGGTGGTCGGATGGGTACCAGTCCCAAAGGCCATTCCAGGGTCGATTTCAATGATCAGCTCGTCCTCGCTCTGACGTTCATATTCCTCCCAGCTTGGCTTAACTACAATGCGTTCGGTGATGTGGGCCGGCTTAAAGTATTCCTTCCACTTATCCTTCCAGTCCTCATCATCGGCAACGGTAATTTCCATTTCCAGACGTCCCAGATCCATCTTGGCCCAAACGCTGTCGGGATCCTCCATGTTTCCCTTGATAGCTTCCACACAGGCCATGGCCTTTTCCATATCAGCCTGACCTTCTTCTGTATGATCGAAATAAATGGTGATCGCCGGTTCTTCCTTAGCCAGTTCTCTGACAGAATCATCTACATAGTCCCAGTCATAGTCGTTCTTCTTATTCAGAAGATCTGCCACATCTTCAGGATCATCAAAAATCATTCCGGACAGTCCATTGGCCATCAGAACATTTGCACATACTTCCAGCCCCAGCTTACTGGTATATAATTTCCACATTCTATATTTCATAAAGTCAAACATCCTTTCTCATATTGTTCACCGAACTGTCGCCCGGTGTTCGACTGCAAAATCCATAGACAGAGTTTATTATATCATAAACCTTCATTAAATTCGACAAACAGTTCATTCTACATACAAAAAAGCCGTCGAAATCTAACAGCTTGTGGTTCACTCAATTGTTCAAAAAACAACTAGTGCATATATGGTTTACGTATCCTCACTATTTTCTATATCTACCGTAAAGCTTTCATATCAATAACCTTATTTTTTAATCGTAATTATGTATTTTATTATTGTTTTGAAGTCTTTTTTTCATTATTACGAACAACCTCACCTTGATCCAAAGCAGAGAAATACAGTTTTTACCATTTGCATCTCTATTGTTGCGTTTTTGTTTACGGCAATACACCTAAATCATACATTTACGTAAAGACCCTAAATAAAACTTGTTACCGTAACGGATTCCATAAAAAAAGCTGCCACAATGCGACAGCTTTATATTCAAGAACGAATCTACAACAATATCCCCATCAAGCCTAACACTAACATATGCGCTGGATAAAATGCATAACAGCAATACTGCCACCACTTACTGTGATATCCCAGCTTCCCGTTATATAGCCAAATCAACGGAAGCGCCAGAATCGCAAAGCCCTGAACAGGAATACCAATCACTTGATCAAATAAGACAAAATATCGGATTTCTCCCCCGATCATCTCAAAGTTGATATAATATAACCCGATCGCCTGAATCGCCATCATCACGACCATATTTGCTTTTACCGTGGCCTTGGTACACCACACTCTGAACTTTCGGCTGAAGAAGAACACCAGAACCATCAACAATCCGAAGCCGTAATAGTCCACAAAGGTCAGGAAACTGATCATATATCCAGCGATGCCAACGGCCCCGCACATCATGACCTTCCCGATATTTCCTGTGATTACGGCAACCTGGCTGGCGCCCGTTTTTCCTTTCATCGCCAAGATCTTATCCATCGCTTTCATCACAAACAAGCTGATCAGAAATGTCCACATAACGTTCTGATGAAATGGATAAATGAATCCACCGGAAACCATCAAATTCAGAGGTATCTCCGCCAGAATGGCGAATACGAACATTCGTTTTACATACTTTTTGAAACTACTGGTATGGAAATATCCTTCCACCAGTAAAAACGCAAAGATGGGAAAAGCCAGTCGCCCTGCCCAGTTGAGCCAGGCTTGTCCGGGAACGACCGTCGCCCACATATGGTCCATGGTCATGAACACCATAGCTAATAACTGTAATACACACTTTGTCATACACTTGTACCCCTGAAAACAATTTTCTGATCTCTATACCGCACCAAAGTTTTGTTGCTGGTATCCTTTAAATCTACCAGTAACATATATGGATCGTCATTGGCTCCGAATCCCTCAAACATTGCAGAATTCGTACTGAGTACCCCGGCGTTTTCCCGCGTCCAATCGAGAGATTTCACCTTTTGAAACACGTCTTCGATCATCAGAAAAGACCCGTCTTTCAATTTGATCTTACAATAAAAATCCATTGTCTCTCCTACTCCAATACGATCTCCGAAATTTGACGAATGACTTCTTCCGGCTCGTGAAACGCCCAACAGAGGACATCGTTCAGCCAGATTGGTTCCTCTTCCACAAGGATCCGACCATCGTCAAACGTGAACTCAGCCTCAAGAAGTAAATCTCCAGTCTCACTGTCAAACTCTAAAACCTTTCGGTAACGATTCAACACCGGTGCCACCAGGATCCGGACTTCTTTTCCAGCCATTCTGATATATTGATACCCATTTTCTACACGAATATATAATGCATTACTCATATTCTAACCTGATTATCTTCCAATCAGAAACTTCGCCTTGTCATAGTCATTTTGATGAACGTAAATTTTATAGCAATAATTCATTTTTGTATCCGTCCCGAGACTAAAACCTCGACCACGGCAGGTTCCCGATCTGGCCGATGTCTTTACCAGATATTTAATATGATTATCTGCAAGGACATCCCGAACGCGATACTGCTCCTCCGTCCGATACGTGATACACAATTCCCTTCGATTAAAAATTGTCAACATGATAAGCTTCCCTTTGCCCCTCAAATTTAGCGAATATTTTAAAATTAATTATACCTTATATCTACTACACCGTCAATTTATGTTATACTATGTCTAATACTTGTAATATTCAGAGGTTACCATATGAAGAAGACATTATTATTCCTGGCCAACGGCTTCGAAACCATGGAATTCAGCGTGTTCGTAGACGTCATGGGCTGGGCGCGAAACGATTACGGAATCGATGTTCAATTGGACACCTGTGGCTTCACGAAACAAGTAACCAGTACCTTCGGTATCCCCGTCATCGTAGACAAGCTGATCGATGAGATCAACATGGATGACTATGACGCCCTGGCAATCCCCGGCGGCTTCGAAGAATTCCACTTTTACGATGAAGCCTTCGATCCACTCTTCTCGGAGCTGATCCGCCAGTTCCACCGCCGGGGTAAAATCGTCGCCAGTATCTGCGTTGCCGCGTTAGCCATCGGTAAGAGTGGAATCCTTGAAGGAAAGCGCGCCACCACTTACCACATCGGCGGACACCGCCAGAAACAGCTGGCCGACTTCGGCGTGGAAGTCGTCAACGAGCCAATCGTTGTCACGGATAACATCATCACCTCCTGGTGTCCTCAGACCGCTCC
>JAFUQN010000140.1 GCA_017472365.1 Bacillota bacterium
CCGTTCCCGTGATGCCAGAAAACCGGTGGAAGATGGTGGTGTGGAACTGGTCTTCGGAGAACAGGTCATGGAATCGCCCGTCGTTCCGCCGGGGATCAAAAAACGTCTCATGGATCCTGAAGGAATCAACGTCCTGGACGTGGGCGGAAACGAGATCGGCTCGGTAAACATGGGACAGTTCGAGGGATTCTTCGATGGAGAAGACACCATCGTGTTCTTCGTGGTCAGTCCCTACCGGCTGTTGTCGCTGGATAGTGATCATATCAAAACGATGATGGAGGCTGTGGAGGAATTCAGTCATCTGAAGGACTTCCGGCTGATCGGAAATCCCAATATGGGAGAATACACGGATTCTGACGTGGTGACGGAAGGCTGGGACATGATCCAGGAACGTCTGAGGGAACTGGATGTGACCTGTGACATCGCAGCCATTCCGGAATGGCTTTCGGGAGTGAAACTTCCGGAAAGCTGTCGTCACCGGCTGGTGATCCGACGTTACTTACAATATCCATAATGTACAAAATCCATAGGACATGAAAGGAGAAGTGACTTATGGCGAAAGTAGAAATCACAGTGGAATACTGTAAAGCATGTGAACTTTGCATCAATGTTTGTCCCAAGGGGTGCCTTCAGATCGGAGAAACCACCAATGCGGCAGGCTACGATGTGGTGGAAATGAAACACGACGCAGAATGTGTGGCTTGTAAGATGTGCGCAGTGATGTGCCCGGAAGCGGCCATCGAAGTATACAAATAGAAAGGAGAGCCAGATGAGTAAATTGTTCTTAAAAGGAAATGAAGCGGTTGCGGAAGCGGCTGTTCGCGGCGGATGCCGTTTCTTCGCTGGCTATCCCATTACGCCTCAGAATGAAATCCCGGAGTACCTCTCGAAGAGATTGCCGGAAGTGGGCGGTGCCTTTGTTCAGGGGGAAAGCGAACTGGCTTCCATCAACATGGTCATCGGTGCGTCCTACATCGGAACGAGAGCCATGACGTCTTCCTCCGGCCCCGGTCTGAGCCTGATGTCGGAAGGTCTGTCCACCATGGCGGCTACGCCTTTCCCGGCGGTGATTCTGAACGTTATGCGCGGCGGCCCCGGTACCGGTGCGATCCAGGGTGCGCAGATGGACTATTTACAGGCCACGAAGGCTCCCGGTCACGGCGGATTCCGCCTGTTGGCTTACGCTCCCTCCACCATTCAGGAAGCGGTGGATCTGGTGTATCTAGCCTTTGATAAGGCCTGGGAATACAAGGCCCCCACGCTGGTCCTGATGGACGGCTGTATCGGTTCTTTGATGGAACCGGTGGAACTGCCGCCTATGAAGGAGGTACAGAGAGAAGAATACCCGCTGTACACCTCTCCTCATTTAAATCCCGGAAATCCCAAGAGAAGATGTTCTGCCACCATGATCACCAACGAACGCGATCACGAAGACTGGAACCGCGTTCAGGCAGCCCGCTACGCCACCATCGAAAAGAATGAACTGCGGGTGGAAGAATACATGATGGACGACGCAGAATATGTAATCGTAGCCTATGGGACCAGTGCCCGTGTGGCCAAGAGCACCATCCGTCAGCTGAGAGACAAGGGAATCAAGGTGGGGCTGATCCGTCCCATCACCGTATGGCCCTTCCCCTACGAATCGCTGAGAAAACTGGATGAAACCAAGGTCAAGGGGATCCTCTGTCTGGAATTATCTATTCCGGCACTGATGGTGGAAGACGTGGATCGCGGCGTTCAGGGCCGTATCCCCATCGCCACCTATGGAAGAGCCGCAGGGATCGTATTCAGCTCCGAAGAAGTGGAAGAACAGATGATGCTCCACATCGAACAGGATTGGAAATAGGAGGGAGACAGTATGGAAAAGATTTATAAGAGACCGGAAGCCATGCAGAAACGTCCCACCGGCTATTGCCCCGGATGTCTCCATGGTGTTGCCAATAAAATCATCTGCGGTCTGATCGACGAATTCGGGATCGTAGATAACACAGTGGCCGTACAGCCCATTGGATGCGGCGCACTGATGTGCTGGACCACCGATACGGACCAGATCATTTCCCTGCACGGAAGAGCTCCGGCTACCGCCACAGGGATCAAGCGTTCCGCTCCGGAAAAGTTTGTTCTGGTCTATCAGGGCGACGGTGACTTAGCGTCCATCGGCCTGGCAGAAATCATGCACTGCGCGAATCGTGGTGAAAACCTGACCGTAGTTTTCGTAAACAACAGCATCTTCGGCATGACCGGCGGCCAGATGGCTCCCACCACGCTGATGGGCCAGAAGGCAACCACCGCTAAGGACGGAAGAACTCCTCTTCAGGGTTATCCGATGCACATGTGCGAAATCATCAACCAGCTGACAGCGCCTGTTTATATCGAACGCTGTGCGCTGGATTCTCCGGCCCATGTACTGGCTGCGGAAAAGGCCATCCGCAAGGGATTCAAAAACCAGCTGGAAAACAAGGGCTTCTCCTTCATTGAACTGTTGTCCAACTGTCCCACCAACTGGGGCATGTCTCCGGTGAAGAGCCTGGAGTTCATGAGAAATGAAACCATGAAGGAATTCCCTCTGGGCGTATTCAGAGACCGCAGCGAAGAAGTATAGGAGGTCGCCATGGAAAGAAGAATGAAATTGGCCGGCTTCGGCGGCCAGGGCGTTATGCTGGTGGGTAAGATCTTAGGGTACGCTGCCAGCGATCACAATAAATATGCGACGTTTTTACCGTCCTACGGGACCCAGCAGCGCGGTGGTACCGCCATGTGTACCGTCGTCGTCAGCGACGAAGAGGTGGGTTCCCCTGTGGTAGGACATCCTGATACCATGATCATCTTCAACCAGGCGTCCATGGACGCTTATGAAGACCAGATCCAGCCCGGTGGATGGCTGTTTATGAACAGCAACGCTTCCAATCCGCCAAAGAGAACGGATCTGAATGTGGTGGCCGTTCCCATCGACGATATGGCCCGCGACATGGGAAATCGCAAAGTCTCCAACCTGATCATGCTGGGCGCCTTCTGTAAGAAGACTGGACTGTTTACGGAAGAAGAAATCATCCATACCATGCATCACGTTCTTGGTGGAAAAGAAGAGATGATGGAGCTGAACGAAAAGGCAATCC
This sequence comes from Bacillota bacterium, assembly GCA_017472365.1. Taxonomy (GTDB): domain Bacteria; phylum Bacillota; class Clostridia; order Peptostreptococcales; family Anaerovoracaceae; genus RGIG446. The sequence goes on from JAFUQN010000140.1 coordinate 3,117, forward strand.
GCGCAGGCGCGGACTTTGTCGCCGCACAGGAGTAGGAGGCCGCCATGGATAAAGTTGTAAGTTTACAGGCGGCCATCGACCACGTAAAACAGGGCGATACTCTGATGATCGGCGGCTTCGGCGGCTTCGGATTTCCTGCCAATCTGGTGTGGGAAGTGGCCAGAAGAAACATCGGTGAACTGACGGTCATTGCAGAGGATTTCGGATGCGGTTGGCGTCCTTATGAAATGAATTCCTCACCGCTTTTGATCAAAAAGCTGGTGAAGAAGGCTATCATTTCCTACTGCGGCGGTCAGCAGATGATCTCCGATCAGGTTTTCGCCGGAGAGCTGGAGCTGGAAATGGTTCCCCAGGGAACGCTGGCGGAGAGGATCCGCGCCGGCGGCGCCGGGATCGGCGGATTTTATACGCCCACGGGCGTGGGTACCGTGGTGGCTGAGGGGAAGGAAACCCGCGTCATCAACGGAAAGGAATACTTATTTGAGTTACCTCTGCGGGCCAATGTGTCGCTGATCAAGTGCTGGAAAGCGGACCGCATGGGGAACGCGGTGTTCAAATACACGGGAATCAACTTTAATCCCTCCATGGCCATGGCTGGGGATGTGGTGATTTTAGAAGCGGAAGAAGTGGTGGAACCAGGCGAGATTTCTCCTGAAGCCGTTCAGCTTCCCGGCGTATTCGTGGACTATGTGGTAAAATCTCCGGAGGTGGTGATCTGATGACAACAAAGAGACATATCATCGCGAAAAACATCGCCACGCTCTTACACGACGGTGATTTTGTAAACCTGGGAATCGGGATCCCCACGCTGATCGGGAATTACCTCCCGGAAGGCGTGACCATCCTGCTCCACGGAGAAAACGGCTACGTGGGTCAGGGGAAGGAACTTCCCGACCTGTCCATGTACGAAACGAAGGAAAAACTGTATGACTGGTGGGAACGTCACGGTGGCGAACAGACGGATCACAACCATCCGGAAGGACACCGCGATCTGATCAATGCCGGTGGATTCTATATTAATCTGATTCCCGGAGCCTGCTGTTTCGACAGCACCATGGCCTTCGCCATGGTCCGCGGTGGCCATCTGGACGCCACGGTTCTGGGCGGTCTTCAGGTGGATCGCCACGGAAACCTGGCCAACTGGATGGTTCCCGGAAAGAAGATCAGCGGTGTGGGCGGTGCCATGGATCTGGCGGCCGGGACACCGAGAGTTATCGTGGCCATGGAACACTGCACCAAGAGCGGAGAATTCCGCGTTCTGGATGAATGTACGATGCCGCTGACGGCCAAGGGCTGTGTCAACACCCTCGTCACAGAACTCTGCATCATTGATTTTGAAAAAGACGGTCCCGTGGTCAAGGCCATGGCTCCCGGAATGACGAAGGAAGAACTGCAGGCAAAGACCGGAACGGAACTGAAATTCGCTGACGAAATCAAAGAAATGCTGATGCTGTAACACGAGAAAAACGCATGAAAAAACCCCGGATGGATAATCTCCGTTCGGGGTCTTTTGTTTTTGATGAGTACTACAGCTTCTTGAGATATTCGATTTCGCGCTGAGTCAGCTTTCTCCAGTGGCCGCTCTTCAGGTGGCCCAGGTGCAGGTCGCCGATGGCGATACGTTCCAGATCGATGACTTTATTTCCGACCGCAGCGAACATCTTACGCACCTGACGGTTCTTTCCTTCGTAGATCTGAATTTCCACGATGGAAGAGTGGTCGCCGTGCTTCAGGATTTCTACCTTGGACTTGGAAGTTACAAAGCCGCCGATATCCACACCTCTGCGGAGGCGTTCTGCCTTTTCCAAAGATAAGATTCCGTTGACACGGGCGCGATAAGTCTTGTAGATGTGATGCTTCGGATGGGTCAGGCGGTAAGCCAGATCGCCGTCGTTGGTCATCAGCAGCATGCCGGTGGTATTGTAGTCCAGACGGCCGATGGGATAGATGCGTTCTTCGATGTCGCTTACCAGGTCCATGACGGTGGGACGGCCCTGATCGTCGTGAGCGGTGGTAACGAAGCCCTTGGGCTTATTCAGAACGATATAGACCAGCTTCTTTTCAGGACGAATATCCTGACCGTTGACGGTGACGATATCACCTTCCTGAACGTCATAACCGGGCTGGTTCATGACGATGCCATTGATCTTTACTTTTCCGGCCAGTGTCAGTTCGTCGGCCTTTCTGCGGGAAGCTACGCCCGACTGGGCGATGTACTTATTTAATCTCATGTTGTGATCCTTTCTCGCGACAGTATCGCAGAACCACAAATGCCTTCCGAATGGAAGGCACCTGTGGTATGAGTGTATGTATATGTTTTCGTACTTGTACTCAAAATTAGTGAGAAATTACTTTCTCTGGGAAGCCTTCGGAGTTACGCAAACACCCTTAGCTCTTGCAACGATGATGGGTTCTTCCAGGGAGTCAGCAGCAGAGGGGCTAACGTCGGGGCGAGCAGCAACAACCTTCTTAGCAACGAATTCCATAGTTCTGGAGGTGTTGCCCATCTTGGTGATTTCGCCGTATACTTCGATGTAGTCGCCAGCATAGGTGGGAGCCAGGAATTCTACTTCGTCGTATCTCAGGAACAGACCTTCGTCGCCGTCAGCGATGATCAGCAGTTCGGTAGCCAGGTCGCCGAACAGGTGAACCATGTGAGCACCGTCAACTAAGCTACCGCCGTAGTGAGCATCTTTGTGGGACATTCTCAGTCTCAGTGTGGAAGCAATCTTCTTTTCCATTGTAATTTCTCCTTTACTTAATACGTTTTCACGCAAAATAATTACGATTTATGCTAATTTTAAATTGCAAAAATCGTGCCAATGGTTTATCCTTAGATTATCCACAAAAGCGAACCGATTTCGCATCACTTAAAAATTGCGGAGCGGGATGCTTTTGGCGAAGGATTCCGATTTTAGCGGGGGAGACCGCGGAGCGGGTTGCCAAAACACGAACGTTGAACGGAGGAAAGCTATGTTTGAGAATTACGGGATTGCACGCGTTGTAGAGCCGAAAGATGTACTGCCCACGTCCGCCTGGCGGCTGGACAATTCCCGGGAGATCCGTCCCAATGAGATGCGTGTCTCCGTTCAGAAAATTCATATCGAGGGGACCAACTTCCGGCAGATCTGCGTAGAGACCAATAACAATATCGATAAAATCAAGGAACGGATCCTGGATATCGTATGGAAGCGGGGAAAGTTCCACAACCCTGTCACTGACACGGCTGGTGTTCTGTTCGGCACAGTGGAAGAAGTGGGCAGCAGCTTTCAGGGAACGGCGGATGTGAAGCCCGGAGACCAGGTGATTTGCAATGTTTCCATGGCCAATGTCCCTTTATATATCAATCGGATCACGGCGGTGGATATGGCGTATTCCCAGATCGATGTAGAGGGGTATGCCATCATTTTTCCGGATTTTCCGCTGATCCCCAAGCCGGATGACCTTCCCATCGACCTGCTGTTGTATACGCTGGACGAGTCGGGGACGCTGTTTTCCGTATACAAAAGCGCTGTGGGAAAGGAGCGCTGCCTCGTGGTAGGGAATGGACTTCTGACGAATATCTTGTTCGGTCATACCATCCGAAAGGCGGCTCCCGACGCGGAGATCATCTGTCTTTTCGACCGCGGAACCGACATCGGTGTCCAGACGAAGGAAATGGTCCAGCTGATGGAAAAGACCTTCACCTCGGTGCATTACATGAACATCCTGAAACCGATGGAATGCTTGGAAAAGCTCAATGCGGGGCTCTTTGACCTGAGCATCAACTGCGCGGACCTGTCCGGCGCAGAGACCATCAATATCCTGTCCACGAAGCCTGGTGGAACGGTCTATTTCGCCAACATGGTGAACAATTACAACATCGCACTGTATATTACCGAGGCAATCTCGCGCTGCGTGGAGATCCGCTGCGCCGACGGCTTCGATGAGAATTACGCGGATTTCGATATTGAGATTTTGAGGGAAATTTATCCCTATGTGAAAGATTCCCAGACGGAAGTGCCGATTTATACCATAGCCGACAACGTGGCGTATTCCCTGCGAAAGACCAGGAACGCCATCCGCCAGGAGGTTGCCAAGAACAGCCGCTTCGATGATTTTATCTGCTCCAGTAAGGCCATGAGCCGCGTGGTAGAGGAGATTCTGTCGGTTGCCAAGTATGACTGTAACGTCCTGATCACCGGGGACACCGGGGTGGGGAAGGAAAAGGTGGCTTCGATCATCCAGAAGAACTCCGGTCGGAAAATGCAGCCATACGTGAAGATCAACTGTGCATCCATCTCGGAAAAGCTGATTGAATCGGAACTGTTCGGGTATGAAAAGGGTGCATTCACCGGAGCCAATGCCGCCGGGAAGAAGGGGTATTTCGAGATTGCTGACAACGGGATCATCTTTCTGGACGAAGTGGGAGAACTTCCGCTGGATATGCAGGCAAAGCTCCTGCGTGTCATTCAGGACGGGGAATTCTACCGCGTGGGCGGGACGAAGCCGGTGAAATGCAACGTCCGCATCCTCTCGGCAACCAACCGTAATTTGTTGGAAATGGTGGAAACTAAGGAGTTTCGTCAGGACCTGTACTACCGTCTCAACGTGTTCCCCATCCGCGTTCCCAATATGAATGAACGCCGGACGGAGATACCGGAACTGGTTCAGTATTTCCTGCGAAAGTACAACGACAAATTCGGAACCAGCTGTTCCATCACCAAGGAGGCCATCGCATATATGGAAGAATGTGACTGGCCGGGGAACATCCGTGAACTGGAAAACACGATCCAGCGTCTGATGATCAGTACGAAGGGGGACATGATCAACATTTTTGATGTCATGAACGAGCTTCATGCGGACGTCATGGACGGTGTGGATACCGACTTTGAGACCATGGTGGACCGTGCGTCCGGAACGGGAGAAGTGGCTCTTCAGGATATGGTCGATAACTTTGAAAAGAAGATCATCGAATATGCCTGTGATAAATTCGGCTCCACGAGAAAGGCGGCGAAAGCCATCGGGATCAGTCAGACACAGCTGGTAAGAAAGAAAAAGAAGTATGGGATCACCACAGGGGAAGTCTCTGGAAAAGACGAACAATAATGATTGGATGATATAAAAATAGATGAAAAGACGAACTTTAAATGCGAACCGATTTTGGTTCGCATTTTTTTTGAAGCGAACCGATTTTGGTTCGATTTTTCTGCGGATTTCGGTGAAAAATGGACGTGTTTCTGCGCGTAAAATTTGATTGACAAAAAAACAACGAAAAACCGAAATAAAAACAGAAAAAGTTCTCAATTATAAAAAAGGAAACCGAAAATCTCACTGAAAGACTTGTTTTGGCACATAATTTGCGCTAAAATGGTAACAGCGAGTACTATCTTTTTGTGCGCGCTGAAATCAACTATGTACCTGCCTCGGACGCTGGAAATGATTTTTAAAATGATTTCGGGCGTTGAGTGCAATGCATAAAACTTATTCAAAACGTTTTTCGAAGAAAGACTTCGAAACGAAATTTAAGGAGGATGAACATCATGCAGAAAAAAGGATGCCCTTACGGAACTCACCGAGTAATTTCCCCCGTTGGCGTATTACCGCAGCCGGCTGACAAGGTTGACAACACCATGGAAATCTACGATAACGAAGTACTGATCAACGTACAGACTCTGAACGTTGACTCCGCTTCCTTCACCGAAATCGTTAGAAGATCCTGCGATGGTAAGAAGCCCGCTGACATCACCACCGAAGAAGATATGAACAAGATCAAGGAAACCATGCTGAGCATCGTTGCTAACGCTGGTAAGCACAAGAATCCTTGGACCGGTTCCGGCGGTATGCTGATCGGTACCGTTGAACAGATCGGTGAAAACTATGTTGGCGACCTGAAGGTTGGCGACAAGATCGCTACTCTGGTTTCCCTGTCCCTGACTCCGCTGGTAATCGATGAAATCATCGAAATGAGACCGGCTATCGACCAGGTTGACATCAAGGGTCACGCTATCCTGTTCCAGTCCGGTATCTACGCTGTAATCCCCGACGATATGCCGGAAAACCTGGCTCTGTCCGTTCTGGACGTTGCTGGTGCTCCTGCACAGACTGCTAAGCTGGTTAAGTCCGGTGACACCGTTCTGGTTATCGGTGGCGGCGGTAAGTCCGGTATGCTGTGCATGTACGAAGCTAAGAAGAGAGCTGGCGTAACCGGTAAGGTTATCTGCATCGCTACTCCGAGATCCGCTAAGAGAGCTGAAGGCCTGGGCTTCGCTGACCACGTACTGGTTTGCGACGCTACCAACGCTGTAGAAGTTTACAACGCAATCATGGAAGTAACCGACGGTAAGCTGTGCGACGTTGTTATCAACTGCGTATCCATCGAAAACACCGAAATGGCTTCCATCCTGGCTTGTAAGGACGACGGTACCGTATACTTCTTCTCCATGGCTACCAACTTCGTAAAGGCAGCTCTGGGTGCAGAAGGCGTAGGTAAGGACGTTAACATGATCGTAGGTAACGGTTACTGCAAGGGCCACGCTGCAATCGCTCTGCAGGAAATGAGAGAAAGCGAAGTTCTGAGAAACATCTTCACCGAACTGTTTGCTTAATCCAACGCCTAACCGTCATACACTCTTATGACATTCGTGTACCGGCAGGTATTCCATGCCTGCCGGTCATTGAAATGTATATGACATGTATATGTAAATTAAAGGAGAACACTAACAATGGCTGAAATCAGAAACTTCAGAGACATCGAACTCTGGAAGGACGTAACTGACGAACAGTGGAACGACTGGCACTGGCAGATCGACAACAGAATCACCACCCTGGAAGATCTGAAGAAGGTAATCAACATGACTCCGGAAGAAGAAGCAGACATCGCTGCTGTTGCTGCTAGCTTCCGTCTGGGTATCACCCCGTACTATGCTGCTCTGATGGATCCCGATGATCCGAGATGCCCGGTTCGTATGCAGGCTGTTCCGACCTCTCACGAACTGCACAGAGGCGAAGCAGACATGCTGGACCCCCTGCACGAAGATGAAGACTCTCCGGCTCCTGGCCTGACTCACAGATATCCTGACAGAGTACTGTTCCTGATCACTGACCAGTGCTCCATGTATTGCCGTCACTGCACCAGAAGAAGAATGGCTGGTGAAACCGATGGTGCTAGATCCATGGAAGACATCGATAAGTGCATCGAGTACATCAGAAAGACTCCGGTAGTAAGAGACGTTCTGCTGTCCGGTGGTGACGCTCTGTGCGTAGAAGATGATGTACTGGAATATATCTTCAAGAAGCTGCGTGAAATCCCTCACGTAGAAATCGTTCGTATCGGTTCCAGAACTCCGGTTGTTATGCCCCAGAGAATCACCGATGACCTGGTTAACATGCTGAAGAAGTATCACCCGGTATGGCTGAACACCCACTTCAACCACAAGAAGGAACTGACCGCTGAAGCTAAGGAAGCTTGCAGAAAGCTGGCTGACGCTGGTATTCCTCTGGGTAACCAGTCCGTACTGCTGAGAGGCGTTAACGACTGCCCGCACATCATGAGAGAACTGGTTCATGAACTGGCTAAGACCAGAGTAAGACCGTACTACATCTATCAGTGCGACCTGTCTCTGGGTATTGAACACTTCAGAACACCGGTATCCAAGGGTATCGAAATCATCGAAGGTCTGCGTGGCCATACTTCCGGTTATGCAGTTCCGACCTTCGTAGTTGACGCTCCGGGCGGCGGCGGTAAGACTCCGGTTATGCCTCAGTACGTAATCTCCCAGGCTCCTGGCAAGGTTATCCTGAGAAACTACGAAGGCGTAATCACCACTTACACCGAACCCACTGATCTGCCGAAGATGGAATGCACCTGCGACGTTTGCACCGGCAAGAAGACCTACGAATACGAAGGTGTTGCTGGTCTGCTGAGAGGCCAGAGACTGGCTATGGAACCGCAGGATCTGCTGCGTCACAAGAGAAACAAGTAGTTTGATCTCGTATTGAACTATAAAAAGTGAACGAATGATATGGGGCGGAGAAATCTGCCCCATAACATAATATTAATATGTTAGCCACAAGACCCCGCGAGGAGATTGTGGTATTTTAAGGAGATGACCCCCATGGGCTTATTGTACGACTTACAAGGAAAATACAAGACGGTTTCCATCGTTGGGATGGCGAAGAACGCGGGTAAGACCACGGCGTTGAACTACCTGATCGAGGAAGCTATGGACGAGGGTTTAAGACTGGGAATTACCTCCATTGGCCGTGACGGTGAAACACAGGACCTGGTCACCGGAACGGAAAAACCGAGGATCTATCTGGATGAGGATACGATCGTCACAGTGCCGACACAGCTGTATGAACTGGCTGATGCAGGGCTGGAGATCCTCAAGAAGACGAAGTACTCCACACCGATGGGAACACTGCTGATCTGCAGAGTTGCTGACAGTGGATACGTACAGATTGCCGGACCGCCCGCTGCGATGGATACCAAGCGCGTATGCGAAGAAATGTTCGGTTATGGCTGTGAAATGATCCTGATCGACGGTGCCATCGACCGCAAGTCCATCGCATCGCCTGAAACATCGGAAGCCATCATCTTATCCACCGGCGCAGTTCTTTCCAGAAGCATGCGTAAGGTTGTGGATGAGACTGCTCACATTGTGAACCTGTACTCCATTCCTGAAATGGAAGAAGGGGAAGCAAGAACCTTGATTGAAGAAAACAACTTCGACGACAAGATCATGCTCGTTGACAAGAACGGGAATGTGAAAAAACTGGACCTGGCCACCGGCCTGGGAGCGTCGAGATTTATAGATGATGAAATCGATGAAGACACCGAATATGTCTACATACCCGGTGCTTTCACCAACAGCGTCATTGCCGATATCAACCCCAAGAAGCTGAAGAGAGTCCGCTTCATTCTGAAGAATCCCACAAAGATCTTCCTGAGTGTGATGGATTACGGCCTCTGGAAGAAGAAGGGCATGAAGCTCAGTGTTCTGAAGAACATTGAAATTGCGGCGATCACTGTCAATCCGTGGGCGCCGAGCGGTTACACTTTCGACAGAGAAGCTCTCGTGGAAGCGATGAAAGAAGCGATTCCGGGAATGCCGATCATCGACGTACGAGTGTAGTTGGGAGGGCCTGAATTATGATTATGGGATCGAATCGCCGACTGGCCAATGTGAAGACCAGACGCGAAGTAGGCCTTGATTACGTGATGCAGAGCATCGACCTGAACACACCGTTCGGGAAGACCCAGCTGAAAGGGATCAAGCCGTATTATCCTGGACAGGAAGACGAACTGAAGGCAGAATTCGACAAGATGGAACAAATGGTCGAATTCGTAAAAAACAACGGAAAGTTTGTGAACCAGATCCAGGAACTGTTCATGGAGGTCAAGGATGTATCCTACTCCATTGATCGTGCAGAGAACCAGACTCTGTCCGTAGTGGAAATTTACGAAATCAAAAGCCTTCTGCTTTCCATGAGACGGCTCCGTCAGCTGTCTGTGAAGGAGGATGAGCTTCTGATTCCGGAGGAATATCTTTTGGAAGATACGACGGATCTTCTGGATGTCCTCGATCCGCGAAAGGACAGAATCAACACCTTCTACATATATGACGAATTTTCTGAACTGATCCGCGAGCTTCGCGGGAAGAAGCGCGAACTGGAAATCGCTATTCGAAAAGAACAGAAAGTCAGAAGGGAAGAGATCAAACGGCAGTATGGCATCATGCTGACACCGAAGTTTGATATCTCCATTTCCAAAAACAGCAAAGACTTTGAAAAGATCCAGTCCATTGAGGACCTGGAAATGGTAGACCAGGATTATATGTCCGCCACCTTCCAGCTGAAAGCCAACGATGTGGTCTACGGCTACATGAAGCAGATGGATGAGCTGGTGGTCCAGATGGACGAAGAAGAAGAACGGATCCGTAAGGAAATTTCCCTGGAAATTTCCGGTCATGCGGATGTTCTGAATCGCAACTGCGAAAAGATCGGCGCATTGGATGTGGCTCTGGGAAAGGCGTTGTTTGCCATTGAGCACAGCTGTACCAGACCGGAAATCGTTTCGGAACACATCCTGGAGATCGAGGATGGCCGAAACCTTCAGGTGGAAGATATTCTGAAGGCGAGAGGGAAGGAATACTGTCCCGTATCGATTTCCCTGAAGCAGGGCGTGACCTGTATCACGGGGGCGAACATGGGAGGTAAGACCATTTCCCTGAAGCTGTCCGGTCAGGTAATGATCCTGACGCAGTACGGTTTCTTTGTTCCGGCGAAGAAAGCGCGCGTGGGTCTGTCCAATTATATGCAGATCCTGGTCGGCGACAGCCAGTCCATCGAACGAGGGTTATCCACCTTCGGAAGCGAAATGGAAGAACTGAAGTTCATGCTGGATAACAGCGTGGACAGAACGCTGTTGCTGATCGATGAGATCGCTTCCGGTACCAATCCCATCGAAGGGTTGGCACTTTCCAAATCACTGGTGGACTATCTCATCAAAAAACCGTATATTGCCCTCATGACGACGCATTTTGAGACCGTAACGGAGACGGAAGGCGTGGTAAACATGCAGGTCAGAGGTCTGGCTGATGCGAACTTCACCCTTCTGAACCGCGAGATCCAGTATGCGAAGAAAAGTGAGCGGATCAATATAATTTCGAAATATATGGACTATCGTCTGTATAGAGTAGAGAACCAGGGCGAAGTACCTAAAGATGCTCTGAATATTGCGAAGATGCTGGGAATCAGCTCTGAGATAATTGAAGGTGCCCAAAAATATATCAAAGGAGAATAGGAGAACAAAGATGACAAGCAAATTAAATCTTGACGCAAAAGTTGTTGCCAGCGCTCGTCAGCATGCTGCCAACATCGCTCACGACATGCAGGACTTCATCGACCGTCACACCACCGTATCCACAGAAAGAACTATCGTTAGACTTCTGGGTGTAGATGGCGTTGACGAAGTTGACAATCCGCTGCCGAACGTACTGGTAGACCACATTAAGGAAGCTGGCGCACTGCCGACCGGCGCTGCTTATCTGATCGGTAATGCTATCGTTCAGACCGGTAAGACTCCCCAGGAAATCGCTGAAGACGTTGCAGCTGGTAAGCTGGAACTGACTAAGCTGGCTACCTGCTCTCAGGAAGAAGCTGCTGAAGCTCTGAAGCCCGCTATCAAGGCTACTTTTGAAAGAATCGATGCTCAGAAGGCTAAGAGAGAAGAATATCTGAACACCATCGGCGAAGGTAAGGAACCGTACATCTACGTAATCGTTGCTACCGGTAACATCTACGAAGACGTTGTACAGGCTCAGGCTGCTGCTCGCCAGGGTGCAGACATCATCGCTGTAATCAGAACCACCGCTCAGTCCCTGCTGGACTATGTACCTTACGGTGCTACCACTGAAGGTTTCGGCGGTACCTACGCTACTCAGGAAAACTTCCGTATCATGAGAAAGGCTCTGGACGAAGTTGGTGAAGAACTGGGTAGATACATCAGACTGTGCAACTACTCCTCCGGTATGTGTATGCCTGAAATCGCTGCAATGGGCGCTCTGGAAAGACTGGACGTAATGCTGAACGACGCGATCTACGGTATCCTGTTCAGAGACATCAACATGCAGAGAACTCTGGTTGACCAGTTCATGTCCCGTGTTATCATCGGTTACTGCGGTATCATCTTCAACTCCGGTGAAGATAACTACCTGACCACCGACGATGCGATCGAAGCTGCTCACACCGTAACCGCTTCTCAGTTCATCAACGAACAGTTCGCTGTACTGGCTAACATCCCTGAAGAACAGATGGGTCTGGGCCATGCATTCGAAATGGATCCCAACACGGAAGATGGCTTCCTGTTAGAACTGGCTCAGGCACAGATGGCAAGAGAAATCTTCCCGAAGGCTAGACTGAAGTACATGCCGCCTACAAAGTTCATGACCGGTAACATCTTCAAGGGTCACCTGCAGGATGCTCTGTTCAACCTGGCTACCGTATGGACCAACCAGTCCCTGCTGCTGACCGGTATGCTGACCGAAGCAATCCACACTCCGCTGATGCAGGATAGATACCTGGCAATCGAAAACGCTAAGTACATCTTCAACAACTGCAGACACATCGGCGAAGAAATGGAATTCAAGCAGGGTGGTATCTGCCAGACCAGAGCTCAGGAAGTACTGGCTAAGGCTGACGAACTGCTGGCTGAAGTAGAATCCAACGGCCTGTTCGATACCATCGAAAAGGGTATCTTCGGCGGCGTTAAGCGTCCGTTCGACGGTGGCCACGGTCTGGAAGGCGTTTGCACCAAGGGTGAAAACTACTTCAATCCGTTCATCGCTCTGTTCATGGATCACGAATAATCAGGGAGGAGTAATACAATGACTACATGTGCAACTACTCAGGTAGATTTAACCAAAGTTAAGCCTTACGGCGACGCTTTAAACGACGGTAAAGTTCAGCTGGCTTTCACTCTTCCCGTTCCTTACGGTGAAGAAGCTGAAGAATGCGCTAAGCAGTATGCAAAGAAGCTGGGTCTGGAAGAACCCAACGTAGCTTACTACTGCGAACTGACCACCGGTTATACTTTCTTCAACGTATACGGTAACGCTACCCCGACCATCGACTACACCGCTATCGTAGTTCCCAAGGTTGAAGGCGACGTTCTGGACCGTGTTGCTTGCGGCGAATGGATCGGCGAAAACATCGGCAGAGACATCACCGTAGTTGGTGCTTCCATCGAATCCGATGCTCACACCGTAGGTATCGACGCTATCTTCCAGATGAAGGGCTTCCACGGTCACTTCGGTCTGGAAAGATTCAAGAACGTAGTTCCCTACAACATGGGTTCTCAGGTTCCCTGCGAAAAGCTGATTGCTAAGGCAAAGGAAGTAAACGCTGACGCTATCCTGGTATCCCAGACTGTAACCCAGAAGGACATCCACATCATGAACCTGACCAAGCTGGTTGAACTGCTGGAAGCAGAAGGTCTGAGAGACAAGGTGATCCTGGCTTGCGGTGGTCCCAGAATCTCCCACGAACTGGCTCAGGAACTGGGTTATGATGCTGGCTTCGGTTCCGGTAAGTACGCTGAACACGTTATGTCCTTCGTAATGCAGGAAGTTCAGAAGCGCGGTTGGGAAAAGAAAGCGAACATCGCAGATCGTTAATTGGATCTGAAATCACCATCCAGGTACCGAAAAACGGAAAAAGTTTGAATTTCCCGTGAAAAATTTGACAAAGGTACTGGAAAAATGCTTCTATAAGGTGTAAACTAAAAGGGACGAGCTCTGTTATGGGGTTCGTCCCGATTGTTATGTATTAAATTATGGAGGAAAAAACATGATCAACAAAATTATGACTGCAGACGAAGCGGTTGCAGGCGTACAGGACGGAATGACTATCATGGTCGGCGGTTTCCTGGGAACTGGTTCTCCGGAAGCTATCATGGACGCTCTGGTAAGAAAGGGCGTTAAGCACCTGACCGTTATCGGTAACGACGGTGGTCTGGCTCCTGGCCAGCCCGCAGGCGAATTCGGTGGTAAGACTTCCAGAGGTATTGGTAAGCTGCTGGAAAACCACATGGTTGACCACATCATCGCTTCTCACATCGGTGTTAACCCCATGATCAATCAGCAGGTTGCTGAAGGAACTCTGAGATACACTCTGGTTCCGCAGGGTACTCTGGCTGAAAAGATCAGAGCTGCAGCTTATGGTCTGGGCGGCGTTCTGACCCCCACCGGCGTAGCTACTCCGATGGAAACCGAACTGGATGAACTGGGTAGAGAAAAGAAGGTAATGGAAATCGAAGGTAAGAAGTACCTGTTCGAAATGCCCTTA
>JAFUQN010000018.1 GCA_017472365.1 Bacillota bacterium
ATAATTATCCAATTATATTTTATAGAGTTTCAGCCTTGATTACAAGCCAAATAAAACGAGAAAACGAGCGGTTTCCCGCTCGCTTTTTTCACTATGTTACATTATATTCAGTTTTTCCATCACCATCTCGCTGATCAGACCCATTCCCTTAACCCCCGGATCACTCCAGGGCTTCTTTTATCATATCTTTCATTAAATGGTTTCCGGCTGCATTCGGGTGAAGTCCGTCAGGAATCAGCGAATCCAATTCTTCGGAAGAAAGTTCCATATCGTTTACCGCCCGATTCAAATCGATGCTTCCATATCCATATCGTTGCGCAGCTTCCAAAATAGCCTCGCTGATATCTCGTAATGTCTCTCCATTTCCATTCATCTTCGTCTGATCCCATGTTTCTTCCGCCGGACTTCCTCCACTTTTCGGCGGAATTTTGATCGGCATCGGTGTCACAAAATAAATCTCTGTCTCGGGATGTGAAGAAAACATCTGGTCCAGTTCCTGACAGAACAGATTTAATGCTCCATAGAGGGTATAGCGCGTTCCATCCGAAACCGTTCCAATGGCCCGATCACCTTCCACATCTCGTCCCCAGTACCAGTCGTTGGCTCCAAAACATACCAAAAGGATATCACAATTTCCCGGAGCATCTTTCAACTCCTCTTCCATGATATCCAAAACACAATACCCGTAGTCACCCTGGCCTTGTGTGAATGCATATCCGGAGTGACCTTTTTTCGTTACATGACATTCCAGTTCCTCTCCCAGTAACTCAGGAAAATAATCCGGATCCGTGGTTCCTACACCTTTGGTAATACTGTCGCCAAACACCCAGAGTTCCTTCCCTTCATACCCGGATTTCTCCGATCCGCAGGAACTCAATATCATGATCATTATCAAAATTACGATCGCAATTTCCAGTCTGCGATAAGATCTCAAATTCATCATTTCTACGCTCCAAAATCTGTATCTCCCTGATGGTCATTCTCTTCCACCATCTTTTCCACTTTTCGGGCCATCTCCCTCACTGCATCTTCATATCCGGTCAACGCCGCAAATGGTGAAAATTGGGCAGCCCGCATTTCCGGTGCCATTCTGGGATGTTTCTTCGACGTGGGATGCTCCATATATAACATATCATCGTACTTTCCACTCATGCCTTATGTCCTCCGATCTGACCGTTTCGTTCCACCGTAGTCGCTCCCTCTTCCAGATTCATCGCTTTCAAAATCGAATTTTTACCGTATTTCTTCTTGATGGAGATCATAGCTTCCTGAAGATGTTTTTCCCGTTCCAGTTCCGCATCTTCCTCAGCACGCTGTTTCTCCAATGCTTCATAATCTGTAAACAGATCCATCTGTTCCAAAACCGGCTGTTTGACCAGCGAAGCGATTGCCTCCGTCTCCGATATCACGCGACAAGCCGCTAATGTGATCCGTCGCACTAAAAGATCAGGATCCACGATTCGATCATAAAGATCCATCATGGCCTCCATGATCAGCTTCGTAGACGATGTCTTTCGCTCCAGATTCACAGTTCCATGGGCATGTTTCGGGACCTGGCGTCCGTAATGGTCTGTCTTTACCGGACCGCGATACGCTTTCCGACGCTGTGGGTCTGTCAGATTCTCGATATCATATCCCACAGTCAGTACCAACTGATCCGTCACCAGTCCCTTATCCACCAAATCCAAAACCAGTTGATCCGTCATTTCCCTCGTAATCAACTTTCCCTTTTCCGCCGTATAAGCGCAGTGGAGAACCTGTCCGGATCCGATGCTGTTATTTTCAGGCCGGTAACTCTTGATCTGGGCCATAGTACAGGGTTCCCACCCCCAGGCATGGTCGATCAAAAGTTCTGCATTGACCCCGAACAACCGGTATAACAAATCCTCATTGTTCACCTCATCTGACCGTCCAATGGAACAGCGTGCAATATCTCCCATGGTATAAAACCCATGTTCCTCCAACTTTCGTGCATACCCCCGTCCCACACGCCAGAAATCCGTCAGCGGTCGGTGATCCCATAACTCTCTTCGATACGTCAGCTCATCCAGTTCCGCGATCCGGACTCCGTTTTCGTCCGGTTTCATTTTCTTCGCTACAATATCCATGGCAATTTTCGCAAGATACATGTTCGTACCGATCCCCGCGGTGGCCATGATTCCGGTGGTGTTCAGAACTTCGCGGATCATTTCCCTGGTAATCTCCTCCGGTGTCTTGCGATATGTTTTCAGATATGCAGTCAGATCGATGAAGACCTCGTCTATGGAATACACATGGATATCCTCCGGTGCTACATATTTCAAATACACCTGATAGATCCTCGTACTATATTCAATGTACAGTGCCATTCTGGGACGTGCAATGATAAAAGAAATCTCCAACGTCGGATCCATAGCCAGTTCCGCTGCGTCACAGGAAGAATTCCTTCCCAAAATTTCCGGATACTGATTCCGACGCTGAGCATTGGCCCGCTGCACCACCTGATTGACTTCGAAAAGCCTGGGGCGTCCCGAAACTCCCACCGCTTTCAAAGAAGGAGAGACCGCCAGGCAAATCGTCTTTTCACTTCTCGCCGCATCGGCCACCACCAAATTAGTGGTCATGGCATTGAGTCCGCGCTCCACACATTCCACCGATGCGTAAAACGATTTTAAATCAATGCACAGATATGTTCTCTGTTCCATGTTCCTCCTCCTTTCCTGCGTTTGATTTATTATACCATCTCGCAGCGCAAGTCGCAAACATATGTTCGCTTTTCTCGATTCCAATTTCCAGACATTCAGATTCTTCATCGCTTTTTTCATCAAACTGTGGTATCCTGAAAATACAAATTGAAAAAGACAGGAATAATGTTATGGATATTTACGAAAGACAACTGGATAACGGACTGATTCTCCGCCGTGACAACGACGGATTTCATGTAACCTGCTTCGAAAAAATCCCGTCATCTTTGAATTGCTCAGTGATGCCAGGGAACGCGCCATGGAAATCCCGGACTTAAAAGATATCGTTGTCCGGATGACCCTGATCCACGGTGACAGTATGGAAGCGATGGCTGCTCTTGAAACATCACCGGACATCATTCTCTTAGACCCGATGTTTCCCGCCAGACAGAAAAGCGCTCTCGTAAAGAAAAAACTACAGCTGATTCAAAAGATGGAAGTTCCTTGCATGGACGAAAAGAAACTTCTCCTGACCGCCATGAGCGCCGGTCCGAAAAAACTGATCATCAAGCGTCCTCCCAAGGGCCCATTTCTCGCCGGTTTTAAGCCGGATTTCTCCACTACGGGAAAGGCCGTCCACTTTGACTGTTTCAATTCTCCATTGGACCGGATCCACAAATTCAAATAATTGCATAAGAAAACCTCCATCTGTTACAGATGGAGGTTTTTTCATCCAGTCAATATCTTTATTCAGCGGCCACAGTTTCTTCTTTCATAACCGCATTATAATTTTGAAGAACCGATGCCAGCTGAGCACGGGTGACCGTACCCTTCGGATCCAGCCGTCCATTTCCAACTCCGTTCATAACGCCCTTCATCGTCATCCAGCACAGCGGTTCGTACGCATATTCCGAAATCTGATTCCGGTCTTCATAGTTCAGCAGGAACATCCAGGCTCCCGTAAATCCTTTTCCTTTGTACTGTGCATAGTTGTACAGAATCGAGGCCATCTGTTGTCTCGTCATGGAATCTTCCGGCCCGAACAGTTCTTCCGTATAACCTGAAGCGATGCCTTCCGCTGCTGCCCAGCGAATTGCCTCGGCGTATTCTGAATCAACCGCCACATCGCTGAATGTGATTGCAGCATCAGTCACAGTCTTTCCTTCCATCATCCAAATCGCCTGAACCAGTTCGCCGCGCGTCGCTTTCTCCTCCGGATGGAAATATCCGTTTTCGCAGTTTTTCATCCATCCATTCTTAACAACATGATTTACAGCTTCGTTATACCACGCAGAAACCGGCATATCATACGTCTTTCCTTCCAACAGTCCCCAATACGGTACATTGGCAGATGTCAAAGCTTCCAGCCAGGTAAGACCGCTGGCACGCTTCGTATCCAATGTACTGATCACCGTGCTGCGGATACGGTCAACTGCAGTGCCTCCCTGAGGATCGCGGATCTTGCTGACGGAACTGATCACATAATACTGATCATCGTATTTTCCCAAATACAGCATTTCATGTCCGCTGAAATACAGGATCGAGCCTATGGGCAGCGCCTCCATAAACCGTTCACGTTCATCCAGACACAAGCCGCTCATGTTGACCTTTGCCATGGGCATCGCTGCCTGCCAGGTGGTATTTCTCGCCAGTTCCAGACCAAAGCACTTATAAATATTTCTCACATATCCGGAACAGTCTTCCGAATTGAGACTGCCTCCCCAACCGTACGTATTTCCAAGGGCATTCATCGCAACCATAGAAATATTTTTCTGTGTCAGCGGGAGATATCCCACACAGACATCTTCATGTTCGGAAATCAGAGTCAGTTTCTTCGAATAGTTTCCATACTCATCACGAACCGGTACCCAGACAGCGTAGTTCTGATAAACCGCACGGTTATCGATCAGAGTATCCGGATCTTCCACATCAGCCAGTTCCAGCATCGTTCCCATGGAAAGCATCAATTCCGATGTCTGATCCCCCACATTGGATGTTTCTGTCCAGATTTTATCACCGTAAACAACCAGTGTCTGCTCCGGAGCCAAATCCCAGGCTTCGAGCCACTGTTCTTTATTTTCGCAGATTGCCACATCTTCTGCCGGTACCCAGCCGGAACAACAGATTCCCTTCGCCAGATAAAACTCTCCATCGGAAGATCTGGAAGTGATGACCAGAGGTTCGTTGACGCGTACGGTCACCAGATACTGATAATCAAAATTCGGATCGCTGGGATCATCCCAAATAGGAGTGAATGACGGAAATGCCCGCAATTCCGTACGCTTCACTGCCACTGCATATTTTACCTTCTGCCGCTCCGATGCAAACCTGTTGTACGTATTTCGGATCATCTTATCGAAATCTTCCTGAGAGGCCAGCTTACCTTCTCCCAGATATGTCCAACCCAGATAATATGCCGCGTCCGCCTTGGAAGATTTTCTCAAGCTGTCGTTCAAAGCTTCTCCATCCACTTTTTCCGCCTGGTTTTTCAGATCGTACATATTGGTTCCCTTGGTGGAAATCGTCAGCTGATTCAGCGCAGCAATTTCCTCCGCCGTCATCAGGATTTCTTCATCCGACGCCCAGAACTCCGGATCTGACATTTCTGAAGTTACACCGGGCAGATACTGGATTCCGGCTCCGAATACGGGTGTTGTCATACTCAATATCAAAATGAAACTGATCCATAAACTTACCCATTTTTTACTCATTACATTTCTCCCCTTCCCTGTAAAACACTATTTGTATTTTACCATTTCATCCCCGAAAAATATACTGGCACTTATTATTTTTGACAATAAAAAACCCAGAGTCGATTGACTCTGGGAAATAGACGTGGTTGCGGGAGAAGGACTTGAACCTTCGACCTTCGGGTTATGAGCCCGACGAGCTACCAACTGCTCCATCCCGCGATATGAAATTGGTGCCGGAGACCGGGGTCGAACCGGTACGGTCTGTGAGGACCGCAGGATTTTAAGTCCTGTGCGTCTGCCTATTCCGCCACTCCGGCATTAAGCCATCCCGGAGGACGTCTTAATAAAAATTGGCTCCAAGGGTGGGGCTCGAACCCACAGCCTATCGGTTAACAGCCGAGTGCTCCACCATTGAGCTACCTTGGAATACCAGTCGTCCGACGACATGAATTAGTATATTATAAATACGCCAAGTTGTCAACACCTTTTTTGAAATTATTTTTCATTTTCTTCACCAAATTCTTTTACGAACCGTACATCCTCAAACGCAGGGATCGCAGTATCGCCAGAATCGTTGATTTTTGAACGATCTGCCAATGGAAACGTCCGATAGCTCTTCACCGGTGTCTCTGTTCCGGTACGCATTACCGACTTCTTTTCTGTCATCACAGCACCTCCTTTTTCGTACTGTGACTATGATTTCCCTTACAGCTC
Source organism: Bacillota bacterium (assembly GCA_017472365.1). Lineage (GTDB taxonomy): Bacteria > Bacillota > Clostridia > Peptostreptococcales > Anaerovoracaceae > RGIG446. Next base: position 6,071 of record JAFUQN010000018.1, read on the forward strand.
GTTTTATACATGATATTGTTTTTCTCAGAGATTTATTCCCGAAAAGAAACAAAAAATCCGACTGCCGGGTTTCTTTGGCAATCGGATCTTTATTCTTCGCAATTATTCCGTTTCGAGACCACCCTGAATTTTAGCGCCTCTCATGACAGCGACGGTTCCCGTTTTGATATTTCCTGTGACCTTCGCAGTTTCTTCCAGAACGGTATCATCGCCGATCAACAGATCTCCGGTCACGGAACCGCCGCACTGCAATTCATCTGCAGAGACATTGCCGTGTACAACCGAATCTTCACTGATGGAAACAGCACCTTTCACCTTGACGTCTCCTTCCAGATCACAACCCTGCAGCTTCAGGCTGTCCGAAGTAACATTTCCCTGGATTTTAGAACGCAAGACAACTTTTCCCTGCGCTTCGATCTCTCCTTTGAATTCTCCTGCTACTTCCACATCTCCGGCAGAACGGATCGTGCCTTCCAAAACGGTATCGGGAGCAAAATAACTTAATTCGTACTCATTATTTTTCTTTTCCATTGTAATTCTCCGTTTGTTATAGTTTCATATTCTAATTTATTATAAAGGCGAGGGGGTGAAAAAAGTAATTTCTAACGAAATTGTTAAAATTCGCACCCATCTTGTCCCCCGTTTTATAATCAGGTAAAATAATATTACAAGGAGGTGCTGTTATGCATTCCATATTGATGATCGATGATCAGCCGGAACAGCTGGCTTCTCATACGCAATTTTTAAAAGAAAAAGGTTGCTCCGTAACCGTCGCTTCTTCCGTTCAGGCTGCATTTGACAAACTGCACCAGTCTTCCTACGACCTGATTCTTCTGGATGTAAAAATGCCGAAAGTCAGCGGGCTGGACTGTTGCCGTGCATTGCGGAACGTATCTTCTGCTCCGGTTCTCTTTCTGAGCAATTATTCCGAAGATAACGATCAGGTCCGCGGCTTTTCTGCGGGAGGATACGATTATATTTCCAAGGAGTGCAGCCTGGAGCTGTTTTGGGCAAGACTGCGCCGGTGTTTTCAGCCAAAGGACCAGGCCAACACCCTCCGGTATTATCCCCCGATGACACTGGATTTGGAACGCCAGAAAGTAACTTTGGGACAGAAAACAGTTCTTCTTACCCCCACCGAATTTTCTCTTTTGATCCTGCTTTCTTCCCGTCCGGGAAAAATCTGGACCATCAATGAAATTTACCGTGAGATTTGGGGTGCGGAAGGTCCTGTCAACATCACCATGGTACAGATGCATCTGTCCCGCATGCGGCGTAAATTAGAAGAAGCCTTCCCCCAGCACGAATTTGTCGTTACCGTGTGGGGAAAAGGCTATCAGTTCGTTCTTATGGACGAGGCTGACCGAAAATAACTTCTTTCAACCGTTCCACCGCTTTTTTCGTGTAGTATGTCAATGCTTCTGACGGATTCCGGAAAGGATTATCCCAGACAAACCGGCTTTCCACTGTAACTTCCGATCCGGGCATCTCAAAGGAATACGTTCCGTCATTCCCCACAACAACCGGGATAGTCTTTCCAAAGGAATCTCTGACCGACAAGCCGCCAACGACATATCCCGCTTCCGGCACCGCAGTCACAGAAATGATCCTCCCCTTTTTCGCCCGGAAAAAGTTTGTGGAAATCTTACCGTACAGCGTTTCCAAAACATCGATTTTATGCGAAGACACCTTACCCGATGAGTTGATCCCCGGACGAATTCCACCGGTCCCCTCATTATTGGTGCCCACGTTTCCGGTATTTCCGCCGTTTCCAACGGAATCCTCCGGATTCTTCGGAGGAACGTAATCGTAATCTGCGGGCCATGCAGCAGCTTCACTGTAGGAGTATGTCAGCCGTCCCATCGGTTCGGCATTTCCCAGGGCACCTCCAATAATCTGCATCCGTACTAGAAATCCTCCGTTCCCCTGTTCCAGAAGCTGTGACGCCCGATCTGCCGTCAGAATTTCAGCCGTACAGCTTCGTTGGGAAGGAACTGCATTGATGGCTTCTTTGTCAAATTCGCCTGTGGTATTCCATGTTGTTCCACCATCCGTTGAAACCTGAACAAGAACAGAAACCGCTCCCGTGGGTTTCAGCGGCATCGTAGCCACCACAGCACCGGTTTCCCTGTCATCCGAGGACAGGAGAAGTTCAGATTTCTCTCCCGGAGTTACCATGTGTACGATTCCATACCATGTGGAGTAGATGCTGTTTTGGATCATGTCCTGAGGATAACGCGACGCTTCGATCACATATCGTTTCTCACCGTCGATTACTTCCAGATCCTCATCCGGAGGTGTCAGCGAGACAGCCTGATAACGGACCGATCCGTCCTCCAGATACTCCGGTGTCGAATTCCATACCACGGAATATTTCACACACTCTAGTCCCACCGGAATCACTTCCCCTTCCGAATAGATATCCAGCTGGACAGGAAGCGTTTCCGGCAGCAGATCGCGGAGGGCGATTGCCCCGGGCGAAACTGCGGTCATGTGATACTCTGCACGGAACGCCGGTCGCTGCGTCCGGTCAAACACAAGCAGCGTCCGCGGGATTCCCGCTTCTATGTAAGAAATTGCTCCGGATGTGGTCGCTTCACTGCCACGCTGCAGACTTGCCGTTTCGGTGGTTATGATCATTCCATTCTCGAATATGATTTCTAGATAAACAAAGAGCTCGTCGGTGATACCATTACGATATCCCTGATAGATCTCTGCCGCTTCGATCATGCAGCAACGGGTGGTTTTATCAGACATTTGATCCCAGCAGGACCATAAGGTACAGTTCTGAAACTCCAGCCCGTCTCCCGAAGCATATACCTCAGCCCGGAACTGACTTCCTTGAAATTCTTCAGGAAGTTCCACCGTTCCAAGGATTTGATGACCTTCGCTCCCCGTGTTTCTTTCTGACAGCTGAAGCCTGATTATTTCGCGGTCTGATGTATCCGGCGATTCTGCAAATACAGGTGCAGTTCCCAGCGATACGCTGAGGAGAAGCGCCAGAACAAATAACAGCCATTGTCGTTTCATCAAATTCACCTCATTGTAAAGGAGTGGTTCTCTAAATGAAAAAAAGAAACTCCATAACAATGACCCTGCTGTTCACAGCAGTCATCCTGTTATTTCTTCTTTTTCTTTTTCATTCTGACAACAAATATAACACGAAGATGCCCCTTCCACAAGAAGGAACTCTGTTTTTGACGGAAGAAACCCTGGATCGTCCGGTCTTTCTGATCGATGACTGGCGGATTTCCGACAGAATCAACCCTCCCGGAACAAACCCGGAAAGCGTCCGTACCTGGATCGGCGAATTCCCCAATTACCGCCGTTATAACGACCGTCAGAAAAGTCCCTACGGAAGTGCAACTTACCGTTTCCGCCTCAGTTACAGTGGTGATGATACCATCGTCGGCCTGTATTTTCCCAACCTTTGTAACGAATACACCCTTTGGTGGGACGATATCCTGCTGTCAGAGGGATTTTCCCGTTTGGAACAATCGCTTAATTTGACAGCAGGCGAACATACGATCACCATCGCCGTTACTTCTGACAGCGGATATTATTCCGGTATGTATTTTCCGGGGGCCATCGGTTCTTCTGCAGTGATCCGGCGTATGATAATGATACAGAGTGCTGTTTACGGCGTTGCCTCGCTGATTCCGCTGATTTTGGCATCGTTTTGTTTCAGCCTCTGGGCCGGTACCGGCAACCGCCTTCGTCTCCACTTCGCACTTCTCTGCGTCAGTTTTTCTCTGTCGCTGAGTCATTACTGGCTCCAGTTCATCGATTCATCCATGTCAGAACTGCGGTTTCTCGTTTCTGATCTGGCGACCTATGCCATGTTCTATTTTGCATTGAACATTATGACAGAATCCATCGCTTTGGAAGCCGCGTTAAAATACCGGATTCCCCGGATCCTTACGATCATGGCTTCCGTCCTGTCCGTTGTTCTGTATCTGATTTCTCCACTCTGGCCGGAAGCCATATCCCTGCACGGAACATTGCAGAACATCTTCCGCGTTACCATGTTCCTTTCCCTGGTCAGCGGAGTCTTCCCCACAGTTCCGCAGGGAGGATCTATCCAGAAAGCAGTTCCCTTCTGCACAGGAGCCTTTGGAGTCTCCCTCCTTGCAAATCTCTTTTCAGCCAACCAGTTCGAACCCATCTTCACGATGTGGCAATACGAATGGTGCGCATTTTTCCTGGTAGGCCTGTTCGCCATCATGATGGAAGAAACCAACCGTCAGATGCTGTTTGAAAACCGGACATATCAGGAGCATCTGGAAGAACTGGTGGAACAGAGAACGGAACAGCTCACCAGTGTTCTGGAAGAACGGCGCTCGTTCTTCTCCGACATGGCCCATGATTTGAAAGCACCGCTTTCCTCTTTGAAGGCATCGATCCAGATGATTCGTTCCCACAATGTAGCTCTTGATAACGAACTTTCCTTCTATCTGGAACAGGCTGAACAACAGCAGCGTGAACTTTCCCGTCGTGTGGGAAGCCTCAACGAGCTGAACGCCGCTGACCGGCTGACGGAGGCTCCGGAAACCGTTTCTGTCAACGACTTCCTCCGGGAACTGTATCACCGCCATAATCCGGAAGCCGTCGTGATCGGTGTCCATTTACTGATCCATCCTTCTGAAGAGGATTCTGTGATCCGTGTACAGAAAAAGAAACTGTTTCTGGTATTCGAAAATCTGTTTTATAACGCACTACGGTTTACCCCCGCAGGTGGCAGTATCATCATCCGATCCGAACATACGCCGGAGCAAATCACGATCAGTATCGCCGACACAGGATGCGGAATTTCTCCCGAGGACCTTCCTCACATCTTTGAACGTTTTTACGTCGGACAGTCCGATCCGGACAGCGAAGGTTCCGGCCTGGGTCTTTACATCGTCCAGACCATCCTGAAGGAACTGGGAGCCGAAATCACAGCCTCGTCCGAACCCGGATCCGGAAGCCGTTTTGTGATCACATTCCCAAACCGCTGATCCCGTCATAAACGAAAAGAACCCCCGCACTGGTATCTCACCAGCCGGGGGTTTTTATTGTTTCAACTATACTTGTTCCGCACCTGCATTGAATGCTTTAATGTTAAGTTCTTCAAAGCCCTTCTTCACATTATCACGGATGGCCTGTTCCCAGTCGATGTGAGGCATATCTAAGGCCTTTACCAATGCTCCCAACAGAACGATGTTGGTTGCCTTGGCATTGCCCAGCTCTTCAGCGATCTGGCTGGCCTTAAATACGGAAACATCCGCCTTGGAAGCCAGTTCTTCCAGAATTCCCTCCGGATACTGAGCCACGCCCATCTGGATGGGAACGGAGGGAATCTGATGATCGTTGATGACCATCTTTCCGCCGATCTTCAGATATTCGATCCAGCGCAGCGCTTCCATGGTTTCAAAAGCCACAATAATATCGGCTTCGCCTTTACCGATAATGGGGGAATACACCTTCTCACCGAAACGGATCTGGGTACTTACGTTACCGCCTCGCTGGGACATCCCGTGAATTTCGGACATCTTTACATCGTAACCCGCTTCCAGAAGGCCCATGGACAGGATCTTACTGGCCAGGATGGTTCCCTGACCGCCAACGCCTACCAGCAGTATATTCTTAGTTTCGCTCATCCTACTTTACCTCCTTGATCGCATCGAAGGGACAAACCTGCTGACATACGGTACAGCCGTTGCAGCTTTCCTTGTTGATGGTGATGGTTTCTCCCACCAGGATCGCGGGACAACCGGTCTTCACGCACATCTTACACTTCTTGCACTTGTCCTGATCGATTTCACATCTCTTCTTGGACAGATCGAAGCTGGTCTTGTCTTCTTCAGTGAACTTCTTCAGTACACAGGGCCACTTGGCGATGATGACGCAGGGTTCTTCCTTTGCCAGAGCTTCGTCCAGGACCGCGCCCACTTCATCCAGCTTCAGCGGATTTACGATATAAATATTTTCTTTCTTCATGCCGATTGCCTGACACAGCAGCGGAATGTCCACTTCCACGGCCGGTTCGCCCATAAGAGTCAGACCGGTACCGGGGTTCTGCTGATGACCAGTCATACCGGTGATTCGGTTATCCAAAATGACGGATACAGACGCTCCCTTATTGTAAGTGACATCGATCAAACTGGTGATACCGGAATGGAAGAAGGTGGAGTCGCCAATGACAGCCACAACCTTCTTGTCGGAACCTGCTGCCTTGAAGACTTTCGATGCCCCGTGGCCCATACTGATGGATGCGCCCATGCATACGGTGGTATCCAGCGCCATCAGCGGAGCTGCAGCTCCCAGCGTATAACAACCGATATCGCCGGTGACCATGATGTCCTTTCTCTTGGACAGCGCGTAGAAGAATCCTCTGTGCGGGCAACCTGCGCACAGCGCAGGCGGTCTCACTACCGCTGCTTTTTCGGAGATCAGCGTCGGTGCTTCGATTCCGAACACAGCCTTTCTCACGATATCGGTGTTCAGTTCATCGTAAGCAGGGATGACTTCCTTACCGATGACTTCGATCCCTGCAGCCTTGATCTGGTTTTCCATGTAGGGATCCATTTCTTCGATAACGTACAGCTTCTTCACCTTGGAAGCGAAGGCCTTGATCTTTTCCATGGGCATCGGCCAGGTCAGACCCAGCTTCAGATAAGACGCTTCCGGACCAAATACGTCTTTCGCATACTGATAAGCAACACCGGCGGAAATAACACCCACTTCAGTGCCGTTGATTTCTTCTTTATTGATTTCACAAGTATTGGAGTACTCGGTCATGGCCTTGATCACATCTTCCAGATGCGCTCTCTTCACCTTGGCATTGGCCGGAACCATGACGTACTTTCTGATGTTCTTTTCGTAGGGTTTCACTCCCACTTCCTGACGTTCTTCGAATTCCACCACGCTCTTACTGTGACAGACTCTGGTGGTCAGACGCAGCATCACAGGCATGTCGAACTGTTCGGACAGTTCGAAGCCCAGCTTGGTGAAATCCTTGGCTTCCTGGCTGTTGGACGGTTCTAACATCAGAAGGCGGGCAGCCACCGCATAGTTTCTGTTGTCCTGTTCATTCTGGGAACTGTGCTGGCCGGGATCATCTGCCGCAGCCAGAACCAGACCGCCGTTGACACCGGTGTAAGCAACGGTAAATAACGGGTCCGCCGCCACATTGACACCTACATGCTTCATAGCCGCCAATGCTCTTCCTCCGGCGACGGAAGCGCCGATTGCCGCTTCCAAAGCCACCTTTTCATTGGGAGCCCATTCGCAATACAGAGAATCTTTGTAATCCGCCAGTGTTTCCAGGATCTCCGTGCTGGGGGTACCGGGATACGCAGAAGCGAACACCAGACCCGCTTCGTACGCACCTCTGGCGACAGCTTCATTTCCGGTCAGTAAATGCTTCTTGTTCATCTGTTAGTTCTCCTTTACCAGTTTGATTTTGTTTCTATACTTCTCACCCATGGTCTGATCACCTCTGGCTTCATAGATTTCTGCCAGTTCATTCATGGTTTCCACATGGGAGGGATTCAATTGCAGTACGCGCTGGAATCGTTCAATGGCTTCATCCATCTGGCCAACGCCCACGTAAGCTGCTCCGAGATAATAGTGCAGCGGCCACCACTGATCATAGGCACCACCCACATAGGGTTTCAGGATCTGAAGTCCCGGTTCCGGTCGTCCCGCCAGAATGTGGTTGACTCCCGCTTCGATCTTTACCGGTTCTTCCAACTGTTCCAGACGTTCTTTCACTTCTCTGCGCTGTTCACTGAGGACCGAAGGATCCATGACCGCCGGTTCTGTGGAAGTCCCGTCAGATAACTTCAAATACAGTTCAAAGATCAGCTTGGCCTTCGTGTAAAGTCCCATATTCATATAGATATATCCCAGATAATAGTAGGTCGGATAAAAGTCCGGATATTGGACCGACAATTCCTCAAACGCCTCGATAGAATCAGCCTTCAGAGCCCCGCGATACGCATCGTCATCACTGTCGGATTCCGCCAGCTGGCGGGTTGCCAGGCCGTAATCATACAGTGCATATTTCTGTTTCGGTTCCAGAATCAGTGCTGCCCGGAAATAGATCAGCGCCTCTTCCACGGCACCTTCCTGGGCACGTTTTTCTCCATCCCGGATCACCGCCTCTGCCACCGTCTTGTCGAAATATTTCCGAATGTATTTCAGATAACTTTCCACATACGGAAACTGCGGATTGATCCCAATGATGCGGACCATGTTCTTGACCACGTTCATCACATCCAGGCCTTTCTGCGTGTGGAAATCCACCACATCCCCGGTACTCATCGGCACCGGAACGTCTTTCATAAAATCATAAATTCCTTCGCGTCTCAGGTAGCTCTCCTGAAACTGGTCGAAGACCAGCGTATCCGCATATTTTTCCAGGTAACTTCCTACACGTCCCCATTTTTCCATCACGAAAGTTCCCAACCTTTCTTTTCAAATTTCTTGATTGCATCCGGATTCAGCGTTTCCGCCATATCCCGGATCAACCGGCATCTGACCTCGTCCGCTGTATCTGCATCTTCTAAGCATCTCCCGAACTGATCTAAAATCCGGTACAAATCTTCCTTCTTGTGAGATTTGTGCTGATGCCCTGCTGCATAATAATATTTCGCAAATGTACTGTAAAAATCAAACGGTGTATCGAACTGTAAAGCCGTCATAAAATTGACTGAATGTGCAAATCCTCCACGGTTCCAGTACAAATCCAGAAGCTCTTCCACCATTTTCAAATGTACCAATTCATCCGCGCCGATATCGTTGGTAAACAATGTCTCGTACGGTGCCTGTCGTCTCCAGACGATTCCGTACCGTTCCGCCATATCCGCCATGGGCGATCCCTTCAGTACCTTCAGAAATCCCAGCTGCAGTGCATCCGGTTTCAACCGGTATACATCGTTAAAGGAATTCCGAAAACTTTCAAGGTTTTCTCCCGGAAGTCCGGCAATCAAATCCAGATGAAGATGGATATTTTTCATCTCCCGGATCTGTTCCACCACCGCCGCCAGCTTCGAAAAATTGCCATTTCGACCGCAGTTTTTCAATACCTGGGGATTTGTGGACTGAACGCCGATTTCAAACTGAAACAGTCCTTTTCTGGCTCCTGCCAAAAGTTCCAGCGTCTCCTCATCAATGAGATCCGCACAGATTTCAAAGTGGAAGTTGGTCACTCCGTTATCCCGTTCAATCAGATATCGGAAGATTTCCCTGCAGCGCACTGCATCATAATTGAACGTCCGGTCGATGAATTTGACCTGCTTTACCTTTTTATATATAAAATAACTCAGTTCGCGTTTCACACGATCCATCGGCAGCGCCCGAATGACTTTATCCACCGACGATAAGCAGTAGGCGCATCGGAACGGACAACCTCTGGAAGATTCATAATACAGGACTTTGTCGTCCTCTGCCGGAAGATATTCGTAGGGAAACGAGATTTCCTCCATAGACAGAATCTTCGCAGGCGGATTAACAACAACTCCTGTTTCTGACCGCCGGGCCAGGCCGTCCACCGAATCAAAGTCCGGCTCATCGGAGAAAAGCTGCTCCATCCACTGACGGAATACCGCTTCTCCCTCGCCCATCAATACGAAGTCCGCCCAAAGGTGACCGTTCAGAAACGTTTCCGTTTCAAAGCTGACTTCCGGGCCGCCCAAAGCAATAATGGTATCCGGCTTCGCCCTCTTGATAGTTTCGGCCAGATCGCAGATCTGACGGATGTTCCAAATATAACAGGAAAAGCAGATGACATCGTAGTCGCCGCGGATCAACTCTCCAAATACATAGTCCGATGTATTATTGATCGTATATTCTTTTAACTCCACATGAGCTGCCCATGGCTGAGCCACAGCGTAAAGATACTTCAACGCCAGATTGGAATGTACATATTTGGAGTTCAGTGTGGTCAGCAGGATCCTCATGTTTTTTCCTCCAGTATATCGGTATTTGTGTCGTATTTCACAAATGTTCCGACTATTAATAAGATATTTTATCATACTTCTGTGATCGATTCAACCAAAAGGAAAACCCCGGAGGTCATTCCTCCGGGGTCAGTCTCATTTCATTATAATGCACGGAAATATTCCGGCTTCAGGATCTTCAGATTTTTTCTCGCGTAGGCGATTTGATTCAGCATCCCCTGTTTATCATAAGGAAGATCTCCCTTCAGAGACAGGTAATTCGATGCGTGGTTGGAACGGAACACACACTTTTTCGACACATTGATGTTCTCAATGAGAAGTGCGGTCTCATCCAGGACCTGAACCGGGCTTAAAAGCTTGAATTTTCCATTCTGGATGTCATCGTAGATGGGAGCCAGCGGTTCGGACATCAGCGTCAGAAGACTGGCGTAGGACGGTTCCATGGCGCTGATCATCTTTCCGGTTTCAACGGCATGTTCCTCCCAGCCGTCAGCCCCGGCCAGACCGGAAATGAAAGTGACAGAAGCTGCTATTCCAGCCTCTTCCGTACGGCGTACTGCATCGATCAGATCCGCCGCGGTCTCACCCTTGTTCACATCTTTCAGAACCTTGTCGCTTCCGGATTCCGCACCGATATAGAAGATTTTTAACCCGGCATTTCTCAGCTGGATCAGTTCTTCCGGCGATTTCCGGAGAATATCTCCCGCTCTGGAGTAAATTCCCACACGCTGACATTCCGGGAACAGACGATTGATTTCGTCCAGGATCACCATCAGCTTCTCATTGGTCAGAACCAGAGCATCTCCATCGGCCAGGAAAATGCGGTCGATGCGGCGATAGGCTTTTCTGGCCCACTGCAGGTCTTCCAGGACTTCTTCCACCTTCCGTACGCGGAACTGCTTTTCTTTGTACATGGAGCAGAACGTGCACTTATTGTGGGAACAGCCGATGGTCACCTGGACAATCAAGCTGTACGCTTCGCTGGGCGGTCTGTAAACGCTTCCTTCGTAACGCATATTACATCTTTTCCGGAGCTGCGATACCCAGCAGAGCCAGACCGTTCTTGATGGTCTGCTTTGCAGCGTAGGTCAGCAGGACCTTTGCCTTCTTTTCTTCTTCATTGTCCACCAGAATGTGTTCATCGTGATAGAACTTGTTGAAGCCCTGAGCGATGTCAACTACGTGACGGGTAATGATGGACGGTTCATACTTTTCACCGGCATCAACGATCACTTCGGGGAATCTGTAGATCAGCTTTGCCAGTTCATAAGCGCTGTCACTAGAGATATAGCTGGTATCCACTGCCTTGGGATCTTCCAGGGCCTTCTTCAGCGCATCTTCTGCATTGCGCAGAACGGTGGCTGCACGGGCGTGAGTATACTGAACGTAAGGACCGGTTTCGCCTTCAAAATTCAGAACCTTTTCCCACTTGAAGGTGTAGTCCTTGATCTTCATGTTGGACAGTTCGTTGAACATAACAGCACCGATACCAACCATCTTCGCAGTTTCTTCCATTTCTTCTTCGCTCAGGTGACCCTTGGCGATGCTCTTTTCACGGATGATCTGGCTAGTCTTTTCCACAGCACCCTTCAGTACGTCTTCCAGGAATACGACACGACCGTGACGTGTGGACATGGTACCTTCTTCTAAGCTGACCAAACCGAAGGGAACGTGAACACATTCCTTTGCCCAGTCATAGCCCATCATTTCAACGACCTTGAACCACTGCTGGAAGTGCAGATTCTGCTGAGAAGCTACAACGTAGATGTTCTTATCGAAGTTGTAGTGTTCCTTTCTGTACAGAGCTGCAGCGATGTCTCTGGTGATATACAGGGAAGAGCCGTCGCTCTTGGTGATCAGAGCCGGCGGCAGCTTTGCTTCTTCCAGGTCCACGATCTGAGCGCCTTCGGACAGCTTCAGGAGACCCTTTTCTCTCAGTTCGTCCAGGACACGCTGCATCTTGTCGGAGTAGAAGCTTTCACCTGCATAAGAATCGAATTCGATGCCCAGCATGTTATATACGCGCATGAATTCCTTCAGGGATTCATCACGGAACCACTGCCACAGTTCGGTTTCTTCCGGTTCGCCGTTTTCCAGGCGGGTGAAAGTAGCTCTTGCTTCTTCTTCCAGAGACGGATCCGCTTCTGCTTCTTCGTGGAATTTCACGTAGTAGGACAGCAGAGTCTTGATGGGTTCTGCAATAACGTCTTCCTTCTTACCCCAGCGTCTGTAAGCAACGATCATCTTACCAAACTGGGTACCATAGTCACCCAGGTGGTTGATACGAACGGTTTCATAACCCAGGAAATCATAGATCTTATAAATGGAATTACCGATAACGGTACTTCTGATATGACCGATGTGGAAGGGCTTTGCAATGTTCGGAGAAGAGAATTCTACGATGGCCAGCTTACCCTTACCCAGTTCGCTGCGTCCGAAATCGTCCTTTTCTTCCGCAACGGAAGCCACAGTCTGAACAGTGAATTCGCCGCGGTCCATAAACATGTTCACATAGGCATTGACCTGTTCCACCTTGTTGAACATCTTGTTGTCCTTGATCGCTTCAGCAACACCCGCAGCAATCATCTGCGGTGCCTTTCGCATGGTCTTTGCCAGACGGAAGCAGGGGAACGCATAGTCACCCATCTTCGCATCTCCGGGGATTTCGATCATGCCGTAAATTTCTTCGGCGGTCAGACCCTCCACTGCTGTGGCCAGGACTTCCGCGATCGCTTTCTTAAAATCAATCATTGGATGTTTCCTCCTCCATGTGAGCTTCCAGCTCCTCTTCTGTTATTACTTTGATGCCTTTTTCTTTTAACAGTACTGCAAAGACACCGTCTCCGTCGGTGACCACTCCGGCAAAGGTCCCGTCATAGATCCTTCCGGATCCGCAGGACGGACTTCTGGCCTTCAGGATCGCCAGTGTAATTTCCTCACCCTTTTCTTCCGCACGTTCACAAGCCAGTTTCCAGGCCTTTTCCGCACCGATACGAAAAGCTTCGGTAACATCTTCGCCCTCGGTATTGAGGACCTTGTCACCCACGATTTCAGCCGGTGAGCGGGGCGCCGTCAGGCCTCCCATGGTTTCCGGACAGACCATCGCATAGCTCTTGTCTGTCAAATATCCCTTCACCGTCTTAGATAAATTCGTTCCGCCGTCATATTTACAGGGGATTCCCAGGAGACAGCCACTTACAATAATCATACATTTTCCTCCGGGGCGCTATTTCAAAGTGACAACGGTCACACCGTCGCCGCCTTCATTGTAAGCACCTTTACGATAGCTCTCCACATGCTTGTGGCGCTTCAGCATCTTCTGAAGCCCCTCACGCAGGATCCCTGCGCCGCGTCCGTGGATCAACGATACCTCTTTCAACCCCGCCATGAAAGCATCGTCCAAATATTTATCGACGATATCTTCCGCTTCATCCAGGGTCTTTCCGATCACGTTGCAGGAAATGCTGACGCTTTGTGCCTTACTGCGATACAACGCACCGTACTTCTGTTTTGTTTTCTCCTTTGTTGAAACGTTTTCCTGGATCTTGGAAATATTCTTCAGATTCACAGTCAGTTTCAGTAATCCCACCTGCACCTGCAGGTCCCCCTTTGCATCAGGAAGCGTTAATACGTTTCCCTTCTGGTCCACAGTCAGAACTCTGACTCTGTCACCGATCTTCAGCTGGTTCGGATTGACAGGAGCGTCATTTTCCACTGTTTTGACCTTTTCACGGTATTTCCCGGAAGCCTCGCGCAGCTCACCGCGGATCTTGTCATGCCGGCGATCGATTTCTCCGGAATTCCGCAGTTTTTCCATCTGGCGCAGCTCCCTGGCCACCTTGTCGGAAAGCTCTTTGGCTTCCCTTATCATGTCGGCAGCTTCCTCTCTGGCACGGGACAGAATCTTTTCCTTCTGTTCCTCCAGGCGTTTCGCCTTTTCTTCCAGCTTTTCTTTCTGCCGTTTCATTTCGATATTCAGCAGGATCGCCTCATCCCGCTCAGCTTCTGCAGCCTTTCTGTCCTGTTCGATCTTTGTGATCACATCTTCGAACTGGATATCGCCCCGTTCCAGAAGCGTTCCTGCACGTTCCACGATGTGGTCTTCCAGGCCCAGTTTTTTGGAAATCTCGAAGGCATTGGATCTTCCCGGTACCCCGATTCTCAATCGGTAGGTGGGCGACAACGTTTCCACGTCAAACTCCATGGATGCGTTTTGTACGCCGCTTGTGGACAATGCATACTTCTTCAGTTCTGTATAGTGTGTGGTCCCGGCAATCGCCGCTCCGCGGCTCTGCAGATCTCCCAAAATGGCAATGGCCAGCGCCGCCCCTTCCGTGGGATCGGTCCCCGCACACAATTCATCCAGAAGCACCAGCGTTTTATCGTCGGACTCCTTCACGATGGACACGATGTTAGTCATGTGGGAAGAGAAGGTGGACAGGCTCTGCTCGATGCTCTGTTCATCGCCGATATCCGCAAAGATCTTGTGATAGATCGGCATTTCCGTTCCGCAGTCCGCCGGAAGATGCAGTCCGCTCTGGGCCATCATGGCGAACAAACCGATGGTCTTCAGCGTTACCGTCTTACCACCGGTGTTGGGACCGGTAATTACCAGCGTATGATAATCGCGGCCCAGGGCCACGGTCACCGGAACGACCTTCTTCGCATGGATCAGCGGATGGCGGCCGTTCTTGATTCGCAGATATCCCTGTTCATTGATCTGCGGCTGGCTTCCTTTCATCTTCACCGAAAGTTTTCCCTTGGCGAACATGAAATCCAGCTCCAGCAGGATCTTCTGATTATTGGCGATTTCTTTTTCCACCAGACCCACCTGACCGGACAGCTCCGCCAGGATCCTCTGGACTTCTTTCTTTTCCTGAAGCTCCAGTTCACGAAGCTCATTATTCATATTGACGATAGCCTGCGGTTCAATGAACAGCGTTGCTCCCGTCTGGGACTGGTCGTGGACGATCCCGGAAACCTTTCCCTTATGTTCCTGTTTTACAGGGATCACATAGCGTCCCTGTCGTATGGTAACGATGGCGTCCTGTAACAGCGTCCGGTTTTCCTGAGAATTGATCATACTGTTGATCTTTACGCGGATATCCTCGTTTTGGCGGAGGATCGCTCTTCGCAGACGCTTCAGTTCCGGACTGGCGTTGTCAGCCATCTCATCTTCCGAAATGATGCAGCGGTCGATTTCTTCTTCCAACCGCTTTTGCACACTGATCACCGAAGCCAGAGCCATGATCTTCGGCAGCTGTTCCTTCGGAAGGTCGCTTCCCAGGAACACCGCCGCGTTTCTGGCAACCTGCAGATTGTACAGAACCTGCAAAAGCTGCTTCATATTCAGCGTACCGCCCTTTTTCGCCACGCGGGCCAGCCCGCCGATGTCGTAAAATCCTCCCAGCGGAAGCGCACCCTTCGCCATGATCACATTCACGGCTTCCGTGGTTTCTTCCTGGGCTTCACGGATCTTCCAGGCTTCAGTCATGGGCGAAAGTTTTCCGATGCGTTCCTTCGTTACCGAAGACGACGCCATTTCGGAAAGCAGGCCGATGATTTTATTGTACTCCAGCACGCGCCGGGCTTTTTCGTTCATAAACTACTCCAATGTATTATAAATTCTTGCGGAACTGATCCAGTTCTCCTTTCAGCCGGATGTTTTCCATCTGCAGATCAAAGAAACTGCTTTCGATGTCCTTGCATTTGTTTTCCAGCTGACTGATCAGCTCTGCACTTTCGCTGCTGACGCCGGATACTTCCTGCGCCTGCAATTTCTGATTCATTTCTTCATTCTGTGCCCGAAGCTCCTGATTCTGCTTTTTCAGTTCTTCATAAGCGTCCGACAGTCTGGAATATTCCACCGTCTTGTCATTGAACAGCTTCTGCAGCTGCTCCCGGTGTTCCAAGCTGGACTGGGCATTTTCTTTGTACTGTAAAAAATTCTTTTTCGCTTCGTCCCACAGCTGTACATAATGGGCACTATCCTTTTCCAGCTGTGCACAGCGGTTGCGAAGATCCCTGGTTTCTTCCAGCACTGTAAAGTAATCATCTGCCGCATTGACGGCCGTCAAAGTCGCCAGCGATACTGAAGTGGCATTGGGCAGCATTTTTCCAATCTCTTTGATCTTACCGTCCACGTAATCCGCAACTCTCATGATATGATCTCTGGACATTTCTCCGGAAATGGTATATTCCTTTCCGGCAATTTTCACAGTGACACGATTCACTTCTCCCATGGTGACTCCTTTCCCCCTCATTCCATATGTCTCTGACGGAGAGACTCATACATCAGGATCCCCGCAGCGATCCCAGCATTGAGAGACTCTGTTTTCCCCTCCATCGGAATGGTAATATTCTGATCGGCTTCGTCCAGGATCTCCCGACAGATACCGTTTCCTTCGTTTCCGATCACAATGGCCGCGTCGCGGCGCAGATCGCATTTAAAATACACTTCGCTGCTTTCCAGAGCCGTGGCGAATACCGTTTTTCCATGAGCTCTCAAAAGAGCCATGGCTTCCTCCGGTCCGTCGCAGAACAACACCGGAAGCCGGAACAACGTACCTGTAGCAGCTCTCACCGTCTTCGGTCCGTAGATGTCACCACATCCCTTCAGAAGCAGTGCTCCGGAAAATCCGGCGCTGTCTGCAGTTCTCAGGATCGTTCCCAGATTTCCGGGGTCTTGAAGCCGGTCCAAAACGATGATGTTTCCACCCCGCAGCGCGAAGAACTGTTCTTCCGTCCACAGCGGTTTTTCCACCCAGGCAATCACGCCCTGGGGTGTGTCTGTATTGGCAGCCTTTAAAAACAGCGACGGCGATACTACTGCTGCAGGGATCTTTTTTTCCTCTGTCCGCGCGGCCAGTCCGGCCAGTTCTTCACTTCTGGAAAGTGCTTCATCATCGAACAGGACCTGTCCGATCCGCACCCCGCAGTTCAGCGCTTCTTCCAGAAGATTGGGTCCTTCAATGATGTACAGACCCAGCTTGTCGCGCTGTTTCTTCACGGAAAGAGCGCGGAATTTTTTAATGACAGGATTGTCATTTGCGCTGATTTCCTTCAATTTTTACATCCCCCTAAACAAGGAAAAAGAAGCCGGCGGTAAAAACCGGCTTCGTCAGTAACTTTTCTGAAACTTATAATTTAAAATTTCCGCTTCCCTTCAGGAAATCAGGAATCTTGAATTCACTGGTGATTCTGTCTCTGAATTCTTTTTCTTCCTGTTCCTCCGGAGTCAGTTCCTTCTTCGGTTCTTCTGCGGGAGCTGCTTCCTGGGCAGGAGCTGCTTCCTGAACCTGCTTTGCGGAAACATTCATACCGCGGCCCGGAGACAGCGGAGTGATTTCGATGTTCTTGTCCTCGAAACCGGTAGCGATGATGGTGATGACGATTTCGTCCTGCAGTTCTTCCTTGACAGAGGAACCGAAGATCAGGATGCAATCTTCATCTGCAGCTTCTTCGATCTGGCTGGTCGCTTCGGAAACTTCCAGCATACCCATATCGTAACCGCCCATGATGTTGACCAGGACAGCCTTGGCTCCGTTGATCGAAGTCTCCAACAGCGGGCTTTCGATGGCCTGCTTTACGGCATTGGCAACGCGTTCATCGCCGGATGCACGTCCAACACCCATATGAGCGATGCCTCTGTCGCTCATAACGGTCTTCACGTCAGCGAAGTCCAGGTTGATCATACCGGAATCCGCGATCAGATCGGAGATCCCCTGCACACCCTGTTTCAGAACTTCGTCCGCCATGGAGAAAGCCTGTACCATTGTGGTATTCTTATCAGCGATCTGCAGCAGCTTGTCATTGGGAACTACAACCAGAGAGTCTACATAAGACTTCAGGAACTTGATCCCCAGCTCTGCGTGCTGTCTTCTCTTCTTTCCTTCAAAAGTAAACGGCTTGGTAACAACGCCGACGGTCAGGATACCCATATCCTTCGCCGCCTTCGCAATGACAGGAGCCGCACCGGTACCGGTACCACCGCCCATACCTGCGGTGATGAATACCATGTCCGCACCGGAAATAAATTTCTGCAGATCGTCGATGTTTTCTTCCGCAGCCTTCTGGCCGACTTCCGGATTTGCACCGGCGCCCAGTCCTCTGGTCAGCTTTTCACCGATCTGGATCTTTGTTTCCGCCTTGGAACCGGATAAGGCCTGCTTATCCGTATTGATGGCCATGAACTGAATTCCTTTCATGCCCGAATCTATCATTCTGTTAACAGCATTGCAGCCACCGCCGCCTACGCCAATTACTTTGATCTGTGCACTATTTTCATCGTTCAATTCGAACTGTAACATGATCCGTTTCCCTCCCATGATTTTAATAAAAATATTATACCATATCAGTGAAGTGAAATCACTTTATTTCTTAGCATTTTCTCGATTTTATTCACTTTTTTTCAGCACGTACCGATCCAGAAGAACTCGTCGGATCACAGCCATATTATTGAACAAACGGCCGCCGAACGTGATGATTGCAGCATAGTAAATGGGAACACCGAGAAGGTCGCCCAGATAGGTCAAAAGTGCTGCCAGAATGGTATTGACGATCAGGCCGGTGGTGAACACTACACCATTGAATTCCTTCTGCAGCTGTGCCCTGGCAGCGCCCACCAGAGAATCCAGTGCCGCCAGCAGAGCAACCGTAATATAAAACGTGTACTCACTGGGATATGCAAGTCCCGTTGAAAATCCTATGATCAGCCCGGCAATCAACCCGCCGAAAATCACGATCAGTATCATAATGTATCTTCCTTCCCCTCTGCCTCTTTTGAAACCGTCATATACTTATAATCCGTCAGACTGCCGTCACTGTATTTCGGGATCACAACCTCATCCATGGCCGTTACCTGAAATTTCACGGAATCTTTGATAAACGAACCGTAACTGTTGGGAGCCAGCATGGCCGCAGACAAAACGGCAGGATCGCCGATTGCCCGGATCCGGAAAGGCTTGGCCTCCGGAATCCCGTTGACGTGTACAATATATCCCCCGCAGGAAACTGCCGAGGTATGGATAATGCGGTGACCGTTGAGAGACACCGCCTCTGCACCGGCCGCAAACAAATCATTCAAAATCAATAATACATCGCTGTCATGAACGATGACTGCGTTCACATCCTCCCAGATCCCGATATCCCGGTTGGAATCATCAATGACCACTTCTACTCCGGGTCCGACCAAATCACTGCCGCCACTGATCTGACGATAAGCATCAGGCACCACCCGGTTAACTGCCCGCAGTTCTTCACGGCTGTCGTTGTCCCTCAGCAGAAGTGTTTCGGCAGTACGCTGTTCCGTCTCTTCAATGC
>JAFUQN010000141.1 GCA_017472365.1 Bacillota bacterium
CGATACGGTTGTTCGTCATCATAGACGCCGATAGACTTCTGAGAGCCGAAGGAGCCGTCCGTGGAAAACAGATAGATGAGATTCTGGGATTCATTCATGGTTGCGGAAATGGTGATCGTGTGAGCGTTATACGCCAGCTCTTTCAATTCCCAGCCGTCTTTCAACCAGTCGTCAAGAAGAACAACGGCATTAGAAAGAGGGTATTCGGTGAAGGTCTGATCATCGACGGGAACGGAAGCGATCTTCGCGTGGAAAGAGGGATCGTTCAAGAGACGTTCCTCCATGGCCAAATCCTCACTGGAAGAAAGGATATCTGGCATTTCTTCACCGATTTCTGCGGCGTTCATATCCACAGGTTTCATGGTATAATAAGAAGATCGGAATTCCAGAGTCAGTCCAACGATTAAAATAAGACACAGAATAATGAAGAAGTATTTTTTGGTCATAGTGCACATCCTCCCCAATTTGAGTATAAATGATGATCATATATGAATCAAGCATCTGACTTGTTGGGTAGAGGGTTGTGACAAAAGTATTATTGTTGAACAAGAATATCATAACATTTTGGATGTTGATGCTTTTATTTGTGATGAATTAATTGGAATACGCGATTATTATCACAACAATATAAGATAAAGTGTGAAAAAGTTGTGATGACCATGTCTAACTGTACATTGGTTGTTACAACAAAAAAGAGCAGTTCCTATTTTGAGTTGAAACTGCTCTTTTTGTATTATTCGATCGTCATCAAAAGATCTGTTTTCGGCGTCCCGCTGACCAGTTCCACTTCGATGGCCCCGCCCAAAGAATCCATGGCATATACTTTAGAGAGATAATCCTCTTCCAGACGACTTTGATCGATATCGGTCACGTTCACACAGATTCCGATGCGGTTCTTCGATTCGTAAAGAGCCGAGGAAATCACAAAGGGAATCTCGCGGCGCTGCATGGCCAAGCTGATGGTTTCCTGAAGTTCCGTCAGGTAGGCCAGCGTGTAAACGCCGGTTTCAAAGGTGACGTTGGATAAATCTACATCCAGTTCTGCGGCAACCGCTTCGCGGTTCTCCGGCGTATCTTCGGTCAAAATCACCACGTAGTCGCCGGCGTCGTTGTAGTAGGCTCCGCCGTAGACACTGGCCAGATCAAAGCTCAGATCGGCCGGATCCACAGCTTCATAGAAATGATTGAAGACCACGGGAATGTCTTCCGGATCCACAGGTTCTGTCAGAGTGTCAGTTGAATCGGGAAGATTCTTATAATATCCTTCGTAGAATATGATCTGCTCCAAAAGGTGGATCAGTTCGCTTTGACCGGTTTCTGGAGAGGTCTGACAGATCAGTTCAATATCAAAATACAGTCCATTCACCGCGAACTGAGCGTTATACAAATCATTGATGTGAAGAATGGTGGTTTCGATTCCATAAATGTGAGAAAGCTTGGGAGCATCGACCATAATGATGCAATCCCGTAACGGCTTTTCAAAATCGCACATGGCGATGGTGACCTCATTTTCGCTGGTGGTTTTCAAGGTCAGGATATCGTCGTGAGGAAGGTATCGCTTACCGTCATGCTGAACGTCAGTACTGGAAGGCTGGCTCAAATCTGGGGAGGAAAGAGTATAAGCTCCGATCAATTTCCAATCCCCCGGGATCCAACGATGAGTTGGATATGTCTTTTGTTCTTCCTGCTTCACATCCATATCGGCTACAGCCATCAGCTCGCTTTCGTTGATGGTTACGGTAGTGCACGGCAGTGCATACATTCCCATCAAATCTTTTGTTTCTTTGTCCTGGATGTCCGTCATATATTCTGGATTCGGACCAACCAAAGGATCTTCCACATCCGGGATCTCCGGAGAGGAGAGAACGCTGTGAGCCGCCAGGCCCAGTACAGTGACACAGGTCAGCGAAGCGGCTGCCCGGGTCATCCGGCGAAATTTACGTCGTTTGTTCTGTTCATATTCGTCGCGGCGTTGGAATACGCGCGCGGCCATTTCCTCATAAGTCTTCATATGCATAGCCCTCCTGTTCCAGTTGGGATTTTAACGAACGTTTGGCTTGATATACGAGATTTTCCACCTGACGGCGGGTCTTACCCAAAATCTGAGCGATGTCTTCGTTGGACTGCTCTTCAAAGAATTTCAGATACAGGACCTGTCCGTATTCCGGGCGGATCATAGATAGTACCTGGTGGAGCAGGATCTTCCGTTCTTCACAAAAATAGGATTGTTCCAAAGAAAATTCGTCGCTATGGATCTGAGCCAGTTCTTCCTGCGATACATCGATCATCCGGCGGTTTTGGCGGAGATGGTTCAGGGCCAGGTTTCTACCGATGGTATACAGCCATGTCTTAAAAGAATATTTCGGCGAATACCGCGGTTTTCTAGTCACCAGCCGGAAAAAGGTATCTTCGGCCAGGTCTTCAGCCACGTGGATATTGTCCACATACCGGTTTAAAAACAGGATCAAACCGTCTTTGTAATCTCGTATGATCTCAACAATGCCGTTGTCGTCCCCGTCAAGGAAACGGCGGTAGCTACGTGCACCGTTATCCATGTTGGATCTCCTTTCTTGGTATGGCAGTACCCTGTGTACAGCCTATATGAGGTAACCCCTTTGTCATTTAAACACACCAAAAGGGAAGTTCTCTTACGTATACTGCGTTGAATTTTTATCCTATATATGTTAGACTCGTTTCGTATGAAAAAGGAGTCACTTTTATGAAAAAAATTCAGAACTTCACCGAGGGGCCAATTTTTACTCCCCTCGTTAAATTTGCATTGCCCGTACTTTTGGCGCTGTTTCTGCAAGTCATGTACGGTGCGGTGGACTTATTGATCGTTGGGCAGTTTGGAACTTCTGCGGACGTGTCGGCGGTTGCCACCGGTAGCCAGATCATGCATTCCATCACCATTGTTATCACAAGCCTCGCCATGGGACTGACCGTCCTGGTTGGACGGAAAATCGGTGCAGGGGAACAGAAAGAAGCTGGTGCAATCATCGGCAGCGGAATCTTTTTGTTCGCGGTCATGGCAGTGATTCTGACCGTTGTTCTGATTCCTGCTGCATCTTCCATGGCTGAAATGCTTCATGCACCGGAAGAAGCCTTTGATAAAACAGTCTCGTATATCGTAATCTGTTCGGCTGGGACTGTTTTTATAGTAGCCTATAATTTATTGGGCAGTATCTTCCGCGGAATCGGCGATTCAAAGATGCCATTGATCACGGTTTTTATTGCCTGTATTTTAAATATCATCGGCGACTTGATTCTCGTAGCAGGATTTCATTGGGGAACGGCGGGCGCAGCCATTGCCACAGTAGTTGCACAAGCTGTCAGCGTTTTGCTGTCCCTTTTGATCATCCGCCGGAGAACACTTCCGTTTACCTTTACGCGCAGTGATATTCGTCCCAACAGGGAATACATGGTTCGCACACTGCAGCTGGGCGTGCCCATTGCGCTGCAGGAACTGCTGGTCAGCATTTCGTTTCTGGCAATCACCGCCATCGTCAACGGACTGGGCCTGACGGCCTCTGCCGGGGTCGGTGTTGCAGAAAAACTTTGTGGATTTTTGATGTTGGTACCGTCGGCGTATATGCAATCCATGTCTGCATTTGTAGCGCAGAACATCGGGGCAGGACGGTCCGACCGTGCAAGACGTGCTCTCTGGTGCGGAATCGGTTCTTCGCTGGTGGTCAGTATTGTCACAGCCTACTTTACATTCGCTCATGGGGATCTTCTGGCCGGTATCTTTGCGAAAGATACCGATGTCATTTTCGCTGCAGCAGATTATCTGAAGGCCTATGCGGTGGATTGTCTTCTGACATCGTTTATGTTCTGCTTTGTTGGATATTTCAATGGCTGCGGAAAAACCATGTTCGTTATGGTACAGGGGATCGTCGGAGCGTTCGGTGTTCGTCTTCCGGTATCCTGGATTATGAGCCGCCAGTCCTGGGCAACACTGTTTCACATCGGTTTGGCAACTCCGTCATCCACAGTGGTGCAGATCGTTCTTTGTGTAATTTATTTCTTGCATTTGCGAAAGCAGCAAAAACAAGAAATTGCATAAAATTGTTTAAAAAAGCCTCATTCTTCGGAATGGGGTTTTAATTTGCGAAAAACGATACAAAATTTGCATAAATGAGCAATTTGGTGCATGAGGACATTGTAAGGGAACTGTAATTATGATAAAATACTACTGTACATATAATGGAAAATATGATAGTATTACTTTATTGATTTATCGCTTTATCATAATAAAGTAAAATGGAATATAATGCGAAGTGGTTACCATATGTAAGTGCTGAAGCGTTTTATAAGAGAGGAACGAACAATGAAGGTTAAGACAGATTTTCTGCGGCCGGAAGAACTGGCGACGCTGAAACTGCGCAGTATTTACGAACAGTACGGTTATAAAAAGTACCGGATGGGTCGTTTTGAAGAATACAGCTTATATGCTAAGAATCAAAGTTTTCTTGCCAGCGAAAACGTCATTACGTTTACCGACCTGGATGGTAAGCTCCTGGCTTTGAAGCCCGACGTGACACTGTCTATTATTAAAAACAGTAAAGCTGTCCGCGGGATGAGAGAGAAGCTGTACTATATTGAAAGCGTTTACCGCGAAAGCAAAGAAAGCCATACGTATAAAGAAATCAGTCAGATGGGACTGGAAGTGATGGGTGATGTGGATCGATACACCATCGTGGAAGTTCTGGCGTTGGCCGAACGTAGTCTGGCACAGCTG
The DNA here is from genome assembly GCA_017472365.1 of Bacillota bacterium. Taxonomy (GTDB): domain Bacteria; phylum Bacillota; class Clostridia; order Peptostreptococcales; family Anaerovoracaceae; genus RGIG446. Next base: position 4,742 of record JAFUQN010000141.1, read on the forward strand.
TCCGATAATTACCTTTTGGAAGTTTCCAATATGGACTTTGTCACCGGACTGATGGCGGGAATGGATCTTACTGAGGATCAGGAACAGGAGATCCTGGATTTGATTCGTTCAAAAAACAGCTTTGAATTGAAAGCTGCAGCTCAGAGAGCCGGATTGGATGACAGAGAATGTGATGTTCTGGCAGCTTTACCGGGATTGTACGGAAAGTTTTCCGATACTTTGAAACGAGCCAGGAAGCTGGTACTCAACGAGGCCATGGCGAAGGCAGTGGAGGAACTGGAAGAAATCTACAAGATCATGAAGGCTCTGGGACTGTCCAAGAAGCTTCAGCTGGATTTTTCTCTTTTAAACGATATCGATTATTATAACGGAATCATTTTCCAGGGATATCTGGAGCAGCTGCCGCGAAATGTACTGGCCGGCGGTCAGTACGACGGTATGGTGAAAAAGCTTGGAAAGCACGTGGACGGCATCGGTTTTGCGATTTATTTGAGCGAAATGAGCCGGATTCCGCTCCCGGACCAGGAATTCGATGTGGAAGCACTGGTATTATATGACGATGAAACTGATTATGGACAGTTGATCCTCCAGGTTCACGCTATGACAAAACAGGGAATGAGAGTAAGGGTGGAACGGCAGATCCCGAAGCAGCTGCGCTGTAAATCGGTCTATCGTTTTGAAAACGGAACACTGACGGAGGTGACAACATGTTGAACATAGCACTTCCCAAGGGAAGATTAGGGGATCAAGTCTATGAACTGCTGTCGGGGATCGGATATGATTGTAAATCGATTTATGAACAAAACCGGAAGCTGATCTTTGAGAACCCGGAAAACAATGTGAGATATTTACTGGTCAAGCCCAGTGATGTAGCCATTTATGTGGAACATCATGCTGCAGACGTCGGGATCGTTGGAAAGGATATCCTGATGGAAAGCCGTCCCGACGTGTATGAACTTCTGGATCTGGGTCTTGGAAAATGCAGAATGTGCGTAGCGGCAAAGAACGGTTATATCGAAGATAAGGACCGCCCGCTGCGGGTTGCCACGAAATTCGTGAACATCGCCAAGGAACACTACGCTTCGCAAAACCGGGATATCGATATCATCAAATTGAATGGATCCATTGAACTGGCACCGATTCTGGGGTTGTCCGATGTGATCGTGGATATCGTTGAATCGGGAAGCACGATCCGTGAAAATAATTTACAGGTGATTGAAGAATTCATGCCCATCAGTGCACGGTTCATCGCCAATAAGACCAGTTTTAAGTTCAAGAACGATGTGATCAGCGATATGGTAGAAAAGCTGGCTGTGGCCATCGAGGAGAAATAATATGATCAAACTCTATGATTTAAATACAATGTCTCTGGAAGAAGTCCTGGACCGTACCGAAGAAGAAACAGTCGATGTCAGTGACATCGTTGCACAAATCATTCAGACAGTCCGGAAAGACGGAGACCAGGCACTTTTGGAATATGCAAAGAAATTTGATAAAGCGGAGTTGTCCAATCTGGTTGTAACACAGGAAGAAATCGATGAAGCGTTGGCTGAAATTGACGACTATTTCATCGAAACTCTGAAGCAGGCCCGAGATAACATCCAACTGTATCATGAAAAACAGCTGAGAACCGGATACCGGATCGAAAAGGAGGATGGAATCGTTCTCGGTCAGAAGGTAACACCTCTGGCCCGTGTCGGTGTCTATGTTCCCGGTGGAACGGCAAGTTATCCTTCCAGTGTTTTGATGAATGTGATTCCTGCGAAGATCGCCGGTGTCGGTGAAATCGTGATGGTGACACCACCGGATAAGAGGGGGAAAGTCGCTGCGCCGATCCTAGCCGCGGCAACCGTCGCCGGCGTAACGAAGATCGTCAAAACCGGCGGTGCTCAGGCGGTGGCAGCTCTTGCTTACGGTACTGAAAGTGTTCCGAAAGTCGATAAGATTGTGGGCCCTGGAAATGCGTTTGTAGCGACTGCCAAGAGAATGGTCTTTGGACAGGTGGATATTGATATGATTGCCGGTCCCAGTGAAATCCTGGTGCTGGCTGATGGAACGTGCAATCCCCGTTATGTGGCGGCGGATCTTTTGTCCCAGGCGGAACACGACAAAATGGCCCAGGCAGTCCTGGTGACTGACAGTGCAGAACTGGCGGCCCAGGTGGCAGAAGAACTGGAAGTACAGTTATCTCAGCTGCCGAGAGAAGAAATTGCCAGAACCAGCATCGAAAATCGCGGAAAGATCATCATTGCCGGTTCGCTGGAACAGGCAGTGGAAGCGGCTAACGCCATCGCACCGGAACATCTGGAATTATGTGTGGATGATCCTTTTACCTTACTCCCGCTAGTGAAGAACGCCGGATCCATTTTCCTGGGAAAACATACCCCGGAAGCTATGGGCGATTATTTCGCAGGAACGAATCACATTCTTCCCACCGGAGGAACGGCGCGGTTCTCCAGTCCGCTGGGCGTGGACGATTTCGTTAAGAAGTCCAGCTATTTGTATTACACCCCGGAAGCTCTCGCAAAGGTCAAGGACCGCGTGGCGGATTTTGCGGAACGAGAAGGATTACATGCACACGGAAAGAGTGTGACGATACGGTTTGAGGATTAAGAGATGAGCAGATTTATTCACAGCAGATATCAGGCCATGGAGCCGTACACTCCTGGTGAACAGCCGCAGGGCCGTAAATTGATCAAACTGAATACCAATGAAAGCCCCTATGCACCCAGCCCGAAAGTGTTGGAAGCTGTAGACAGAGCCCAGGTGGAACTGCTTCGCCTGTACTCCGACCCGGAAGCAAAGATCCTGGTGAACGCTATCGCCGGATTCTACGGACTCGAACCGGCGCAGGTAGTGGTATCCAACGGATCTGATGAAATATTGGCATTTTGTTACATGGCGTTTGGAGAACAGGGTTTCCGCTATCCGGAAATCAGCTACGGATTTTATCCGGTCTTCAGCGAAACTTTCGCCGTGGATGGCGAAGCGATTGCCTTAAACGATGATTTCAGTATCGACATCACCAAGTATTTCAACGCGGGAAAGACCGTGTTGATTGCTAATCCCAACGCGCCCACGGGACTTTATCTGGGACTGGATCAGATCGAAGAGATTTTGAAACACAACTGCGATAATGTTGTGATCATTGATGAAGCGTATGTGGATTTCGGTGGAGAAAGCGCTGTTAAGCTTCTGGAACGGTACGATAATCTGGTCGTTGTTCAGACGTTTTCGAAATCCAGAAGCCTGGCGGGAGCCCGTTTGGGATTTGCACTGGCGTCGAAGGAACTGGCAGAAGACCTGAACAAGATGAAGTTCAGTTTCAATCCGTACAATGTAAATCGGTTGTCGATGGTTGCCGGAGCAGAAGCCATGAAGGATACGGCGTATTTTTATGAATGTACGGAGCGGATCATGAAAACCCGTGAAAAGACATCGGAGACGCTGAAAGCTATGGGCTTTACCGTCCTTCCTTCCAAAGCGAATTTCCTGTTTGCGAAGCCGGGGAACATGGATGGAACGGAATATTTTATGAAGCTGAGAGAAGAGGGGGTATTGGTTCGTCACTGGTCCAATCCGAAAATCGTGGACTATGTGAGAATCACCATCGGCAGTGAAGAAGAAATGGAACAGTTCTGTCAGATTACGAAGAAGATCGTGGAGGGCTGAGATGAGACAGAGTAAAATCGAACGAAATACCAGAGAAACACAGATCAGCCTGGCGCTGGATCTAGAGCAGAGCGGAACTTGTAACATTGATACCGGATGTGGTTTTTTAAATCATATGCTGGAACTATTTTCGAGACACGGCCATTTCGGACTGGAAGTGACTTGTAATGGCGATACAGATGTGGATGACCACCATACGGTGGAAGACATCGGGATCGTTCTCGGTCAGGCTTTTTCAGAAGCTTTGGGAGATAAGCGCGGTATCAATCGCTATGGAAGCTTTTTACTTCCCATGGATGAAGCTTTGGTGCTGTGCGCTTTGGATATCAGCGGACGTTGCTGCCTGAATTACGATGTGCAAATTCCCACAGCGAAGGTGGGAACCTTTGATACGGAGCTGGTGGAAGAATTCATGAATGCGCTCTGCCGTTCCATGGGACTGACATTACACTTCAAACAACTGGCCGGAACCAACAGCCATCACATTATCGAAGCGATGTTTAAAGCTCTGGGCCGTGCATTAGATCAGGCCACATCCATCGACTCGAGATATGCGAATGAAATTCCTTCCACAAAGGGGGTCTTGTAATATGATCGCGATTATTGACTACGGTGTGGGAAATTTGTTTTCCCTCAGTTCTTCTCTCAGTTATCTGGGACTGGAAAATAAGATTACCCGTGATGCTAAAGATATCATTGCAGCGGACCGGATCATTCTCCCCGGTGTGGGGGCCTTCGGTGATGCCATTGAAAAGCTCCGCCAGACGGGTCTCATCGATACGATCAAGGCAGAGGTAGCGAAGGGAAAGCCGATGCTGGGTATCTGCCTGGGGATGCAGCTGTTATTCGATAAAAGCTACGAATACGGGGAGCACGAAGGTCTGGGATTGATCCATGGAGAGGTTTGTGATTTGAATAAAGACTTAACGACCGGATTAAAAGTTCCTGAAATGGGGTGGAACAGCCTGAATTTCGTGAAAGATCACCCGATTTTGAAGTATGTGAAGAACGGAGACTACGTGTATTACGTTCATAGTTACTATGCAAAGAACTGTGATGAAAGTCTTGTGGCTTACTCGGAATACGAAGTGAAGGTTCCCGGTGTCGTTTCTTCCGGAAGTGTCGTTGGAACCCAATTCCATCCGGAGAAAAGCGGTGCCGTCGGTCTTGCCATGCTGAAAGCTTTTGCTGAAATGTAGGAGCGCTGCGAGAAAGGAGTTCGGGACTATGAAAATATTTCCTGCAATCGACCTGCGCGACGGAAAAGCTGTCCGTCTGTACCAGGGGGATTATGATCAGATGACTGTATATAATGACGATCCTGTCAGCGTTGCACGCCAGTTCAAAGAAGCCGGTGCATCCAATCTCCATGTGGTGGATCTGGATGGAGCAAAGAACGGTAAGCTGGTCAATTTCGATACCATCAAAGCCATTGTCGAAGAGGGAGGTCTCTTCGTGGAAGTTGGCGGCGGGATCCGCGATGAAGAACGGATCCGTCAGTATCTGGATCTCGGTGTTGGCCGGGTGATTTTAGGTACCGTAGCTGTGACTAATTTCCCGTTCCTCTGCGAAATGGTCGGGAAATACGGTGAGAAAATCGCTGTTGGCGTGGATGCGAAGGACGGGTATGTCGCTATCAATGGCTGGAAGACGGTCACAGATACTGAAAGTTATGAGTTCTGCGAAAAACTTCGGGATATTGGTGTAACATGTGTGATTTATACGGATATCTCAAAAGACGGCGGTCTTCAGGGTACGAACATGGCAGCGTACGAACGTCTTCGTACGATTGAGGGCCTGGAAATCACCGCATCCGGCGGAATCAGTTTCTTACCGGAAATTGAAAAACTCCGTGATCTGGCGGATAGTGCGATCCTGGGAAAAGCGATCTATACCGGTGCCTTGGATTTGAAACAAGCCATTGCCGTGGGAGAAAGAGGTGAATCCTTATGATTACAAAGCGAATTATTCCTTGTCTTGATGTGAGAAATGGCCGCGTGGTCAAGGGAGTCAATTTTGAAGGGATCCAGGACGTGGCCAGTCCTGTGGATATGGCGCGGTTCTACAATGAAAGCGGCGCGGACGAACTAGTATTTTATGATATCACTGCCAGCGTGGAGGGCCGTGCACTGTTTACTGATATACTGAAAGAAGTGGCTAAGGAAATCTTTATCCCCCTGACTGTCGGTGGTGGAATCAATTCTTTGGAGGACTTTGACCGCGTTTTGAAGTGCGGTGCTGACAAAGTCAGTGTCAACAGTGGTGCAATCCGTAATCCCGGCCTGATCAAAGAAGCGGCGCAGAAGTACGGAGATCAGTGTGTCGTTTTGTCCATGGATGTGAAGCGTGTGGACGGTCAGTTCCGCGTATTTTCCAAGGGCGGCCGTGAAGATACCGGAATGGATGCGCTGGAATGGGCTGAATTTGGTGTTAAGAACGGAGCTGGTGAAATCGTTGTCAACAGCATTGATACCGACGGTGTAAAAGGTGGTTTCGACATCGAAATGCTGGAGGCAATCGCTTCGCGTGTCAATGTCCCCATCATTGCGTCCGGCGGAGCCGGAAATATGGAACATTTTCTGGAGCTGTTCCAGCATCCCCAGATCGATGCCGGTCTGGCGGCCAGCATCTTCCATTTCAAAGAAGTGGATATTAAAGAATTGAAACAATACCTGCGTGATAACGGCGTGGAAATGAGGATTTAATTATGGAACTGAAATTTGATGAAAAAGGACTGATCCCGGCCATCGTCCAGGATTTTTACAGTAAAAAGGTCCTGACTCTGGCATATATGAATAAAGAAAGTCTGGAAATCAGCATCAGGGAGCGCAAGACCTGTTTCTTCTCCAGAAGCCGTCAGGAACTGTGGAGAAAGGGCGAAACCAGCGGAAATTTCCAGCACATTGTCAGTATTTATGCAGATTGTGATGGCGACGCCCTCGTTGTGGAAGTCATCAAAGACGGTCCCGCCTGTCATACCGGACGTGACAGCTGTTTCTTTGAACCGATTTTCCTCAGCGAAGAACTGACACAGTTCTCCTATGATGGATTATACGAACTGATTGAAGGACGTAAACTGGAAAAGAAGGAAGGAAGCTACACCACTTATCTGTTTGAAAAGGGAATGGATAAGATCATGAAGAAGGTGGGCGAAGAATGTACGGAAGTGATCATCGGTGCTGCCAAGGGCGATAAAGAAGAGACCATCTATGAAATCGCAGACCTGGCATATCATGTGATGGTCCTGATGGTAGAAGCCGGAATCGAACTGAAGGATGTGACCAAAGAACTGGCCCGCCGCCATGTGATCGACCATAAAGTCAAGCAGGAAAGAATGCAGTAGGAGTGAACGTTCTGTGATGGAGAAGATTTCAAAGATTACAGCCAATGCCCATACCCATACGACATATTGTGACGGAAAGTGTTCCGCAGAAGAAATGATCCTTGGTGCCATCGGGAAAGGTCTGACCTGTCTGGGATTCAGCGGTCACTGTTATACCTGGTTCGATGAGAGTTATGCTATGTCCCGGGAAAACACGGAACAGTATCGCAAAGAGATTCTGGAACTAAAGGAAAAATACCGTGGAACGATCGATATCGTACTGGGAACGGAATGGGATGGCGATGCCCGTGATTTAGATCCGAAAGAGTATGAGTATACGCTGGGGAGCTGTCATTATGTCTACGGAGAAACAACCGGAAGATATTACACAGTGGACTATACCATCGAAGAGCTGCAGGCTTGTAAAGACGAAGCCTTCCATGGTGACGGGATGGCTATGGTCAGAGCGTATTATGAAGCCATGATCCGCATGGTACAGAACCGGAAACCTACGATCGTTGGTCATCTCGATCTGATCCGGAAGCTGAACGCCGGAAACCGCTTTTTCGACGAAACCTCCGAGGACTATCTGCAGATTGCGAAAGAAGCTGCCAAGGTCTGTGTGGATAGCGGATGTATCATTGAAATCAACACCGGCGGCGTGTATCGACGTTACCGGAATACACCGTATCCGGCAGAACCTATTCTTCGCTATATCAATGATCTTGGGGGGAAGGTCACGATCAATTCGGATTGTCATGATATTGAGGGAATTGATTATATGTTCCCCCAGACTCTGGAATTGATGAAGCGTTGCGGATTCCGAACGGTCTGGCAGTTGACAGCTGAAGGCATGAAAGAGTATGAGATCCTGTAATCGTTACATTTCGGTTACAGAGTGCTAACTTGTTGAAAATATGTCACTTTATACGGTATAATGGTACTTACCCGGCCCGTTAAGTTTGGACTTTTCGTGCGGGGACCATGATACCGTTTTTATGTTTATTTGCAGATATATAGATAAGGGGATAACCAAATGAGACAGGGAGTATTGAGACATCTGATGATGATCCTATTGATGAGTTTCATCATTGCAGGAGGGATGGTGACAGTTTATGCGGAGGAACAGGGACCGACGCTGATGTTGGACGGAAGCGTCCTTGAAACGCCGGATCCTCCGGTGATCCGGAACGGGCGTACGCTGCTTCCGGCGAAGATCCTGTTCGAAACCATGGGTGGAACCGTCACCTGGGATAACGATTTGAGACAGACGACGATCGAACTGAACGATACTGTAGTTCAGCTGCGGATCGACAATCCGACGGCTCTTGTGGACGGCGTGGAAATGACTATGGATGTTCCACCGACCATCATCAACAGCCGCACGTACGTTCCTGTGAATTTTGCGGCAACCAACCTGGGCTGTGAAGTTCTCTGGGACGCGGTCAACCGCATCGTCACCGTGAATTCTCCGGTAAAAGACGTAAATATCAGTGTGATTGAAGTTTTGGAGGCCGGAAATACGATCCGTGTTCAGCTTCCTGCGAACGATGTGATCCGTAATTTCCGTGTCGTAGCTTTTGAAAATCCCGACCGTATCGTTATTGATGTCAGAGACGCGAAGCTGTTGTTCAACGGCGGTGCAGGCGGAGGTCTTGGAATCTCCAATGACATTTTCTCCAATGTCCGGTATTCCCAGTTTGATGCGGATATCGTGCGTGCTGTGGTGGATCTTTCTGTTCAGCAGGCTCCGCATGTCAGCCTGTCTCAGGACAAAATGACTCTCTACGTAGATTTTACCACCGATGGTGAAGAGCCTTATGGATTTGAAGAAAATCTGACCGATCCGGATGAAGATGAGGATGAGGACATTGATTCAGAAGTTCCGGAGGACGAAGAGGAAGAAGAACCGGCCGATGATGACGAAGAAGAAATTGTCGATGATTTGGAGAGCCTGGAACTTCCGGAGCTGGACTGGAGAATGCAGGGTAAGCTGATCGTCATTGACCCCGGTCACGGTGGCGTGGATTCCGGTTCTCTGGCATATGACGGAGAAGGAAAACGGGATGAGAACATCATCCTGATGGAAAAGGAAAAGAATCTGGAAGTAGCGCTGCGTTTGAATGAGCTTTTGAAACTGGCCGGAGCTACAACCTATATGACCCGCACGGATGATACAGGACTCGGCATTTATGAACGTCCCGAAATCGCCAACGACCTTTCCGCCGCGTTATTCGTTTCGGTACATAACAATTCCAACGATAGTGAAACTCCTCATGGAACGGAGGTTCATTACGCAGTGAAAGAAAGCGAAGCGGATCACGGATTTACCAGTAAAGCGATTGCTACGGCGGTAATGGACGAACTGGAGGCATCGATGGGATTACAGAGACGCGGTGCAAAAAACAGCCCCAGCTATGTGGTCCTGAGATGTACGGAAATGCCGGCGATCATCATTGAAGGTGCATTTATTTCCAACCCGTCGGATCTGGAATATATGATGAGTGACAGCTTTGTCAACGATTATGCACTCGGTGCAGCGAGAGGGATCGTCAAGGCTCTGAACGCTGCTGCAGAAGCTCAGGAATAAATGAAATCAGGATGACCGCCATTCGATGAGTGACGGTCATTTTCACAAAGGAGGAACTATGGCATACACAGCGAAATTATTGTCAATCATGGCTGTCGGTATTGTGGTCGGTATCCTGGTCAACAAAAATACGAAAAAAACCGGAAATAAGTTCGAATGGCTGACGAAAACATCCGGAAAGATCCAGACGATGGTGGTGATTTATCTGCTTTTCATTCTTGGAACACGCATCGGATCGGATGAACAGGTTTTCGCAGAACTGGATCGTCTGTGGATCGTGGCACTTGTGATCACTATGGCTGCCATGGCTGTCGGTGTCCTGCTGGTACATCTGCTCAGAAAGGCCCTGAAGTTCGATAAGGAAGGGGTGAAGATGGATGACTAAAATTATTTTAGCTACCGTTGCCTTCGGAATCCTTTGCGGCCGGTTTGGAGTAGAAAACATCGGAATCATTCAGTGGATCGTGGAAAATAACGGTCTTCTGATTGACTGGGGACTGTATGTATTGTTATTTGTTGTCGGTCTGGATATGGGTCGTAATGACACCGTTTTCTCCGATATGAAGAAAGCGGGATGGCGCATTTTAGTATTTCCGGTGGCGACAATCATCGGTACGCTTCTGGGGGCTGCGCTGGTATCGTTCCTGTTCCCCTATAAAATCAATGAATGTATGGCAATCGGCGCAGGCTTTGGCTGGTACTCTCTGGCCCCGGTTCTGTTGGCGGAGTATTCGTCCATGATCAGCGCGATCTGTTTCCTGAGCAACGTTATGCGTGAACTCTTAGCGTTTATTTTCATCCCTATTGTAGCGAAATATGTGGGGTATATCGAAAGCACTTCGCTGGCCGGAGCTGCGGCTATGGATACGTGTCTCGGCGTTACTATCCGGTCTACGCATGAACGCATTGTCATCTTCGCCATTGCCGGAGGTATGATCACCGGTACACTGGTGGCTGTGATCATTCCGCTGCTGATCAGTTTCTGATAACAATAAAAAAGCGCTGAAGTTTTTACTTCAGCGCTTTTTTGATGCGGTTTTAAATCCATTTATCAGAAGGTATTTGGCGCTTTGTTAAGCGGTCCTTAATGAAAGTACGGAACAGGGCATATGCAACGGAACACAGGGGAATGAATACTAACATTCCAATGACTCCGAAGAGATTTCCACCAACGGTCACCGCTGTTAAAACCCAGATGGAGGGAAGACCGACGGAGTTTCCGACCACTTTCGGGTAGATGACATTTCCTTCGATCTGCTGCAATACCAGGAAAAGCACGATAAACTTCAGAGCTGTTACAGGATTTACAATTAGGATCAGAAATGCTCCAACAAAACAACCGATGAAGGCTCCAACGATGGGAATCAGTGCAGTCACTGCGATGAGCACACCAACCAGAAGTGCATAGGGCATTTTAAACAGCGTCATCGTTACCAGGAAGAGCGTTCCGAGAATCACGGCTTCGAGACACTGTCCCGAGAAGAACTTCGAGAATGTGGTCTGAGCCATGGAGAGAACTTCCACGGTTTTATCAGCCACGTGTAAGGGGAGAAGGCCGTAAAGAACCTGTTTTCCCTGACGGGCTAATGCTTCTTTCTGCATCAGTAAATAGATGGAGAAAATCAGGCTGATTACAAAGGTGGCAACGCTGCTGACAGTTTTTCCGACTGCGTTAAAGCCGGAGTTAACCAAAAGCGTGGTGGTATTCTGAAGAAGCGTTACAGCCTTTTTACTGATTCCCTGCCAGTCAATATCCAGTTCATTGATATAAAGCTGGATCTGAGGCCAGTCAATAGAAAGATCGTACAGATAGGCTTCCAGAGATCGAAGAGCATCAGGCACCTGATCAGCCAGCATCAGAAACGTTCTTACCAGCTGTGGGATGACTACGAAAGCCACCAGAACCAGGATTCCGATCAAAAGTACTAATGTGATCAGAAAGGCTAACGGGCGGCGAACCGGATTCAGCTTCTGGTTGGAAGGGAAGAGCCGTTTTTCAATATTCCGCATGGGAATATTCAGGATAAACGCCATTGATGCACCGATCAGGAAAGGAAAGAAAACATCAACAATGCGATGAAAACCCCGAATCATCACGGAAACGTTCTGTAACAGGCAATAGAAAGCAATCGCAGAAAATACGATAAGTATTATTTTTTTCATTGTTGTTTTGTTAAAATCCATTGTTCAATTCTCCAATTCATTCCCCAATAATATATGTATATAATAGTTTAGCCCATTCATGGATTCCATACAAGTGAAATTGTTGTGAAATTAAAAAAGCAGCGATTCGGAACGAACCGCCGCTATAAAGTGGCATTAGAAATAACGGAACACGCCGCGAACCTTTCCAAGGATTTTGACATCCTGTACGATGATCGGACTCATGGTCGGGTTTTCGGGCTGGAGACGGATATGACCATTTTCTTTGTAGAAGGTCTTAACGGTAGCTTCGCTTTCAAATCCATCAATCATGGCAACGACGATATCGCCGTTGTTGGCGGTATGTTGTTCTTCCACCAGGATGTAGTCGCCGTCATAGATTCCAACATCGATCATACTTTCACCGCGGACAGTAAGCATGAAATTGTTACCGCGGGAGAGATAACGGGCAGGAATGGGGAAGGTTTCTTCGATATTCTGTTCCGCTAAAATCGGAGTACCGGCGGCGATGCGGCCTACCACAGGGATATCCACAACGTCGATTCGCTGTGTTTCTTGTACCGGAGCGGGAGCAGGAGCTGCGGGAGCAGAAGTGAAAGCAGGTTCTTCATTTTCCATTCCAAGGATCTCATAGGCTCTGGGCTTCGCAGGGTCCTTTCGGATAAAACCTTTCGCTTCCAGATTACTCATGGCTTTATGGGCAGTGGAAGTGGATTTAATCTGCAGTTCCTGACAGATTTCACGAACCGTAGGCGGATATCCTTTCTTTCGGATCTCACTTTTCATGTAATCCAAAATCTGCTGTTCGCGCTTTTTTAACTGTTCCATGGAAACCTCCGCTTGTATTTATAAATAAGATGTGATATACTAACGTTCGCGTATGGAAGAGAGGCTACGCGGTAAAAAGCGAAGCGATTGCCATACTTGATATTATAATATCACAGCACGAACAAAATGTAAACACATGTTCGCAAATTTGTTCGCTGTTTAACGAAAAAAATATAAAAAATATGAAAATAACCTTTGACAAGGGCCGGTGAATGTGGTATTCTATCCTAGTAGGAAGAAGAAGTTTCCGCTTCTCACCTTACGGCTCAGCTTAGTAAGGTCAATGATGAAAACATCCCTAAGTAGGGTTGATTTTGTTGAGGCGGATAACTTTATCCGCCTTTTTTAGTTTAGTAGGAGGTGCACAACAATTAGCAAGGAGAATCAGATCAACGAAGAAATTCGTGAGAAAGAAGTCAGATTAATTGATGCTGAGGGTAATCAGCTGGGCGTAGTAAGTATCGAATTCGCCATGGAAAAAGCCAACGAGGCCAAGATGGACCTGGTGAACATCGCACCGAATGCCAAGCCGCCCGTTTGTAAGATCCTTGACTACGGAAAGTACAGATACGAGCAGCGTCGTAAAGAAAAGGAAGCTCGTAAGAAGCAGAAGGTCGTTCAGGTAAAGGAAATCCGTCTGGGTATCTTCACTGAAGAACACGACCTGAATGTTAAGGCCAACAATGCAGCTAAGTTCCTGAAGGACGGCGACAAGGTAAAGGTCAGCCTGCGTCTGCGTGGACGTGAAATGGGATACGCAGCTCAGGGTCAGAAGACCATGGAACACTTCGCTGAAATTATCAACGATGTGGCTACCATTGAAAAGAAGCCGCAGCTGGAAGGCCGCAGCCTGTACATGGTGTTAGCACCGAAAAACGACAAATAGATCATATCGCAGATCAAATTAGGAGGAAACGAAAATGGCAAAGATGAAGTCCCATAGAGGCGCAATGAAGAGATTCAAGGTTACCGGTTCTGGTAAAGTAGCTAGACATAAGGCATATAAGAGCCACATCCTTACCAAGAAGACCGCTAAGAGAAAAAGAGGCCTGAGAAAGGGTACCGTTCTGGGTAGCGCAGACCACAAGAGAATCAAGGCTGTATTAAACGTGTAATTGTAGGAGGTAAGTGAAATGGCAAGAGTTAAGAAGGGCGTAAACGCACACAAGAGACATAAGAAGATTTTAAAGCTGGCTAAGGGCTTCTACGGCGCAAAGAGCAAGACCTTCAAGGCTGCTAACCCCGCTGTAATGAGATCCCTGCGTTCTGCATACATCGGCAGAAAGCTGAAGAAGAGACAGTACAGACAGATGTGGATCGCAAGAATCAACGCTGCTGCTAGAATGAACGACATCTCCTACAGCCGCCTGATGGACGGTCTGAAGAAGGCTAACATCGACATCAACAGAAAGATGCTGTCCGAACTGGCTATCTACGATCC
>JAFUQN010000142.1 GCA_017472365.1 Bacillota bacterium
CAGTATGGTGTAAAGACGACATTTTTTTTGGTGGATTTCTGGGCTCAGAAGTATCCGGAGGATGTAAAGGAAATTGCAGCGCGTGGTCACGAACTGGGAAATCACTCTGCGACACATCCCAATATGACAGAGCTGTCAAAAGAGCAGATGAAAGCGGAGTTGGACCGGACGGCGGATACAATTGAAGAAATCAGTGGAATCCGGCCAACGGTATTTCGACCGCCGTTTGGGGCGTACAATAACAGCCTGATCGAAGTCTGTGAAGAACAGGGATACAAAGTGATCCAGTGGAGCGTGGACAGTCTGGACTGGAAGGATATTACGACGGAACAGATCGTGGAACGGGTAACGCGGAATGTGGAACCGGGATCCATCGTTTTGTTTCATAATAATGCGGAACATGTGGAGGAATATTTGCCGTTGGTACTGCAGATGCTGACGGAACAAGGATATGAGATCGTACCGGTGGGTCAGCTGATCTATCGGGATCAGTATACCGTGGATCATGCAGGAAAGCAGATCCCGGAACAATAGGAGGTCAGCAGTGGAAATTGGACGGGAAACAAATTTTGCACAGTTATTGGGGACGGTGGAAGAGGCACCGGAACTGAGCCATAAATCCTTTGGAGAACAGTTTTATGAGATGAAAGTGGCGGTGGCGAGAAGAAGCGGATATCGCGACATCATACCGGTGGTCATTTCAGAACGGCTGATGTTGGAGAAGCGGCCGGAAGAGGGGGACCGGATCGCGCTTTCCGGCCAGATCCGTACATACAATAAGGAGGAAGAAGGGAGAAACCGCTTGATCATCACGGTCTTTGCCAGAGAGTTCCGTATGGCGGAACCGGAGGAAATCTATGATGAAAACAGAATTTGTCTTCGGGGATTTCTTTGTAAAAATCCGGTACGGAGAACATCACCGCTTGGAAGGGAAATCTGTGATCTGATGGTGGCTGTCAACCGCATGTACAATAAATCCGACTACATCCCCTGTATCGCCTGGGGAAGAAATGCCGGGTACGGCGGGCTGATGGATGTGGGCGATCCCATTGAACTGACGGGACGGATCCAGAGCAGAGAATATAAGAAACGAGATGAAGAAGGGAACGTCAATATGAGAGTGGCATATGAAGTTTCCGTATTGAAAATTGAGGATTAGCGCATTATTTCTAGCATATTCTTCCGTTTTGTGGTATCATTATAATTACGTATGTGTATGCCCATGAGGCTGCTGCGTGAGAATCTAATTTGCAGGGTTGCGCGAAGCGGGTCGACTGACCGGTCGAACGCAGCGCAGAGCACTGGAACGGAGGATAACAAGTATATGAGAATTATCATCGATGGTATGGGTGGGGACAACGCGCCTGCGGAGATCGTTAAAGGCTGTATCGAGGCCGCAAAGGAAATTACCCATGAGATTTGGATCGTTGGCCGCGAAGAAGCGATCAACGAAGAATTAAAAAAATATAAGTACAATAAGGAGCAGATCCGCGTGATCCATGCACCGGACGTGATCGAAAACACCGATTCGCCGGTCAAGGCTGTTCGCAGTAAGAAAGAATCTTCCATGGTTATCGGTCTGAACCTGATCAAGAGCGGCAGCGGAGACGTATTCATCAGTGCCGGAAATACCGGTGCACTGATGGCCGGCGGTCTGTTCATTCTGGGAAGAATCCCCGGAATCGACCGCCCTGCACTGACCAGCCCCTATCCCATTATGGGGAAGGGAATGTCCCTGCTGGTAGACGCCGGTGCCAATTCGGAATGTAAGCCCAATAACCTGCTGGAATTCGGTATCATGGGTTCGATCTATATGGAAAAGGTATTCGACATGGATCGTCCCCGTGTTGGTCTGGCAAACATCGGCGCGGAAGAAACCAAGGGTACTACTGTGGTCAAGGCTGCTCACCAGCTGCTGAAGAAGAGTAATCTGAACTTCGTCGGCAATGTGGAAGCGCGCGAAGTGCCTTACGGTGTCTGCGACGTTATCGTATGTGACGGTTTTGTCGGAAATACCATCCTGAAGCTGACCGAAGGGTTTGCTTTGAATATTTTGAGCTTCGTAAAGAAGAAGTTTACCGAAGGACTGAAGTCCAAGATCGGGGCGGCTCTGCTGCTGGATAAGATGAAGGAACTGAAGGGTGCTTTCGATTATTCCAATTACGGCGGTGCACCGATCCTGGGCGTTAAGGGACCCGTGATCAAGATCCACGGTTCTTCCAATGCCAATGCCGTAAAGCATGGTATTTTAAAGGCGATTCCCTTTGCAGAAGGAAAGGTAGTACAGATTATTGAAGAAGCGGTGTTAGCACTGGAGGAAGTGGAGAGTGGAGAATAGTCAGAAGCTGAGGGAGCAGTTGGGTTACGAGTTCCGTGATCTGAAACTCCTGCGCAATGCACTGACCCACAGCTCCAGTATCAACGAAACGCATCAGCAATATTGCGATAACAATGAACGACTGGAATTTCTAGGCGATGCTGTTCTCGAAACCGTGATCAGCGAACGCTTATACCGTTTATTACCCACAGAGGAAGAAGGCCGTCTGACACGGATGAGAGCGTCCATCGTCTGCGAAGAATCGCTGGCAGAGATCGGACATCAGTTGGGCGTCGGACAGGCCCTGATTCTGGGTAAGGGAGAAGAACACAGCGGTGGCCGGAAGCGGAATTCCATGATTGCCGACGGTGTAGAAGCCGTCATCGGTGCCATTTATTTGGATGGCGGTTTTTATGAGGCGCAGAAAACTGTTCTGCGTCTGTTCGACTCTGTGATCCAAATGGCTTTGGAGGGGAAGCTCCATTCGGACTATAAGACAGCGCTTCAGGAAAAGCTGCAGGTCAATGGAGATGTGAATATCCAGTATGTTCTGGACGGACAGGAAGGTCCGGATCACGATAAGGTATTTTATACCAGTGTCGTGGTCAACGGCGTGATCCTGGGCAGCGGAAGAGGACGCAGTAAAAAAGAGGCGGAACAGAATGCTGCCAAGGCGGCCATGAAAGACATGAGGTAGGACAGTATGTATTTTAAACGAATCGACTTACAGGGTTTCAAATCCTTTGCCGATCCGGTCAGCATCGAATTTCATGAAGGGATCACCTGTATCGTAGGCCCTAACGGAAGCGGTAAGAGCAACATTTCCGATGCTCTGCGCTGGGTACTGGGGGAACAGAGCCCGAAAATGCTGCGTGGCGGAAAGATGGAAGAAGTCATTTTCGCCGGTACAGCCAATCGCAAATCCCGCGGTATGGCGGAAGTAACGCTGGTTATCGACAACTCAACGGGGATCTTACCCATCGACTACAGCGAAGTTGCCATTACGCGCAGAATGTATCGCTCCGGCCAGAGCGAATACGCCATCAATAATACAACATGCCGCCTGAGAGATATCCGTGAGTTGATCATGGATACGGGGATCGGTGTGGATGGCTACTCGATCATCGGCCAGGGGAAAATCAGTGAAATCGTAAGCAACAAACCGGAAAGCCGCAGAGAAATCTTTGAAGAAGCTGCGGGGATCGTAAAATATCGTTCGAGAAAGACAGAAGCGGAAACAAAGTTAAACAATTCCAACACCAATCTGGAACGTGTCAACGATATCATCGGTGAAATCGAAGGACGCATCGACGGTCTGGAAGAAGACAGCCGGAAAGCGAAGGAATACCTGGAATTACGAGAACGACAGAAGGGTATTGAAATCAATATCACTCTGAAGAATATCGAAACCGTGGAACTGAAAAACGAATATCTGAAGGACGAGCTTTCCGAGCTGACTTTGGAAATCGACAGTTTCAAGGAACGAAAAGAGGCGGTGGAAACAGATATTGCAGAAAACCGTCGTCAGAATACTCTTTTGGATCAGGAAGAAACTGTGGCCCGTGACCGGATCATGGAGCAGGCACAGGAAATCAGCCGGATCGAAAATCAGACACAGCTGAATCAGGAACGGTTATCCACGATTGAGCGCGAAAACGTCCGTCTGAACGACGAAATCGCAGCGTTGAAGGATAAGTGTTCCATGGAAGAAAATAACGCTGCACAGATCAGAGAAAGCCAGAATTTGCTGGAAGAGCAGATCCAGGATCAGAAAGAATCTTTGAATGAGATTGTGGAAGAACAGAAGGAACAGAACCAGTCTGTCAGCGACCTGAACCGTAAAGTTGAGGAACAGAGAGACACGATCTACGGATTGTCCGTGGAAATGAGTTCCTGCCGTTCTGAAATCAACGGTTTGGAAACATTGAAAGATACGTTGACCCGCAGAAAGCAGCTGTTGCTTTCCGAACAGGAAGGCGCAAGTCTTGGATCCGACAAGCTGGCCCAGGAACGTGCGGCTGTGGAAGAGACAATCCGCAAGTGCCGTGAAGACCAAAAGACTCTGGCGGATCAGGGCGGTCGTCTCCGTCTGGAGCAGAAACAAAAGAAACTTCAGGAAGAAGAACTGCGCAGGGAAATGGAAGAACTGCGTATCTCCATCGGACAGGCTCAGGGAAAACTGCGCATGTTCCAGGACCTGGAGAATTCTTACGAAGGATATAACGGCGCGGTCAAATTCCTGATGCGTCAGGAATTGCCGGGACTGGAAGGCTTGGTTGCCGAGCTGATCCAGGTACCGAAGGATCTGGCAACCGCCGTGGAAACGGCGCTCGGTGCGTCGCTGCAAAATGTGGTATGCGCCGATGATCAGAGTGCACAGAGAGCTGTCGGGGCTTTGAAAAAGGCGAAGGCTGGTCGTCTGACTTTCCTTCCGGTGAAGAGTATCCGCGGTGGAAAAGCCAACCAGGTTCAGTCTCTGGTTGACATGGAAGGATATCGCGGACTGGCAGTGGACTGCGTGGAATTCGACAACCGTTACCAGAACGTGATGGAATATCTGTTGGGACGAGTTGTCATCGTGGACAACCTGGACAATGCAGTTCGCATGTCCAAGAAAGGTGGTTCCGGCCTGCGGTTCGTTACGCTGGAAGGCGAAGTCATCAACGCCAGCGGTGCGATTACCGGCGGTATGTATAAAACCAATACAACGAACCTGTTATCCCGTAAAGCGGAAATCCAGCAGCTGACAGAAGATCTGGAAGCGATGGATCGTAAGAAGACCGAGGGCGTTGCAAGGATGGAACAGGCCCGCAAGGATTCCCAACGTCTGGAAGAACAGCTGGCAGCACTGGAACAGCAGTATCGCGGTGGTCAGCTGGAATTACTGGAGCAGGAAAAGCAGCAGCAGATCCTGGCTTCTCAGATGGAAGATCTGGAACACAGCGGAGAAAAGCGCGAAAAGGAATTAGAATCTCTGATCCGTGAAGAACAGTCTGCAGAAGACATGATTTCCGATTTAAGAAAACAGCTGAACGAAAAGACAGCCAGAAGTGCAGAAGCGGAACGTCTGTTGGCAGAATGGATTCCGCAGTTGGAAGAAGAACGTCGTATGGCTGACCATCTGACGGAAGAAGTGACCAATCGCCGTATGGAGATCAACGCTTTGACCAACCGCCGCGATAGCGCGTCTGAAATGGAAAAGCGTATCATCGAATCCATCGGTGATCTTCAGAGACAGCAGCAGGAACGTCTGAACCAGATCCAGCGTCTGGCGGATGAACGTGTGGAACTGATGTCCGGAGACGGCGGCTTATTACAGGAAAGAGAAGCACTGCAGAAAGCGAAAGCGGAAACCGAACAGCGTCTGGCCGAAGTTCAGAGACAAAAAGCGGATATTTCCAAGTATCTGGAACAGGAAGAACGCCGGAGAGACGAAATGGCGAACCAGCTGAATGAACAGCAGCGAAAGAAGTTCGAAGCAGAGCTGAAGCTGGAAAAGAACGAAAGCCAGATTGCCGGATGGAAGGATAAGATTTGGGAAGACTTCGAAATCTCTTACATTCAAGCGATGGAATTCCAAAGCGACGAATTCGTTATGTCCCAGGCACAGAAAGAAAGCCGTGAGATCCGCGCGAAGATCAAGGCGTTGGGAGATGTCAATGTGGGTGCTATCAAGGAATATGAAACCACGAAGGACCGCTACGAATTCCTGACGGCGCAGAGAGATGACCTGGTGGAAGCCATGAATTCCCTGAAGGCGATCATTGACGATATGGACAAGACCATCCGTCACAATTTCAAGGAAAGCTTCGACAAGATCATGGTCAATTTTGAATCCACATTCAAACAGCTGTTTGGCGGCGGAACTGCACAGCTGAGACTGGAAGATGAGAACAATCCGCTGGAATGTGGAATTGAAATTGTGGCTCAGCCGCCCGGAAAGAAGCTTCAGAACATCAATCTGATGTCCGGTGGTGAAAAGACCATGACAGCGATCGCATTGATGTTTGCGGTACTGAAGGCAAAGCCCACACCGTTCTGTATTTTGGACGAAGTGGAAGCGGCGCTGGACGAAGCCAATATTGACCGTTTTGCGAAATATCTGCAGAATTTCAGAGAAATCCAGTTCGCTCTGGTTACACACCAGAAAGCGACTATGGAATACGCTGATGTTCTGTACGGCGTGACGATGCCGGAGCAGGGGATCTCCAAGGTCCTGTCTCTGCGCATGGGTGACGATTTCGAATTATAAGTACAAAAGAGGAGAACGATATTATGGCCTTTGGAGTGAAGAAATCTTTCTTCGGAAGAATGAAGGAAAAAGTGGAAGACGTCATCTTCATGCGTCCTTCCATCGATGAAGATATGATCGATGAGCTGGAAGAAGCGCTGATCACTTCCGACATCGGTATGGATACCACCATGAAGATCACGGAACAGCTGCGAAGCGATATCAAGCAGCAGCGTCTGTCCAAGCCGGAGGATGTCAAGGATCAGATCAAGACCATCGTGGAAGGTCTGATCGATAAGGGCGATGCTCAGAAACTGAACGATGCCACTCCGCTGATCATTCTGATGATCGGTGTCAACGGTGTTGGTAAGACCACCAGTATCGCTAAGATTACCCATAAGCTGCAGGCTCAGGGAAAAACCGTACTTCTGGCCGCAGCCGATACATTCCGTGCAGCGGCAGCAGAACAGCTGCAGGTATGGGGACAGAGACTGGGTGTCAACGTGATCCGCCATCAGGAAGGTGCCGATCCGTCCGCTGTCATTTTCGATGCGATCCAGGCTGCAAAAGCCCGTGGAATCGATGTTCTGATCTGTGATACGGCCGGCCGTCTTCACAATAAGAAGAACCTGATGACAGAGCTGGAAAAGATGAGAAAGGTCATCGACCGTGAATGGCCGGAAGCGGAACGCGAAACTCTGCTGGTTCTCGATGCTGCCACCGGTAAGAATGCGGTATCCCAGGCGAAAGAATTCGGCGAGATTGCACCGCTGACCGGTATCGTACTGACAAAGCTGGACGGAACTGCGAAAGGCGGTATCGTCATTACCATTGCTGATGAATTTGATATTCCTGTAAAGTTTATCGGTGTCGGCGAAGGTATGGATGATCTGAAAGAATTTGACGCGGCGGAATTTGCCGGCGGTCTGTTCGAATAACGAATCACATTACAGATAAAATCAAGGAGAAACGCATGAGAGAAATCAAGAGAATCGTCATTGCCGGAGCCGGAACCATGGGATCGTCCATGGCTCAGACCTTTGCGAAGCACGGTTATGATGTTACCCTGTACGACGTATTCCCCGCAGCGCTGGAAAAGGCGAAGGACCTGATCGAGCTGAATCAGAAGACTGAAATCGCAGAAAAGATTGTGACGGAAGAACAGTCCAGAGAGATGCTGGCCCGCATTGCGTATACTGCTGATGTGGAAGAATTCCGCAAGGCCGATTTCGTCGTGGAAGCCATCATCGAAAAGCTGGAAGTGAAGCACACATTCTGGGAACAGGTGTCCAATCTGGTGGATGATGATGTGGTACTGGCTACCAACACTTCCGGTCTGTCCATCACTGCCATTGCGGAAAAGGTGAACAAGCCGGAACGTTTCGGCGGTATGCACTGGATCAACCCGCCTCATATCATTCGACTGATCGAAGTAATTAAGGGAAAAAAGACCAGTGATGAAGCTGCTCAGGTGATTTACGATCTGGCTGTAAAAGTAGAAAAGAAGCCGGTAATCGTAAACGATGCACTGGGCTTTGCTCTGAACCGTATCCAGCTGGCGATTCTGAGAGAATGTCTCCACATCGTAGAAACCGGGATTGCGACTCCGGAAGCTGTGGACGATGTCATGAAGTACGGTCTGGGACTTCGTTATGCGTGTCTCGGTCCCTTTGAAGTCTGTGACCTGGGCGGTCTGGATGTGTTCAATAATATCGCAAGCTATTTGTTTGAAGATTTGTGCCACGAAAAGGAAACCTTCGGTATGCTGGCTGACCGCATCGAAAAGGGTCAGTTTGGTGTTAAGAACGGCGCTGGATTCTACGACTATTCCGATGGAAAAGATGCTGAAAAGATCGAATACAGAGATCAGATGTTCACAAAGCTGGC
Organism: Bacillota bacterium; assembly: GCA_017472365.1. GTDB lineage: Bacteria > Bacillota > Clostridia > Peptostreptococcales > Anaerovoracaceae > RGIG446. The sequence continues at coordinate 8,436 of JAFUQN010000142.1, forward strand.
GAAGTGCTTATATGAATAATATAACCCCCCTGCGATACTGCAGGGGGTTTTTCATGAAAAAAGAGCTTCCTCAAAATGAGGGAGCTCTTTTCAATTACAGTTGAATTACTGCAGCCATTCCGGCATTTCGCTGGATGGATCAGTTGTTTCTTCAGAACCGCTGTCGATGATCTGACCTGCACCATCACCGGTATATTCTTCACCGGATTCTTCGCCGCCGACAACTCCTTCCATGTGTTCCGGAACATCGATGTAGCCTTCTCCGGTATCAGTACCGGGGGCAGGAGATGTGCTCGGATTGAACACGAAGTTGGGATCTTCAAACAGAGCCGGATCGATGGGATAGTTGATCGTATCGCCATTGTGTAAGTGGCAGTAGTAGCTGGGCGCATCGTACTGTTCATCTGCGATCACATTGTTGGGTTCGAGGAACGCCTTGTTTTCTTCGGTTACAGTGAAGCGCGGATCTTCCGGACGATCAATCAGTACCTTAACACTGTGATCGGAACACCAGGGAGTAGCCAGATCGCCGCTTGCGTTACATACATCAACCTGTACGTGAACGTCATCGATTTCGATGGGAACGGTTCCTTCCAGGAAGTATTCTGTTCGTACTGTAGAACCTCTGGGATCCAGAGCAGACAGTTCAGACGGAAGCTTACCGGACTTGGTGTCGATTTCTGCGGTGACAACGCTTTCATCCATGACGAATTCCTTGCGGGCCAGACCCTTGTGAGCTTCACTCATAACGAGCTGCCATACACGGGTTGCAGATGCGGAACCTTCATCCAGTTCCAGATTTACGTCGTTACCGATCCATACGGCTGCAGAGTAGTAGGGGGTAAAGCCTACGAACCATGCGTCGTAGTTATCGGTGGTGGTACCGGTCTTACCGGCAACCGGCTGGTTACTGATCTGGGCTCTCTTTGCCAGACCGTTGGTAACCGTAGAGCGCAGGATATCTGTCATGATGGATGCTGTACCTTCGCTCATAGCCTGATGTGTTTCAGGGGTACGTTCTAACAGAATGGTGCCGTTCTTATCGGTCACCTTGGTGTAACAGATAGGCTCGGTATAGACCCCTTCATTAGCAAACGCGCCGTAGGCGGCTGCCATTTCCAGAGGAGATACACCGTTGGTCATACCGCCCAGTGCCAGCGAGGATGCATTCAAGTCATTGACTTCGCCGGATTCGACGATGGTGGAAATTCCCAGGTTCTTGGCGAATTCCAGAGACTTCTGAACACCGATATCGACGAATACCTTAACGGCATTGACGTTAACAGACTGTTCCACGGACTGGCGCAGAGTATGAAGACCACGGAAGCCTTCGTACCAGTTCTTTGGCCACTGTCGTTCTTCAAATACCATGGGGGAGTCGTCGATGACGCTGGCTGCGGTCCAGGTCTTGCTTTCGATGGCAGGACCGTAAACGCCGATGGGCTTGAAGGAAGAACCGGGCTGACGGGTACCGGTGGCTCTGTTGTACAGAAGCTTACCGGAAGTGGAACGACCACCGACCATTGCCTTGATCTCACCGGTATGATAATCCATGATTACGACAGCGGACTGGGGCTGCATTACCTGCTGCTTCAGGGAGTAGTAATTGGAGCTGATGGTCAGGTTATCGCCGTTCTTTACGATCACATTGGGATGATCGGTGAAGAACTGTGCACTGATAACCAGGTTCCCATTGTCGTCTTTGATTTTATAGTCAGCTCCGATGGAAATGACACCACCGGCGATGGAATAGAACAGACCGTCTTCTTCGGTGTACAGATTCTTAAATTCCACGCTGACATCAGTTTTACCCTGAACCTTCGTATTATAGAAGTTCATGCGCTTACCTTTGAATACTGTCAGACTTCCGTCGGAATTCCACTGGTATTCGCTGGGAGCGAGGACGAAGTTACCTTCGCTGTCGAAATAAGTTGCTTTTTTGTAGAGAAGAACGTTGCCGTTAGCATTGAGAATATTACCGTTCTTGTCCTTGTTCAGGCTGGCACGACGGACTTCAGGGAAGTTGGAATTCTTCTTGTAAATATCTTCCGTGCTCTTCTGAATATTAACATCCAGTGTGGAGTAGATTCTCAGACCCTTGGTATACAGCATTTCTCTGGCTTCCGAGTTGCTGAGGTTGTATTCCGTCATCAGATCAGCAACTACCTGGCTGACGGTGTAGTCAGCGAAGTAAGAAGAAATGTTCTGCGCGGATACGTTGGTGGTTCCGGGATTCATAGATTCACGCATATCATAGGCCAGCGCTGCTTCATATTCTGCATCATCGATTTTTCCCTGTTCGTGCATGAAGTACAGAACCAATTCCTGACGATCCTTGAAGGTATCATTGTACCAGATTGTCCATGTGTCGGTACGTGATACGATATCCAGTGCATCCGGATCTTCAATGTTTTCGTTGGCGTCTCCCTTCAGCAGTGCAAACTTCGTCGGGCTCTTGGGAATGGTCGCTAATGCTGCACATTCCGGTAAGGTCAGTTCGGAAACGTCCTTGGAGAAATAGGCCTGAGCGGCAGCCTGGACACCGTGAGCACCGTAACCTAAATTAATGGTGTTCAGATAAGCTTCCAGAATCTGTTCCTTGGTCATTTCTTTTTCTAACTGAACTGCATACCATGCTTCCTGGATCTTACGGGTCATTTCTCTGTCACCGGACAGGTACAGGTTTCTCGCCAGCTGCTGTGTCAGGGTAGAGGTACCGCTGATGGGATCACCAGTGGTAACGCTTTCCCAGATAGCACCCAGAATACGGACGAAATTGAAACCGTTGTGTTCCCAGAATGTTTTATCCTCGATCGCAACAAACGCATCAACCAGATCTTCCGGAAGATCTGTGAACGAAATGTTGGTTCGGATTTCCGAAGAACCGGGTTTCGTGATGTTTTCCAGAACATTTCCGTTACTGTCATACAGAACGGAGTTTTCGGATAACAGACTGTAAATGTCACTGGTATCGATTTCAGGCATCTTACTTACAATGCTGAGAACGTAGCCGCCTACTGCAGCGCAGCACAGCATGCCCAGAATCAGAATGAACAAAATCAGTCGCTTAAAATTCAGTTTGTACTTTTTCTTCTTCTTTTTGTCAGAACGTGCCATAATTTCTCCTGAAGAATTCTCTTCTGTCTTTACCGAGGATGATTTATCCACCAGCTTCAGTTTCATTGCAAGACTTCCGAAGAATCCGGTAATCGAGCTCAGGAAACTGAGGAGGATATAAGATGCTTTTTGTCCGGTACTGGGTTTGGACTCACCGTTAGCCTGTCGGGAGCGGAGCCGTTCCATCCGGTTTGTTGTTACTTTAGAATCATCCGGGGGATCCGACGCTTCATTGGAAGCAGTGGAAGAAGTGCCATTGACTTCTTCTTTGTTCAGAGGCCCGGTACCATATTTCTTTTCAAATCGGTTTGTGATCTCATTGAAACTGTCTTCTACTTCATCCGGTTTATTAAATTGATTTAAGAAATCGTCGATTTCTTTTTCTTTTTTATCTTGTGATTGATTCAAATCATCCCTCAAAAAAAAGCCCTCCTTTGAACGATCGTATTGGCAGAATACTCCACTTTACATCGTATTTTGTTATTATAACACATCTTCAATAAATTTGACAGAAGAACGGTGGAAAAAGTTCCCTGAAATTATAGATTTGAAATGTGATTATAAATGGGCTATAATGATAATATCTTGTGTGTGGTGTTGTGAAAACAACTGGTTATATGAAAGGGGAGGAGCATATGTACGATAGTACAGACGTTGCTAAGGCTGCGATCCGTGTTGCCATTACTTCTTCCAGAGCGGAAGAAGAACGATTGATTCTGAAATTGAAGGAAAAAGGCGTTCAGGCCGTTGCTGTGGATGTGGGCGGTGATATTGTCAATTCCGTACACGTTATGATTGAACGCGCGCTTATCGCTTCAAGAAAAAGTGGTCTGAGCCGCGGGGACAGCCATCTGGACGATGGAGCAATCGCCGGTGCGGCCCGCGAAGCGGTCAATCAGATTGCCGTAAAGACCATCGGGTTGAATGGCGGTGGAAAAATCGCAGTCTGCAGATATAAAGAACATCTGTCGGTTTGTGTATTCATGAGTATCGGACTGATGCATTTGAATGAAGTGGTCATCGGTCTTGGCCACAGAAGTATTCCTGCACAGTAATTTAAATGGATTCTTAACAGAATAGAAGGAACTAAAACGCAAAGAATTGAATTTCTTTGCGTTTCTTTTGTAATGAAAAGGAATAAAGTGGAATTTGAATATAAAATTGACAGATTTAAGAGGAAGTGATAATATGGTAAAAAATGGATAAACAAGGAGAGCGATAATGAGAAGACCGTTGGTTTTGATTTTTTTATGCTTCTCGACAGGGTGTGTTATCGGATGGTACGGAAGGAATTCGATGTCTGCAGTACTTATTGGCATCATCTTCATGTTCTGCATGTTGTTTTGGATGGATCGTTTGAGAAACGAAAATAACCGAACGGTATATTGTGTTGTATTGATTTCTCTTTTAGCCGGACTAATTTCAATGACAGCAGAACTATCCAGAGAAGAACCGTTACTTTCTTTTCTGGATCGCGAAGCTACTGTCACGGGAAAAATCGTTTCGGAAAAGAAAACACAGTATGGAAGAACGCTGGTGGTCTGTCCTTTGAATGAGGAAAGTATGGGAAATCGTGGATGGACGAGGCGGAGACTATGGATCACTGTCGATGAAGACGGGAATGAGGAAGAACTTGAAACCGGCACCATGGTCGGATGGAAAGTTAGAATCACCGGAACCGTCAGAAAACCATCACGACCGGATAATCCGGGAGGATTTGATCAGGAGCTTTATTTGAGGACTTTGGGGGCACAAGTAATGATAGAGACCGACGAAGACGGAATCACAGTATTGAATCCGGATACGAGCAGTTCCGCTGCATTTCGGGAGTTTTTGGTTAAAAAGTGGTCGCCGATCATGGGAGAAGGCAGCTGCGGCGGTTTGATGGGGCTGTTATTTGGAACGTCGGATTTGATGGAGGATGAAACTCTGGATGCCTTTCAAAAGATTGGTCTGGGGCATCTTCTGGCAGTATCGGGACTTCATGTGGGGTTGGCTTACGGAGCTGTACAAAAACTGATGGGAGACCGTGGGAAAACGGTCCCGGCACAGCTCCTGTGCGGATTGACAGCTGTGGGATATGCCGCCCTGGCAGGTTTCAGTTCTTCAGCATCCCGAGCGGCGCTGATGATCGTGATTCATGGGATCGGCCGGACGCTATACAGACCATACGATATGGCAACTTCAGCATCACTGGCCGGAATACTGATTTTGACGCGCCAGCCGTGTCAGATCATGAGCAATGGGTTTCAATTATCGATGCTGGCTGCTTTTGGACTGGCGTGCGTTCTTCCCAGAATCAGCTATGGACTGGAAATGGCGGCGGATCGTAAGCGTAGTCACGGGCTTCGCTGGATTGCATTGAATGGGAGTCCGATGATTGCGATTCAGATGGTCATGGGACCGGTTTGTGCAAGGCGCTTTCACTGTTTGTCCCTTTGGAGTCTGGCACTGAATCCATTTTGTATCGCGGGATCAGGACTTTTGATCCCTCTGGCCATGGGGGTAGCTCTCATGACAATGATTATGGAAATGAAATTCAGCGTATTCATTCCCTTTCAACCGCTATTTGAGAAAAGCGTACGGCTTATCGGCGCTGTTATGGATGGAATGATGAATCTTGGAGAGCTGGTGTCTGAATTTCCAGGAACATTCGTAACAGCGGGATTTCCACCGGGACTGATGATGTTATATTATTTGGGACTTTTTACATGGAGCTCGGAAAGCTTTTATTTGCTTTTGAGAAATAAGAAGCGAGCAGAAGCGGCGGGATGGGTTATTGGGATCATTGTTTTCAGTCATTTGCTGCCATGGTGGACCGGAGCGGCTTCCAAACCGGCGTTGTTTTCGTATCAGGACTACCCGATCGTGTTTCTCGATGTCGGCCAGGGAGACTGTATTCATATTCAGACGCCTGGAGGAAACAATGTTCTCATCGACGGAGGCGGCAGTTCCTTTCGAAATGTGGGAGAGGAGATACTGGCACCATATTTACTTCATCGCGGTGTGAAAACGATCGATCTGGCATTGGCAACGCATCTGCATATGGATCATTTTCAGGGGTTAACGGAAGCTCACAATATGGTTAAGATAAAGCAATTCGGAACGTATGAGGCGAACCGCTTACGTGAAAACGAGGTTCTAAGTCAATTTGTTGATAAAAATGATGCTGGCGTACCTGAAATCATCTATCTGAGAGAGGGAAGTATGATTCATTTGGATGAGGAGGTCTGGATTGAAGTTTTGTCACCTCCGAAACGCAGTAACAACGAATACGAGAAGCTTGTGAAAGATGATTCGGATGAAAACGATTCGTGTTTGATTTTTTTGATTCATTATGGAGAGTTGGAACTGCTGGTAACGGGAGATATGGGGTTTGAAGGGGAACAAGAACTGCTTTCAAAAGAAATCGATATTTCCGCAGAGATTCTTAAAGTAGGCCATCACGGCAGCAGGTATTCCACATCTGCAGAGTTTCTTCGTACTGTGGATCCAGAACTGGGAGTCATATCTGTGGGAACGAATTATTTTGGTCATCCTTCGGACAGAGTCATTGAATTGTTGGAAAAAAACGATATAATAATAGGAAGGACTGACCTGGATGGAGCTTTGATCGTAAAGCGAATCGTACCGAACCAGGCAGATATTATTGGCGGAAACGGAGAATCACAATGGCGTATCGACCTTCGGGAAAATCAGTAAAAAATGAAGAACATGCCTTTCAGACCATTCAAAAACAGCTGAAAGGAGATGCGTTACCGCGGGCGATGTTCTTTTTTGGAAAAGAACAGTATCTGATCGACTGGGCTGTCGGTGCGATTGTGAAGAAATACATCAATCCAGCAACAGCTGCGCTGGAATATTCCAAACTGAACGGGCCTGATGTGACCTGGGGAGAGCTTCACAACAGCTGTGAAACGCTTCCGATGTTTTCGGAACGTCGTGTGGTTCTTGTAACAGATTTCCCTCCCATGAGTGGAGGAAAGTCGCGAAACGTGTCGGAGAATGATGAAAAAGAACTGGCAGATTATCTGAAAAACCTTCCCGAAACAACGTTATTGATTTTTACGGGGGAAAGTGCAGATAAGAGAAAAAAGCTCTACAAAGCGGTTTCGGATGTGGGAGGGGCTTACGAGTTCGGTCCGCTGACGAGAGCACTTCTGACCGGAACCATTGAAAAACGTCTGGCACAAGCAGGTAAACGGGCCAGAAGCGCAGCAATTTCCGCGTTTATCGACCATACTGGCTATTTCGATAAAGAAACGGATTATACCATGTTTAACGTGGAAAACGATTTGAAAAAAGCCATCGCCCATGCCTCTGGTGAGGAGGTAACAACGGAGGACTTTTTGGGAATCGTTGCCGGAAACATCGATACGGATGTGTTTGCCATGATGGACGCGCTGAGCCGCGGAAACAAACCGGAAGCTTTTATCAGACTTCATAATATTTTAGATTCAGGCGAGAGCGTGTATAAGCTTCTGGCGCTGATTTGTTCACAGTTTGAAATCATGTTGTCGGCTAAGGAAATGCGTGAAGAAGGACATCCCGTTTCTGCGATTCAAAAGACGCTGGGTGTTCACGAATTCCGCTTAAAAAAGGCACTGCAATTTGCAGAACCTTACTCGGTGGAACGACTGAAAACGATTTTAAGAAATGCTTATCAGGTGGATAAAAACATCAAGACAGGGTTATTGGATCAGACCCTGGCTTTGGAAATGTTTGTCGCTGAAATATGAGAAAAACCCCGCGGGTTCCAAAATGAAACTGCGGGGTTTTTGTTTTGAGTGGTTATTTCAACGTGGAATCAATGGGTTTGGCGATTCCTACTACGTTGTCGGCAGGAATAGCCAGTGTCAGGATCTCACGATCCGGATGATCGTCGGAATACTGGGCAATTGCCTGGAGAATATCATTTCTGATTTCATTGGTTACCAGGGTGATCAGGATTTCCTTTTCTTCTCTGAGAGAAATCCCCATAAATTTGGATTTGACTTCATCACCTATAGAACGGGAATTTAAAATTGTACCACCGGTAGCTCCTGCTTTGCGGGCGGAATTCATTACTTCATTGGCGTAGCCATAGGGGCAGATCGCCACAATTAGAGAATATGCAGACATAAGGACCTCCTTATTAAATTATCGACTCATAATATCCATGGCTAAAGATCCGGCGATTCCGCTGACGGGAATGGTAAAGGCAATTCCATTACCAGGCTGATCCAGTTCCATGTCATTAGCAATAGCATGAATAATTTTTTCGGCATCCTCACAGGGAACAGGTGTGATTACTACCTGTTTGTGTGTGATATCCAGTCCCAGATAATCCAGGATCTCGTGATTCGCTGTTCCTTCCGCTAAGCAACACTGGCTGTAATCCAGCGAGAGACGGCGGTAAGTTGCTTCCAGCAAGTTGTTGCGCTTACGATCGATGATAACCATAAGGAGGCAGATGGGTCGGAAGATATTACCCGGCATAAGATCACCTCTTTCTTAACTATCTTTTTTATTTGGTGGATTTGTCCAGAAATTGTCATCAGACCAGGGATCCGTGAAAATGATGACAGAAGAAGCAGCTCTTGTACGCGGCGGACGTTTTTTGACAGGCGTACGCTGCTCGGATTTCTTTGTTTTTAGCATGCAGACGAAGCCAAGAATCTGAATAGCGATCAGCGGTGTCATGGCAACCATGGCAACCACGCCGAAGGCATCGGTCATGACATTTCCACCCGCAGCTTCACAGGCACCCATGGCCAACGGAAGCAGGAAGGTGGCGGTCATTGGACCGGAGGCAACGCCGCCGGAGTCGAAGGCGATTGCCGTAAACAGCTTCGGAACGACAAAGGATAACAGCAGGGCAATTGCATATCCTGGGATCAGGAAATACCAGATGCTGATTCCGGTAAGAACACGGAGCATGGCGATTCCGACAGAAGCTGAAACACCGAGAGATAAACTGAGCTGCATGGCTTTACCAGAAATAGCGCCGCTGGAGATGGTTTCAACCTGCTGATTCAGAACATGAACTGCTGGTTCGGCAATTACAATAAAGAAGCCGATGATCATGCCGAGAGGAACAAGGATCCAGTTATATTCCAAAGAAGCTATGATCTTTCCAATCAGATTTCCTACGGGCATGAAACCAATGTTGGCACCGGTCAGAAACATAACCAGCCCGATATAGGTGTAGATCACACCGATCCAGATACGAATCATCTGACGACGCGGCAACTTGATGGCAAATGTTTGGAACAAGAAGAAGAATATGACGATGGGGCTCAACGCCATCCCGACTTCTTTTAAGTAATGAGGAATTCCGTGAAGGAAGAGAAGAATCAGTTCTAAAACCGATGTAGGAGCAAAGACCTCTACGGGAACATAGACTGCAGATGTACTGTACAGACGGCTTAGAATCAGAACAGAAAGGATGGGGCCAATGGAACACAAAGCAACGAGTCCAAAGCTGTCATCCTGCGCACTCTTATCGCCGCGGATAGATGCAACACCTACCCCCAGTGCCATAATAAATGGTACGGTAATGGGACCTGTAGTCACGCCGCCGGAATCAAAAGCTACAGCCAGGAAATCCTTGGATGTGATCGATGCCAGGCCGAAAACGATGATATAGAAGAATACCAGCATTCTTGACAGGCTGACCTGGAATAAAATACGAAGTAAAGCGATGACCAGAAAAATCCCCACACCCAAAGCTACAGTTCCAATGATGACCGGATTGGGAATGGATAATACCTGATTTGCCAGTACCGTAAGGTCGGGTTCAGCAATGGTGATCATAAACCCGATGATAAAACTGATGATCACAATGAATGGAACATTCCTGGTCTTTGTCATCTGAGAACCGACACGCTCTCCCATGGGAGTCATGGAGATGTCAACACCCAGCGTAAAGAAGACCATACCAAAAATCAAAAGAATTGCGCCCACGGTGAACATGGCCATCATCCCTTTGGATACGGGAGCAATCGTAAAAAATAGAAGAAAAACAATTGCAGTGATGGGCAAGACGGAGGAAAGGGCTTCTTTCAATTTCAGTACAAGATTTTTGTTCACGAAGTCACCTCCTGATGTAAAATGAGTGTAAAATTATTGCAAAGAAATATGAAAAACATTACACTTGCTATAATCATAATAGCCCACATAAGCAACGGCTTCCACCGGATTGTCAACATATTAACAATATCTTTACACTCTGATTTCAGTGTATCACAGATCACGTTGACTGTGTGAAAAAAAGCTGTCAAATCGGAAGAGTTGTGTTACAATAAAACGTATCTATGTGGTATACAACGAATGATATATAACTGAAATGAAAGAGTGGATGATTCTATGATGACGAAACAGGTGAAAGCCGATTTGATGCTTGTTCTTGTAACAGCCTTTTGGGGTATTTCCTATTTATTGATGGATCTTGCGCTGACGGAGATCGGACCATTCAGTTTGAACGCATTCCGGTTTCTGGGAGCGTTCTTCCTGGCAGCCATCGCTTTTTTTCCGAGAGTTCGTGGCGTCAATAAGGCAACATTAAAATATAGTGCAATGGTGGGTTTTGCTCTGATTTTCGTTTATATTGGAGCAACTTTCGGTGTTTTATATACCAGTCTCTCCAACGCCGGATTTCTCTGCGCACTGACCGTGGTATTTACTCCGGTTCTTGACTTTCTTGTATTTAAAAAGAAACCTTCCAAAAAGCTGTTTATTGTTTTAGTCATGGCCTTTGCGGGGATCGCATTGTTGACATTAACGGAGAGCTTACGTCCCGCATTGGGTGACATCCTCTGTCTGATGTGTGCGGTGTCGTATGCGACGGATCTCCTGATTACGGAGCGTGCTGTGGCTCATGAAGAGGTGGATGCATTTCAGCTGGGAGTATTCCAGTTGGGATTTACCGGAACTGGAATGTTGATTCTCAGCTTGATCTTTGAAGGTCCGGATGTACCGAAAAGCGCCGGTGCCTGGGGAGCCGTGATTGTTCTCTCCATCTTCTGTACCGGAGCGGCGTTTATTGTTCAGGCAATCGCCCAGCAGTACACCTCGGCTTCTCACGTCGGTGTGATTTTTACGCTGGAGCCTGTATTCAATTCCATCGTAGCATTTTTCATCGCCCATGAAGTACTGACACCTCAGGCATATCTGGGCGGAGTTCTCCTGGTAGCAAGTTTGTTGGTGATGGAAATCGACTTTGGAAAACTGCATTCTACAAAAGCTTAAAGAAATAGTAAAGCCCCCTGAAATCAGGGGGCTTTTTTATGTAGTTAGAAAGGGAGCAGTTCCCAAAGCTTTGTCATAAATGGTGAGAGGATCAAAGCGGGGATCATATCGCCGACGGGAATGTTCTTGATCTTTGCTACTTTCAGGGAAGATGCCAGGGTCATAACACCGCCGGTGGCAATGAAGTTGTTCAAAGCATCGCCGGTGATAAACGGTGCGATATACTGTGCAGTCAGGAACAAGGTTCCGAACACCAGAAACTGCGGAAGAGCGATCACGCTGACGGCGATCCCCAGTGTTCCCGCGAATACTACGGCGCTGAATAAATCCAGGACCGATTTCGACATGAGAAGGGATGGATCGCCGGAGATACCTTCGGTGAGAGAACCGAAGATTCCCAGACCGCCGGTACAGAAAATGACAACGACCGTGATATAGCGGTCCATGTCCAAGTGCTCGGAGGGGATGGGTAGCTTATTCAGGAAAATACGAAATCCGTTTTGAATCCGTTCCTCAAGCTTTATCAGACTTCCGATCACCGTTCCTGTAATAACTGCAAGAATAATCGGTGCCGTAGCAGAATATTTCATAACAGAAGTGATGCCGAGGGCAAAGGAACAGTAACCAAAGACTACGGTCAGTGTTTCTTCAGTTCGTTTGGGAATATATTTACCTAAGAAAGCACCGATAATACCGCCGATAAAGACGGCCGATGCGTTAGTGATAACTCCGATGGGCATATGATTTCCTCCATATAATTCGTAAATATGATTCATTTTACCATAAAGCGGGTATATAATAAAAGAAATTACAAGAAAAAATCAGAGAGGTGAGATGATGCTGAATCTGAATACTTTATTAGAAATTATGGTTCCCATGGTGGGAACGACGCTGGGGGCAGCCTGCGTCTTCTTTTTAAAAGGTGCGATGCCGCCGCGGATCCAGAAGATCCTGTTGGGCTTTGCTTCCGGTGTTATGGTAGCGGCCTCTGTCTGGTCACTTTTGATTCCTTCTATGGACATGTCGGAACATATGGGTAAGCTTGGTTTTGTACCTGCAGTGACCGGATTTTTGTTGGGAATGGGTTTTCTTCTGGCGATGGACCAGCTCCTTCCGCATCTGCATGTGAATGCTACGTGTCCGGAAGGAATGAAGTGTTCCTGGAAGAAGAATACAATGATGTTCATGGCCATTACACTGCATAACGTTCCGGAAGGATGTGCTGTGGGTGTGATCCTGGCAGGGGCTGCCATGGAAAACTCTTCTGTTACGGTGGCGGGTGCCCTGGCTCTATCCCTGGGGATCGCGATCCAGAATTTCCCCGAAGGCGCAATTATTTCACTCAACATGCGTGAAAATGCCAGCCGGACGAAGTCCTTCCTGTACGGAATGGCTTCCGGAGCGGTGGAACCTGTCAGCGCCATCATTACGTTGATGCTTGCTAAATATGTAGAACCGTTTCTTCCGTATTTTCTGTCCTTCGCCGCAGGTGCTATGATTTATGTTGTAGTGGAAGAACTGATCCCTGAATCTGCAGAAGGGGAACATTCCAATTTGGGTACCATTGGGTTCGCTGCGGGATTTGCTATTATGATGATCCTGGATGTGGCTTTGGGCTAAAACAACGGAAAAGGAGAAGTTTCGATGAAAGAACAGACAATCCGCATCATTGTGATCGGAGTTATTGCAGGTGTGGTCCTGGCAATCGGTCGGGATGCACTGGGAATTGATATTGACGTGTTTATGAAGTGGTATTTCATTGGAGCTATCGTCTTGATGATTTGTGTACTGCTTGGTGTCGTCATATACACAATGAACTACAAGAATAAAATGATCAAAGCTATGGCATTACTGAATGAAGGGAAGGCAACAGAATACGTTGAAGTTGTCAGTGCCATGGAGCAGAAGGCTTTGGGAAAAAGTTTGAAGAATATTTTGCGCCTGAATCTGACCGCGGGGTATTGTGATCTCAAAGAATATGATAAGGCTGTCGAAATCCTGGAGAAGCTAAAGTCTGAAAAACTGAAAGGCGATGTGGATTTGGTATGCCGGCTGAATACTTGCCTCTGTTACTTTTATACAGGTCGGACAGAGGAAGCGATGCAGTTATATAACGAAAGCAAGGTTTTATTTGTAACTGCGAAAAATAAAGGTGTTCACGTTCCCAATATCGCTATCCTGGATATGTGGGCTATGATCGAAAATGGCAGAAAGAAAGAGGCTCGCCAGTATCTGGAATTTGCAAGAGAAAAATGGCCACAGATGCGTTTGGAAGAGGACTATCGAATCATCGAAGAACAGCTGAATAAATAAATTACAAGATTATAAGAAAGACCCGAAACCACAAGAAGGTGGCCGGGTCTTTTTTTAGCGTTGATGATTCATGATGACAAGAAGCATCCCTTCGGTGAAGGAAATATCTACGGTATCATTTTTAAATTCGTTACTGACGCCGAGGGGGAAGGTGTATTCCAGACGACCTTGTTCCAGTTCGTATTTTGCTCCGTGTACGGAGAGTCCTTCGCAGGCCGGAGAATAGGAAAACAGAGAAAACCGACGGTACTCGCTTCGATGCAGTGTATGCGTTCCCGGTGTCAAAAGGGTAACGCAGGTTTCTTCGTCTTTCATGGTGGCATTTACGCCGCGGGAGGCCAGATAAGCCAGGGCCTGGAGATTAGCAAAAGTATGATCCAGGCGACCGCCGATGCCGCCAATCATTACAAATGAATCGCAGCCCTGTTCCAGTCCGTACTTGATGCAGAGCATAGTATCGGTATCGTCTTTTTCCACAGGAACGCGGATGATCTGACCTGCATTTGGAGTATCGTCATCCATTCCGTCAAAGGTATCGAAATCGCCGATGATCACATGGGGAACGATGTCCTCGTTTTGAGCCAGCCGGTATCCGCCGTCAGCGCAAAGTACTACGGGAGAGGTATTGGAGAAAGCGGAGTCTTCGGGTGTCGCGGTGATAATTTCAGGATAAATCTTCGAAATGGAACCTTCAATGTAACCGGTGATAATAATGCATTGTTTCATAAGAAAAAACCTTTCTGGACATGTTTTGTCCACAAAGATAAGGGTATCATAGTAACACTGACATTGTATGTTATTTTCTGGTTTGATGCAAGAATCGGAGGAAGAAATATATGAAGAAATGGGAAATGGAATACAAAAGTAAACTGACAACAGCAGAAGAAGCCGTTAAGCGGATCAAGTCCGGTGACAAAGTGGTGTTTACCCATGCAGGTTCGGAACCATTGTATCTGGTAGATGCTATGGTGAAAAATGCGGAGAGTTATTCGAATGTAACAATCAGTAACCTTGTAACACTTGGAAAGGGAGAATACAGCCTTCCGCAATATAAAGACCACTTTAAAATCAACAGCTGGTTCGTGAGTCCCTGTGTCCGCCAGGCGATTGCCGACGGCTATGGTGACTTTACTCCGGTATTTTTCCACGAAGTACCGAATTACATTCGGCGCGGGATCTTTGAAATCGATGTATGCCTTGCCATGGTGTCGTCTCCTGATGAACATGGCTACTGTTCTCTTGGCGTGGCATCGGACTATTCCACAGAAGCGATCCGCTCTGCGAAACTGGTTATCGCTCAGGTGAACGACCAGGTTCCTGTCGTATATGGGAACACCTTTGTTCATGTGGATGATCTCGATGTGATTGTTGAACACAGCGCTCCGGTGCCGGAAATGAAGATCCCGGTGATTACTGAGACGGAACTGGCAATTGGACGAAACTGTGCTCTGCTGGTAGAAGACGGATCCACGCTGCAGTTGGGTATCGGCGCGATCCCCGATGCAGTTTTGGCATCGCTGACTCATAAAAAAGATTTGGGAATTCATTCGGAAATGATTTCTGACGGTGTTGTAGATCTTATTGAGGCGGGAGTCATCAATAACTCCAGAAAGGCTCTGAATCCGGGAAAGAGCATCGTCACCTTCCTGATGGGTACAAAGAGACTGTATGATTTCGCAAATCGGAATCCCGGTGTGGAATTGAGAACCGTAGATTACGTAAACCACCCCATGATCATTGCAAAGAACAACGACATGGTTTGTATCAACTCCGCACTGGCTGTGGATTTTATGGGCCAGATCGTTTCGGATTCCATCGGAACAAAGCAGTTCTCCGGCGTTGGAGGCCAGGTGGACTTCATGCGCGGTGCAGCTATGACTCTGGACGGAAAAGGAAAGGGAATCATTGCAATGCCTTCCGTTGCAAAGAAAAAGGATGGAAGCATGATTTCAAAGATCACACCGTTCATCGACCACGGGGCAGCCGTTACTACGTCGAGACAGGATGCGGATTACGTTGTAACTGAATATGGGATCGCAGAACTTAAGGGACGTACACTGAAACAGAGAGCGAGAAATCTGATCAATATTGCTCACCCGCAGTTCCGTGACGAACTGGCTTCTGAATTTGAACGCCGTTTCCTGACCACATTCTAAAAGAATACCGGCAATCAAAAACCCCGATCGCAAGATCGGGGTTTTCTAATGTCGATATGTAATGATGTCGCAAATTGCGAATCGGTTTCACTAGCAGATGATTGCCAGGAACTGGCTTGCGAGAACGACGAACACCAGCGCGATGGGGTAAGTTGCTGCGTAAGCGGAAGCAACATCGTCGGTCTTGGTTACCTTGATCAGAGTACCCAGAGCCGGAGTAGAGGTCATACCGCCGCAGATCGCACCCAGAGTGTTGAATACGCTGAGCTTGAGGATTTTTGCTGCGAAGAAGTAACCAATCAGCATGGGAACCAGGGTCATTAGTGCACCGTAGATGAACAGCATTACGCCGTGTTCTTTCAGAATATCCACAAAACCAGCACCAGCACCGATACCAGCACCAGCCAGGAACAGGATCAGACCGAATTCACGCAGTACTTTCAGCATTTTGACATCTGCCTTTAAGCTTACGGGACCGATGTGACCGAAGTGAGCCAGAATCAGGCCTGCCAGCAGGGGACCGCCGGAAGTACCCAGAGCGAAGGTACCGCCGCCCGGAAGGGGGATGGTGATCTTAGCCAGGATGATACCGATTACAATAGCTAATGCGTAGGGGAACAGCCCCATGTCTTCTACTTCGAAGTATTTTTTATTTTCCTTTTTCAGTTCCACATCAGTAACTGCAGTGAACAGCGCACGTTCAGCGTCCATATCGGTCTTCAGCAGTTTCGGCAGAAGCTGTACAAACAGAACAACGCCGATAACACCGAAAGGATAAGCGATACCGTAGCCGACAGAAGCAGCTTCCGAACCAGTGGATTCCAGTGCAGCAGCCAGACCGGGAGTGGAGGTCAGCGCACCAGTCATCATACCGATGCACAGATCGGCAGGAACGCCGAAGAGTTTTACGATAGCCAGACAGGTCAGCGCACCGGAACAGATGATGATGATACCTAATAAAATGTAAGATTTAGCATTGGCTTTGAAGTTTCGGAAGAACTTCGGACCTGCAATATAACCTACAGAGGTTACGAAGCAGATCAGACCCAGATCCTTGGCAACACCGGGAATCGTGAAGCCGAAATGACCGAAAATCAGGGCAACCAGCAGTACGCCGGCGCTTCCCAGATCCAGACCACAGACCTTGATGCTTCCAACCAGATAACCGAAACCGATTACCAGGAAGAGGATCATCATAGAATTGGTCATTACACTTTCTGTAAACCATGTGATAATGCTCATTCGTTTCTCCTTAATCTTTATCATTATAATAATTGTTGTAAATTGTAGCTGCCGGTGAAAACCGACTTTATAAGTATATCATAAGAATCAAGTAAGGACAAGGATTTTGAATCATTGTTCATAGTCCAATATTCGTTTTATTACCGGCAATTTTCGAAGTATTGAATCCTTGTTTTTTTCATGGTATCATAAATTTATCCGATCAAAGGAGGATGTCAATGACAGATCAAGTGATAAAAGCAGATTTAAAGAATATGACGCGGGATGAGCTCAAAGCTTATATGAAGGAACTGGGACAACCGGCCTTCCGCGGAGAACAGATTTTTACATGGATTCATGGGAATGCAACGGAATTCGATCACATGACCAATGTCCCGCAAAAGCTGAGAGAGCAGCTGCAGGAACGGTGTAAGATCACCTGCCATGAGATTGTAACGGTACAGTCGTCAAAGACAGATGGTACGAAAAAGTACCTGTTCCGTCTGGAAGATGGAAATACCATTGAATCTGTATTCATGAAGTATAAGTTTGGCAATTCCATCTGTGTTTCCACCCAGGCAGGTTGCCGCATGGGCTGCAAATTCTGTGCATCTACTATCGGGGGACTTTGTCGAAATCTGACGGCAGCGGAAATCCTGGAAGAAGTTCTGGCTGTACAGAGGGATACCGGTGAACGCATCAGTCATATTGTGCTGATGGGATCCGGTGAGCCTTTCGACAACTATGACAACGTGACGAAGTTCTTACAGCTGGTCCACGATCCGAAAGGACTGAACCTCAGCCTCAGAAATATTACGTTATCCACCTGCGGAATCTTACCGAATATGAAGCGGTTCGGAGATGAATTCCCACAGGTCAACCTGGCGGTATCGCTCCATGCATCCAACAGCGAGCTGCGCAGCCAGCTGATGCCTGTGAACAGACGCTACCCCATGGACGAGCTGATGGAGGTTTGCCGCGAACATGTAAACAAGACCGGTCGTCGGATCACGTTTGAGTATACTCTGGTCAAGGGAGTCAACGATAAAGAAGAAAATCTGAATCAGTTGACTAAATTGCTGGCTGGTATGAACTGTCATGTCAATCTGATTCCCATGAATCCCGTCAGTGAACGGGATCTGAAGGGAACCGACCGGAAGTTTGCGGAAGAATTCTGTAAGAAACTGGAGAAAAGAGGGATCCAGGCAACCGTTCGCAGGGAACTGGGCAGTGACATTGATGCAGCTTGTGGTCAATTGCGATTAAATTCGCAAAAATAACAAAATTTTTCAAGGTTCATCCTTGATTCCCACATCAGACATAGTGTATAATCTATTTATCTTATGAAACTAAGGAGGACAAGCCAATGGTAAAATTACTGATTGGACGCAAAGGAAGCGGAAAAACAAAGCAGATGATCGATCTCGCTAACCAGAGTCTGGAACAGAGAGACGGCAGCATCGTTTTCATAAACAAGGATAACAGACTGATGCTGGACTTAAAGTACAGAATCAGAGTCGTATGTATGGAAGATTATCCGCACATCACCAATATCGATGAATACATCGGTTTTGTATATGGTGTGATCAGCTCCGACCACGATATTCAGGTGATCTTCATCGACAGCATCTTAAAGCATGCTGATGTACAGATCGAACACCTGGAAGAATTCCTGGGTCGTCTGTCCAAGATTTCCGAAATGTATGGTCCCGACTTCGTTGTCAGCTTAAGTGCTGAACAGGCTGAAATCGGCGAATACATCAAGCAGTACGAAATCCTGAACTAATCAAAACAAAAGAGAAAACAAGGGCGGTGAGTAATCACCGCCTTTCTGTTCATACTAGGTACTAGAAGTGCGTGTGTCGTGAGGAAGGGGACGGAACGAAATGGACATCAGAGCGGCAGCGATGTATTTAGAGGGGCGAAAACCGAAGGTTATGGAGATGCGGAAGCATTGTGCGGTGCTGATTCCGTTGGTATGGCATAAAGACGAGATGTATCTGCTGCTGGAGGTGCGTTCTGGTACGGTATCCCAGCCGGGGGAAATTTGTTTTCCGGGCGGGGGACTGGAAGGAAAAGAACGTCCTGTGGAATGTGTTGTACGTGAAACACAGGAAGAAACGGGAATTCCGAAGCATTTGATTCGTATTCTCGGACAGTTTGATTCGATGTGCAACTATACGAATATGCAGATCGACACCTTTGTAGGTGCCATTGCCTATGAGGATGTGAAGAAAGCGATTCCCAATCCCGAGGAAGTACAGGAGCTGTTCCTGGTTCCGCTGAAGTTTTTCGAAGAAACGGAACCGTACGTTTACGAATATGAAGTGGGACCGAACATCGGCGACGATTTCCCGTACGATCTTCTGGGAGACTGTCCCGATAAATATAACTGGAGACGGGGACGTTTTACCGTACCGATCTATCATTATGAAGGAAAAGTGATCTGGGGGCTGACGGCCCGGATCATCCGCCATTTCCTGGCGGAAATGCCCAAACTTTGATAAGGATACCAACATAGGAAAATTTCGAGGCCTTGTTCCAACGGAACAGGGCTTTTATAATGAAATTACCGTTCGGGACGCCGGACGGAGTTCATAAGGGGGAGGGATAGAGAAACATCAAAAGGAGGACGAGATTATGTTAAATTGGAAAAAGAAAGCTGCTGCAGTTACGATCGCTGCAGTGATGATGGTCCCGGGAACGGCGTACGGTCACAGTGCGGTGATTAACGGAGAAGGACATCATACATATCAAGTACAGTGGCTGCAGTATCTGATGAACTGCATCGATATTCCGGAGATGGACATTCCAGGCAGCGGAGATAATATTGGGAATAGCGAAAATGTTTCGGCGGTTGCCGAACAGATGCTGGCACAGGTCAATCGGGAACGCCGCAGCGCCGGCCTTTCGGAACTTACGCTGAGCAGAGAATTGTCGAATGTTGCAGAAATCAAAGCAGAAGATATGAGAGATCACGGCTATTTCAGTCATACATCTCCTACATACGGTTCGCCGTTTGAAATGATGAAACAATTCGGAATCAGCTACCGAAAAGCAGGTGAAAATATTGCAAAAGGACAGAAGACGGTCAGTGAAGTGATGAATGGCTGGATGAAGTCTTCCGGACACAGAGAGAATATCCTGAATAAGGACTTTACGCATATGGGTGTTGGATATTGTACGGACCGTTTCGGAAACGGATACTGGGTACAGATGTTCATCAGCCGGTAAAGAAAACAATAAAAAAACTGTCTGAAAGGTCGGACAGTTTTTTTATTGGAATGCTTTTTTTCGTGATTGATTTACGGTATAATATTTCTAACTATAGGCTATTTCCAATTACAGTATGAATGATAACAAGAAAGGAAAGGTGTATATGAAACGTTTCTTAGCGCTGTTTTTAGCTTTTATTATGCTGTTTTCTCTGGTTGCCTGCGGTGGCGGTACCGAAGAAGAAGAGCAGGAACCTGTTGATGTTGTAGCCACTGAAATCGCTCTGATTATTGAAGGTGACAAAGTGGAAGCTGACCCGTACCGCAATGCGATTTGGGAAGGAATCAAAATCTACGGAACGATCAATGAACTGACTCACAAGTGGTACAGTGTAGGTTCCAACGAACTGGAAGCCACCAAGACTACCATAATGACTGCCATTGAAGAAGGGGCTCAGATTATCATTGTCGGCGGATCTGACTTTGAAGAAGCGGTTTTATCTATGGCACAGGAACATACCGATATCAATTTCGTGATCATCGACGGACCCGGACAGACTGCAGAAGCAGAATCTGTTATGTATGAAAACGTAGCTCAGGTAATCTTCAAAGAAGAAGAAGCCGGCTATCTGGCAGGATATGCAGCTGTTATGGAAGGATATCGTTCCCTCGGTTTCATCGGCGGACGTGACGTACCTTCTGTAAAGCGTTACGGATATGGATTTGTACAGGGTGCAGAAGCAGCGGCACAGGAATTGCAGCTGGAAAGCATCGACATGAAATATCATTATCTTGGCCACTTCGATGCTTCTCCTGAAGTGGAAGCGATGGCACAGAGCTGGTATGAAGAAGGTGTGGAAGTTATTTTTGCAACTGCAGGTGCAGCCGGCGATTCTGTTATGACCGCAGCTGAAATCCTGGGCAAAAAGGTTATCGGTGTAGATATCGACCAGTCCATGGAATCCGGTACGGTAATCACTTCCGCAACAAAGAACCTGACAGAAGCAGTTCAGACCGTGCTGGCACTGTACTATCACGAACATGACCAGTTCCCGGGAAATCAGATTCTGTCCATGGGTATCTTACAGAGAGGTGTAGGTCTGGCCATGGATACCGCCAGAATGAAGAATTTTACAAGAGACCACTATGAAGTGATGATTCAGGAATTCCTGGCGGCTGCAACCACAGAAGGTGCAGAACAGATCGTGATCCTGGGTGACGAAGTTGCTGATGTTGCAGATATTCCTGTTACCATCGTAACTGTAAATGCAGAATAGTAATTGAATTTGGAGGAAGGTATGGCCTTTTTACCTGTTACAAAAAAAGAAATGCATCAGAGAGGTTGGGATGAGCCTGATTTTGTCCTGGTCACGGGCGACGCCTATGTGGACCATCCTTCCTTTGGTACAGCGATCATCAGCCGGCAGCTGGAACGCTTCGGATACAAAGTGGCGATCCTTGCTCAGCCGGACTGGCGTTCTGCTGAGGACTTCCGACGATTTGGACGTCCGCGTCTCGGCTTTTTAGTCAATGCCGGAAACGTGGATTCCATGGTAAATCATTACTCCGTCTTTAAACACCGGAGAAAACAGGACAACTATTCTCCCGGCGGAAAATCTGGAAACCGTCCTGACCGTGCAGTGATTGTCTACAGTGGCCGCTGCAAAGAGGCATATAAAGGTGTTCCTGTCATCATCGGCGGAATCGAGGCCAGCCTTCGCCGTCTCGCTCATTATGACTATTGGGAGGATAAAGTCCGTCGTTCGATCCTGTTGGATGCGAAAGCGGACATCCTGATCTATGGTATGGGTGAACGTGCCATTGTGGAAATCGCGGAGGCGTTGGATTCCGGTATGGAAGCCAGAGACATCACTTGGATCAAAGGGACGGTCGTTCGCGGGTCTGAGACAGATGAGGATTATACCGCCTTTGGGGACACGGAGATCCTTCCGCCCTGGAGTGAAGTCAGAGAGGATAAGGATGCGTATGGAAAGAGTTTTTCCATACAGTACCGGAATAATGAATGGATCAAAGGAAAGCGTTTGGTGGAACGGTATGACGATACGCTGGCGGTGGTACAGAATCCTCCGCAGGAACCCTTATCCACGGAAGAACTGGATGAAATCTATGAACTTCCTTATGAGGGAACG
Source organism: Bacillota bacterium (assembly GCA_017472365.1). Lineage (GTDB taxonomy): Bacteria > Bacillota > Clostridia > Peptostreptococcales > Anaerovoracaceae > RGIG446. The sequence continues at coordinate 30,837 of JAFUQN010000142.1, forward strand.
TACCACCCGTCCTATGAAGCGCTGGGCGGTGTTCCCGCCATTAGGGAAGTGGAATTTTCCATCGTGTCGAACCGTGGCTGTTTCGGCGGCTGTGCGTTTTGTGCTCTGACCTATCATCAGGGAAGAGAAGTCCGCGCACGAAGCAAAGAATCCATCGTAGCAGAAGCGAAGCGGTTGACTCAAAAGAAGAATTTCAAAGGATATATCCACGATGTGGGTGGACCTACGGCCAATTTCCGGGGACCTGCCTGTGCAAAGCAGCTGGAACACGGTGTTTGTAAACACAGAGACTGCTTATATCCCAGACCCTGCGGTCAGATGCGGATCGATCACAAGGATTATCTGGATGTTCTGAGAGCAGTTCGCGGTGTTCCTGGTGTTAAAAAAGTTTTTATTCGTTCCGGAATTCGTTTTGATTATCTGATGGCTGATAAAAAGACGGATTTTATGGAAGAATTGTGCAAGTATCACATCAGCGGAACGCTGAAGGTTGCCCCGGAACACGTTTCGCCGAAGGTATTGGCGCGCATGAGAAAGCCGGAAAAAGAGGTCTTTGAGGCCTTCTCTAAAAAATATAAAGAAACCAATGAAAAGCTGGGCTTGAAGCAGTACATGATTTCTTACTTCATTTCATCTCATCCCGGTTCTGATCTGAACGATGCTGTAGAACTGGCGCTGTTCCTGAAAAAGACCGGGTTCGTTCCCGACCAGGTACAGGATTTCTATCCGACGCCGGGAACGCTGGCCACCTGCGAGTACTACACGGAAAAAGATCCGTTTACCGGTGAACCGGTTTACGTAGCCAAGACGCTGGAAGAAAAGAAAATGCAGAGAGCACTATTGCATTTCAACAAGAAGGAAAATCGTGCTTTGGTGGAAAAAGCACTGAAGAAGATCGGCCGTTACGATCTGATCGGCGTTCTGCGCTGATAAGGAGGACAACATGAGTTTACTGCACAAATTGTGCAATATTGTGGACGATTGTAAGATCGAATATGACTTTAAAATGGCAAATCCGCCCCTGTGGACATTCACGACGCGTCAGAAAGTGGGCGTTCCTGCGGACTGCGAGGCTGATACGGATCCTCAATTCGGAAACATGCTGGCAGCCGGAGACAATGCTGCGTTTATGGAATGGCTTTTGCGTGAAAAGAATATGGGCGGTAAGCTGAAGATGGTCTACATCGATCCGCCGTTCTTCTCCAATGCGGATTATGCTGCGGAAGTGAAAATCGATACAGACAAGATCAAGTTGGCAGCAGTAAAGCAGAAAGCATATCGTGACACTTGGGAAAACGGGATGGAAGAGTATCTTTCTATGCTGGCATATCGTCTGTATTTAATTCGCGAGCTTTTGGCTGAGGATGGTGGTCTGTGGATTCACCTGGACTGGCATGCTGTCCACTATGTGAAAATCATTGCGGATGAGATCTTTGGTCAGGAAAACTTCATCAATGAAGTAGTCTGGATGTACAAATCCGGCGGTGTTTCCAAGCGCCGCTTTGCAAGAAAGCACGATACGCTCCTGTATTATGGAAAGTCCAAGAAATACTATTTTAAAGCGCAGCAGGAAAAATCCTACAACCGTGGATATAAACCGTACCGTTTTAAAGGTGTGAAGGAATATAAGGACGAGCTTGGCTGGTATACCATGGTCAACAAAAAGGACGTTTGGCAGATCGATATGGTCGGCCGTACGTCCTCGGAACGCACAGGTTATGCGACCCAGAAACCGGAGGCTCTGCTCCGTCAGATTCTGGACAGCTGTACGGAAGAAGGCGATTTATGTGCTGATTTCTTCTGTGGATCCGGTACACTGGCGGCGACTGCAGAACAGATGGGACGCCGTTGGATCGCTTGTGACGCCGGCCGTCTTGCGGTGGCTGAAACGGAAAAGCGTTTGTGGAATTTGGGTGCCTCCTTCGAGATGGCGGAAGCATTTCCTGTGGATGAAAGCGGGGAAGTTTCGGTTTCGTCAAGACGTTCTTCTTATGCGGAAGGAGAGCTGACGGTGAAGGCTACCGTAGAACAGGCGGGGATTTCGGATAAAAAGCTTCTGAAAGTTCGCCTTTTGGATTATGTACCGCCAAAGGCAATCTACGAAATGCTGGATGAAAAGAACACCAAAGCTGTCAAGCGGCTGATTAAAAAAGACAGCTTGTGTCTCGTTAACTTTTGGTGCGTGGATATTGTACCTGAAGATAACGGAATCCTTCGTCCGACGCAGATGATGGTCCGGGATAAAAAAGGACTTACACTGGAATACGAGGCTTTGGGAAATCAGTTTGGAAATTCCAACGGAGAAATCGTTGTTCAGGTATGGGACTTGTTCGGAGGCAGAGCTGATGCGAAAGTGTGCGTGGAACTTTTATAAAACACGAACAATTTATCAAAAATATTTTATTGCAATTTCAAAAACCGAATGTTATACTGTGTTTGGTTATATAACTGACGGAATTAAGCGAGAAATCTCGTGTGAAGTATAACTGATGAAATGCCGACCGTCTGGGCGCCAAAAGACCCGGATGTGTCGGTTTTTTGGTTTTCTAGTTTCATGGCAGGGTAAAGAGCAGCGGGTACGATATGTGGGAAAGGACCTGAAATGAAAAACAGAAAGTATTATCTTTGTACGCTAATTCTCGCGATTCTGGGAGGAGCGGTCATCGGCATAGGCGGAGTCGTATATCTGTCACTGGAAAACAAAGTTGTTGGTGCACTGATGTTTACGGTCGGACTGTACACAATCGTTGTGCATGGACTGAATTTGTATACCGGTAAAGTTGGATACATTCCGAATAATCCGCCTGTGTATTTGGTTGATGTGGCTGTCATCTGGATCGGGAATTTCATCGGTACCTGGCTGGCAGCGCAAGCGGTAATGAAAACTAGAATTTCAGGACTGGCGGAAGCGGTGACCGGGATGTGCCAGGTGAAGTTGAATGATTCGTTTATGAGTCTGTTAATATTGGGAATCTTCTGCGGTGCGCTGATGTATATCGCTGTGGAAGGGTACAAACAGGCGAACAATCCTGTGATTTTATTCGTATGTGTTGCCACGTTTATATTGTGTGGTTTTGAACATTGCATTGCGGATATGTTCTATTTTTCTTTGGGGAAAGTCTGGTCCCTGGATACACTACTCAGAACGATGGTGATATCTGTGGCAAATGGAATTGGGGGATGCTTAATTCCATTCGCTAAGAAGTGGAACCGTTCCATTGTTTAAGTTCTTTATACATGGGTAAAAACTTACTAACAAATGGATTCGACAAATATCGACAATGCTCGATCAAGGATAATGAGGAGGACTACCCATGATGAAGAAATCGATCGTAACCTATGAAACTTTCCATGGCAGTGCAAAGAAAGTGGCTGAAGTAATCGCCAATCAGTTAGGATGCAAATGTATCAATGTGGATACTCCTTTTGAAGCGGAAGATCTGAGGGAAATCAACAATGTCATCTTAGTATTTAATTTCCGCGGACCTTACACCGCTCAGTTGACCAAGTTATATTTGAGCCGTGTGAAAGAACAGTTGAAAACAAAGAATGTGATCCTGGTGGGGGAAGGTTTGTTCTCCGAAAAAGAATTCCCCATTGTAGCTCAGGAAATTTACGATAATAACCCGTCCAGAACTTTCAACAAGTTCTTCGTCAATGGACAGCTTCGTGTGGATACATTGTTTCCGGAAGAAAGAGCTTTACTGGCAAAATTCAGCGAGCTGACGGGAATGAAGATCACTGACATGGGTGAACTGGATCTGAACAAAGCGGAACAGGTGGCCTCGGAAATCGAAGCTCTGGTGAATTCTGAAGAGTTCAATGCTCCGGTGGAAGAAGTACCGGAAAGCGATACCATCTGGGTATGTTCTGTCTGTGGTTATGAACATCGCGGAGATAATCCGCCGGAAAAGTGCCCGTTATGCGGAGTACCGGCGAGCAAATTCAATAAAAAGTAAATTAAAAGCGCCCTTCAGGGCGCTTTGATTATTCGTCATCGCTTTCATCGGCTTCATCGGTAATGATTTCATCCTGAGTGATGACTTGGCTGAAGTCCACTTTCAGGACGGCCTGAGGCCAGTTAACGTGGATCCGGGCGTGAACATCCTTTTCCAACGCGGCTTCGTGAATGATTTTTACTAGTTCGTTGAGAATGTCTTTTGTCAGATACCCTCCGCGCCAGTGAAAGACCAGCGGCTTTTTCTTTCGAATGGCCTGAATCGAACGCTTTTGTACATCTTCCAGTTTTGTAAACGACAGCTTCGCTTCTTTGTAAAAGAAGCGGGAGTTGTCGGTTGCCGCGGGGACAGGGTACATGGCGCGGCGATGATCACGGTAGATTTGTTCGTCACAGAGATTGAAGTAGTCGTACCGGATCAAAGCATCGGGATTGTTCTTCGCTGTGACGGGTGTCCCGTCTGCGCTGACCTGATGACCATTGGTCAAGGTATTATCGAAGGTACAATCCAAATGATAGTAGGACTTGTCCAGTTTCAAAAGGTTCCAGGCGTGACGGTATTTGACTCCATGTTCCGGATCGGCATCACAGATGACGATGATGCACCAGATATGTAAACGGTCACAGAGGATTTTTACGGCTTTGGAAATCCCTTCACAGACGCTGACTCCCTGGCCCAAGGCTCCGATGATTTCATGGGAGTAAGGCTTTTTTAATTTGTCGTAACGGATATTTTGAACGACAAAGTCGTGTATGTATTGTTCCTGCTCTTTGACCGGTTTTCCCTGGACGGGTCTGATCAGCTTCGCAATACGGGATTCCATCGCTTTTTGATGTTCGCGGATTTTATTTTTATCAAACAGATATTCAGGAAAGAATTCCACGTGACTGGCATCTTGATAATACCGGAATGTAAATGTGGTAACGTAGAAAATTTCCGGATGATCCAGACGAATTTTAAAGAAGATATCCGACAGTTCTCTGGCATCCAGCCGCGGAACGGTGAAGGATGTCTGAAGGGATGTGATCCCTTCTTTCATTGCGTGATAAGCGCTCTGGTGGAGCTTTGACATTTGGTTATAATAATAGGCTTCCATGGAATTGAAATTACTCCTCGCGTTCAAAAATCAAAGACATGGTTTCAATGTTACCGTTCCTACGAGTTTCTACGGGAACGTATCCAAGATAGTTCCAGCCGTCGTTCAATTTATCGGCAATGATATTTTCTACATGGAATTCATATTTGGCACCTTGTCCGAGACCCATTAGGCTAGTCAGTTCAGATTTTACTCTCACAAATGATACTTTTTTCATAAGCCCCTCCTTTATTTAGATATTGTAACACAGCTGTCATAGAATTGTCAGCCATGTGACTTACACTCTTTTGGATAAAGTGATACAATGATGATATTGTATGGCGATTTGAGAGAGTAGTTTGAAAGGGGAACATGATGGAACGATTGGAAGCGCGGATTTTGAATCTGGAAGAATACTATCGTTTGGAAGATGAGTATGATCGAATCAAGGACTCGAAGGAACGGGAAGTTCGTCTGGAACTTTTGGAGAGGATTATGGAAGCTGCCATGGATCTGGATGTACACATGAATGAGTATATGTACGATCAGAAAATGAAAGAATTACAGGAACGCGGTGTCAAATTTGAAATGATGGATCGCGAACCGGTGGTATCTCAGTGGGATCGCATGTTTGATGCATTGGTTTCTACAGAAGCGAAAGCCAACGCAAAGCACTACAGTGATCAGTTTCGCTGGCATTTGTTCAGCTTTGAATTGTTGAACGCTGTGAAGGGAGAAGATGCCGGAACGAAGTTCGATGCAGCTGAGAAGGATGAATTGTTCTTATTCTTTGATTATGACGATTCGTGCTATCGAGTGACGGGGGCGGACAAGTTGACCGTAAAAGATATTATGGAATTACAGGAATATGGGAAATTTGATAGTGCCGACCGCTATTTCTTTGATCCGAAGAGGAAGTGGTGTTATATCATGACCCATGAAACCGAGTGGTGCGGACCATATTTTTATCATTTATAATTTATTTAAGACGATTTTACAAGGAGGAAAAACATGAGGGATGTAAACAACACATGTAAAATTGCTCTGGTTCAGGCCGAACCGTTGTTATTCGACAAACAGGCTTGCTTGGACAAGACGTTGAAGCTGATCAGAGAAGCTGCGGAACATAACGCGGAATTGATTGTATTTCCGGAGCTCTTCATTCCGGGTTATCCCATCGGGATGAACTTTGGATTCAGCATGGGAAAGCGGACAGAAGCCGGCCGTCAGGACTGGATGAGGTATTATAATGCTTCGCTTCTGGCTGGTGGCGAAGAATTCCAGACGCTGGCTGCACTGAGCAAATCTTTGAGTGTTTATGTCAGCCTGGGCTTTTCGGAACGCGATGAAATTAGCGGAACGCTTTATAACAGTAATGTAATTTTTGAACCGGATGGGAGTTGGAAGGTTCATCGTAAACTGAAGCCGACCGGATCCGAACGTGTGGTCTGGGGAGACGCGAACAAGGATTATTTCCCGATTACAGAGACTCCCTGGGGACCTGTGGGGAGCTTGATCTGTTGGGAAAGCTATATGCCTCTGGCACGCGTAGCCTTATATCAAAAGGGAATCACAATCTACATTTCTCCCAACACCAATGATAATCCCGAGTGGCAGGCTACCATTCAGCATATCGCCATTGAAGGAAAATGTTACTTTATCAATGCGGATATGCTTGTTAGAAAGTCCTCCTATCCTGTAGATTTGAACGAGAAAGAAGTGGTGAACCGTCTTCCGGACATGGTATGTCGCGGTGGAAGCTGTATCATCGATCCCTATGGTCATTATCTGACGGAGCCTGTATGGGATAAAGAAACGATCATTTATGCGGATCTCGATATGACACTACCTGCGGCATGTAAAATGGAACATGATGCCGTCGGTCATTATGCGCGTCCAGACGTATTGAAACTGATTGTGGAAGATAAATAGAAAGAAGTTAAAATGACTCAAAGGGGGATAAATACAATGGCGAAAAGAGAGAGATTTGAAAAAACGTATTCTCAGGGAACAGTCAATGTTACAGAAATCTGGGTAGATACAAAAACTGGTGTTAACTATGTATTCCACGCATCTGGATATGCAGGGGGAATGACTCCGTTATTGGACAAAGAGGGGAAACCTGTAATCACACCTGTAGAAAATGATTAAATCTGTCATAATATAAAAGGGCTGTCTCGATAAAGACAGCTCTTTTATGTTGTGACAATGTTGTATTCGAAAAGGACAAGGAGAGGTGATATTTAAATTCTGGCATTTCTCTCCTCGAGATAACTGATAATTGGAATAGGGGGAGAGTAGATTATGTTTTTTTGAGTTTACTCTCCTGGAAATAGCCATTTTCAATTAAATGAGGAGAGGATGGCCCTGTTTTAGTATGATACTCTCACTGAAAGGGTGTTTGAGGGAGAGTACACGGTAGATTATGATATAAACTCTCCTCAATGGCTTATTTCATGAAGATTCGGGGAGAGGCAATACGAAATAATATGGTCCGCTCTCCCCCGATGAAATAATTCCTAGATATAAAAAGCAAAAATAGAATATTACAATACTATACTAGAACCAGACTCGTGTCCGTACCTGCTTTTCCAGTACACCGTCGTTATTGGAGTAGATGGCAAGACAGTTTCGATACGGTTGTTCGTCATCATA
>JAFUQN010000143.1 GCA_017472365.1 Bacillota bacterium
CGGCTGGAATGGACGCTGCAGAGAACAACACCGGATCTGGTGATTCTTTCCTGCGGTACGAACGATTTTCTTTTTCTGGACGGTCCCTCCGGCGAAGCCGCCGCAGCGTTTCAAAACATCGAAGCCATGGCCGAAGCTGCGCGAAGCAGCGGAGCGAAGGTGATGGTTGCCGCGCCGCCGTTGACCGTGGGACGTCTTGCAAGCCGTCGCTGGAGCGACGGTACGGACTACGCTGCAGTAAACCGGAAGCTAAAAGAACTGCGCCGGAAGATCGAACAGCGGTGCGAAGGATCCCAGACGGAGGATGGAGAACAGGACCTGATATTCTGGGATGTCCAAGGTGCATTTCTGAAATGGTGCGGAGACGGAACCGCACCGGAAGGGTCGGAAGAGGCGAAGTTGGAAGATATGTATTTTCTGGACGGGCTCCATCCCACAAGAAAAGGATATCGGGAGATGGCTGAATTTTTGTGTGAAAAATTACCGCTTATGAATTTCTGAGGCCGGGTCACAATAGTCAGCGAGGAAACGTCCGGTTCGAAATGACGGAACGGGACCTTAAACCGCTACTTTTGTGAACAGGCGGACATACAGTCCGCCGGACAGGGAGGAAATCATGAGAAATCAGTCCTATGAGACCAACGAAACCAACAAGACCAACGGCACTAATAAGACAAACAACAAGACAAACAGTAAGACCAACAAGTCTGAAAACCGTACAGACAACAAGTCCAATCAGAACAGCAACTGCCGTTAATCTGACAAAGAACGAAAAGACCGCCGCCGATCTGGAAACAAACGGATCCGCAGCGGTCTTTTTATATGAAAAAACATCCGTAAAAGAGGCAGTTCGAAGTGGTAAAGGCAGGAAAAGATATGTAAAAAACATGGTCATTGAAATGCAGTTGTGATATAATAAAATGATTAATTGTCGGAACTTTCCCGGTGGGCGGTGAAAGCCGGACAATGAAGCGGAGGAATGAACGTATGTCAGAAAAGAAGCCTGGTTACAATGAAGAGTTTTCCTGGACGGTCCATGATTTTTCCAGACCGAAAAAGGCTGTGGAAGAAGTGAAAATGGAATGGCCTAAGGAACCGGAACGCCCCAGACGCAGTATTAATCTGGACGAGCCCATTTCCTTCGATATTGACGTGTTCAAAAAGCGCAGCGAAAGCGAAACCTTGCCGAAGGATGAGCCCATGTTCAAGGAAAAGGAAGAAGGCGCGGCTGCACCAGTGACTCCCGAGCCGGCTGTGGAAACGGAACCGGCGGCAGAACCGGAACCGGTGTTGGAGAAAAAAGAGACAGAACCCTCTCCGGAACAGAAGCTGCAGGAGCTGGCTGAACTGACGAAGAAGCTGCGCCAGCAGCAGAACATGGAACGTCAGGCGGCGGCGCAGAATGCCATGAACAGCTCCAGAGAAGCGGCGGCGATCGAAGCCAGAGAAGAAAGCCTGAGAAAGGCAGATCCCTTCTTTGATTTCAGCCAGACCAATATCGCGTTCCAGGATCTTCTGGATCAGGAATACGCAAAACTGAAGAAAATGAAAGAGGGTGTTCCCTATGTGGAATCCCCGTGGAAATATCAGACGGAAGAGACTCCTGCGGACATTCCTGCAGTGATCGAATCTGCGCCGGTGGCTGAACCTGCGCCGGAACTGCCGGAAGCACCGGAGGATGCGCTGGAACGCATGATCATGGAGGGAACCAGTACGGTCAATCCCGACAAGGACGCCACGATCCAGGTGGATCTCAGTGCGATCAAGAAGGCGGCGGCACAGCGCTACGGATATGAAAGCGAAGCGGAACTGAACGGAATTCCGGTGGGGATGACGGAAACGCCTGCGGAAGAGAAACCGGAAGCTGCGGAAGAACCCGTTCCTGTGGTAAAGAACGTGGAAGAAATCGTTGAGCAGAAAGAACCGGAAACACCGGAAGCGGTTGTCAGAAAACGCAGAACCATGACCGAAATGGAGAAGGCAAGAGAAGAGTACTTCAAGATGCTGGATCAGGAAATGGGAGGCGTAAAAGTCAAAGTAGAAGTCAACGCACCTTACGGACAAACCGGAAAGGTGGTTGCCGATGTGGATATCAAGCCGGCAACTGTTGCGGAAGAAACGAAACCGGCGGAAACCGTTCCGGAACCGAAAGAAGAAACTCCGAAGACAGAACCGGTACAGGTAGAAGAACCGAAAAAAGAAGAGCCGGTGGTCGAAGCACCGAAGGAAGAACCCGTGAAAGAGACGGAAGAAATCGTATGGCCGCTGGATCCCAGCCGCTATGAAGATGATGATGAAAAGGGCGGATTCTTCAGCGTGGTCGGGAAGATCCTGCTGGCGGTCATCGCACTGGTGATTGCCCTGGAAATCGCAGCTCTGGCGATCCTGTACTTTGCACCGGACAGTTCCATGGCCGATACCGTGTACCAGATCCAGACGAAGGTGTTGGATTTTGTTGATTCTTTCAAGGACGGAGAAGCTGATGATCCGGTGACGGACGACCAGCAGGGCGATGTATCAGGAACGACCGGAGAAGAAGGCCAGAGCGGTGAAACTGACCAGACGGGTCAGAATGATACGCAGGCCGACACGGCGCCCATGGCCGATAAGGCGGCGCTGATCCAGACGCAGATGGATCGCAACAAAAACATCAAAAGCGTAACGGCGAATAACGCACTGGTTTATAAGAACGGTGTGGACTATGGAATTTCCGATTTAAATAATTCCAAGCCGATTACAAATAATATCTGGTACACCGATGCCAACGGTGTTCCGGTGTATTACGATCAGGAAGTGGTGGGAACGCTGATCGCGTTCAACTCCCAGTGGATCGACTATGTTAACGACGGAAACAAAGCCGTACTGGATCTGACCAAAGAAGGAAGCGACGCATACAACAACGCGGTGGGCTTCTCGAAGGCTGGAAAAGTGAAGGAAGAATTCGTTTCTGTGGAAATCGGCGAAATTCGTCAGGGGGAACAGGGATTCTATCTGTGGGTTGCAGAAGAAATCAAACTGGTGGAAAACGGGGTGACATCCACGGCCAATTACCAGTGGGTTTACTGCATGGAACCGGTGGGACAGGAAATGAAGCTGGTGGATTACATCAGTGTAAAAAATAAATAAAAGGGAACGGATCGTAGGGGTACGGTCCGGAAACAGGGGAGGAAACCATTGAAAAAGAAAAAGAATCTATTTTTGATCATCGTTGCCGTACTGTTTGTGCTGGCAGCGGCGTTCATGGCAGGGATCAATTACATTGTTGATTTCCTGTGGTTCCAGGAGATGGGATACACCGACGTCTTCTTCACCAAGCTGGTGAGCCAGCTGAAGCTGGGCGTTCCGGCCTTCGTCATCTGTCTGGTGCTGATCTGGTTCTATCTGAGAGGACTGAAGCGCAGCTATTACAAAAAGGTTCAGGTCGTCAATAACGGAACCGTCAGTGAGAAAGCTCTTAACGGTATCGCGTTGGCGTTGTCGGCGGTCTTCAGTTTACTGACCACGCTGACCGTGATCACGCGGCTGTGGTTCCAGATTTTGCAGTTTACCAACAGCACGGACTTCAACATCGCTGATCCGATTTTCGGACAGGACATCGGATTCTATGTTTTTAAACTGGAATTCTTACAGGAACTGAACAGCCTGGCTATGAACATCGTTCTGACGTTTGCGGCGGTCACGGTGATCTTCTATCTGGTCCTGATGGCACTGCGCCGTCCGGAAGTGTTCGAAGAAGTTCCGAAGAGCGAAGAAGAACGACAGTCCGGGTTTGGAAAATTTACCGATCAGTTCGGAAAGTTCGCACAGGGAACGCCTTTTGAAGAATTTACGGAACGGATGCAGGAGAAGAACCAGACCAAAAAGCAGTTCGATTCTGATAACATGAAACAGCTGCTGTCCATCGCATCGAATCAGATCATCGCTTTGGGCGTGATCTTCTTCCTGATGGTGGGCGTCAATTTCTTCATCCGCCAGTATGATATTTTATACTCCGGTACGGGGATCGCCTACGGGGCCGGCTATACCGATATCACCATTACACTGAATCTGTATCGCGCGCTGATGGCACTGTCTGTTGCCGCGGCAATCGGCTTCGCCCTGGGCATCCGCAAGAAAAAGATCCGCTACGCGGTCGTGATCCCGGTGATCATGATCGTGCTGTCGGTGGGTGGAACGGCCGTTGCAGCCGGTGTTCAGGAATTCATCGTATCGCCGGACGAAATCAACAAAGAAAGCGAATATCTGGGAAACAACATCAAGTATACTCAGATGGCCTATGACTTACAGGACATCCAAATCCGGGATTTCCCAGCGGTCAACACTTTGACCAAGGATGACATCCTGAACAACATGGGTACGCTGTCCAATATCCGAATCAACGACTTCGAACCTGCGGAACGATTCTACAATCAGACCCAGAGTATTCGTTCGTATTATACCTTCAACGATGTTGACGTGGACCGTTACATGGTCAACGGGGAATATACCCAGACCTTCCTGTCGGCCCGTGAAATCGACGAAGCGAAGATGATCAACGACCAGTGGCTGAACAAGCATCTGAAGTACACCCACGGATACGGGATCACCTTATCCCGTGTGGATAAGGTGACTGCCAGCGGTCAGCCCGACATGCTGATCGACAGTATTCCGCCGGTATCGGAAGTGGAAGAGATCTCCATTGAACGACCGGAAATCTACTTCGGAGAACTGACCAACAACTACGTCATCGTCAACACTGACGAACAGGAATTTGACTATCCTTCCGGTGAAAACAACGTGTACACAGAATACGAAGGAACGGCGGGGATCAAAATGAACCTGTTCAACCGCGTTCTGTTCGCATTGAAAGAAGGAAACATGAAGCTTCTGGTATCCACCAACATCGATGGAGATTCCAGAATCATCATCAACCGCAACATCATCGATCGTGTCAGCCAGATCGCTCCGTTCCTGGCCTATGACAACGATCCCTATATCGTCACAGTGGATGGAAAACTGTACTGGATCATGGATGCTTACACAACCAGCTCCTACTATCCGTATTCGGAACCGTACTCTGTGGAAAGTTATGATAACTACATCCGCAACTCCGTCAAGGTGGTTGTGGATGCGTATAACGGCGACGTCAGCTTCTACATCTCCGATGAAGAAGATCCCATCGTACAGACTCTGGCGAAGATCTATCCCGGACTGTTCAAGAAGTTTGACGATATGCCGGAAGGCCTGAAAGAACACACCCGTTATCCCAACGCACTGTTCAATATCCAGGCAAATGTATACAAGAAGTACCACATGAACGACGTGAAGGTGTTCTACCAGAGCGAAGACTTGTGGGCCATCGCCAACGAAGTGTATGGAACGGAAAAGGTGTCCATCACCCCCAGCTACTTCGTCATGAAGCTGCCGGGAGAAGAGGAAGTTGAATTCATCAATTCCATTCCTTATACCCCCAATGGTAAGGACAATATGACCGGTCTTCTGGTGGCCAGAAACGACGGGGATAACTACGGGGAACTGATCCTGTACCGTCTCCCGAAAGACCGCATCATCTACGGTCCCAGCCAGATCGAAGCGCAGATCAACCAGGATACCACCATTTCTTCGGAATTCACACTGTGGTCCAACTCCGGTTCGTCTTACAGCCGCGGAAACATGTTCGTCATCCCCATCGAAAATTCTCTGATGTATGTAGAACCTGTTTACCTGGAAGCATCCAACGGCAGCTTACCGGAAGTGAAGAGAGTCATCGTGGTCTACGGTGAAAAGATCGCTTACGAATCGAACCTGGCCGATGCGCTGGACAGCCTGTTCGGCGACGGTGCAGGGGATCCGCTGAAATCTGACCGTCCGGCAACGGAAGGCAGCGAAATGAGCGGCGGTGAAGGCGGAAGCGAAATCGTGATCCCCGGCGATGTCAGCGGCTCCAGCCTGGAAGAATTGGCACAGATGGCAAACCAGGCCTACGAAGATGCAGTTTCCGCACAGCAGCGCGGTGACTGGGCGGCCTACGGGGAATATCTGGATCAGCTGTCAAAGTACCTGAACCAGATGGTGACCGAAGAACCGGAAACCGAAATTTAGGAGGATTCTAAAATCGATGCTGAAAGATATGTTATTTGTGATCCCGGCCAAGGACCATTCCCGGGATCGATTGAAAGAAATTTTTAAAGAACATCCGGAAGTCAAGTTTGTGACTCTGGTTGGTCTGGATATGGGCGGAAACGCCACCGATGAAAAGATTCCAGTGGATCTGTTCCTGGAGGATTTTGATAAATTTATGAGCCAGGGCGTTCAGACCGACGGTTCCAGCGTAGTGCTGCCGAAGATCGCGACGCTGAACAACGCCAAGGTGGACATCATCCCCGACCCGGATGTGAATTGGTACGTGGACCACAACTGGTCCTACATGGATGAAGAAACCGGTCTTCCGCTGGGTACCCTGCGGATTCCGGCCTTCCTGGTCCACAACGATACCAACAAGGTCGGTTCCCGCGTGGTTCTGAAAGAAGCGGTGAACGCTTTCAAGAGAGACATCGTGGAAATGATCCGTCAGAATCCCTACGTCCTGGAACATCTGCCCATCGACAGTGCCGATGACATCGAAGAAGTGATACTGACCTCCGCCACGGAGCTGGAGTTCTGGGTAAAGACTCCGGAAGAAGATGCCAACGGGGAACAGCTGTCCACGTCTCAGGTACTGAAGGACCAGTATTGGAAGCGCTTGATCGGACCGGTCAGAACCGCCATGGAACACACCCTGCTGATCCTGGATCAGTACGGCTTCGGTGTGGAAATGGGCCATAAGGAAGTGGGCGGTGCGAAAGCCCAGATGAGCCACTCCGGTAATTTTGAACACATCATGGAGCAGCTGGAAATCGACTGGAAATACGCCGATGCCATCCAGGCTGCAGATAATGAAAGAAATGTAAAATATATCGTCAAGGATATCTTCCGTCTTCACGGTCTGGACGTTACGTTCAAGGCGAAGCCGGTTGCCGATGTGGCCGGGAGCGGGGAACACACCCACATGGGTGTGGCAGCCCGTCTGAAGAACGGAAAGATGGTCAGCTTGTTTGCCGCTGTGGACCCCACCAAGGAATTTATGAATCCCATCGGGTTCGGGGCGCTGATGGGGATCCTGAAGAACTATGAAATCATGAATCCCTTCGTCACCGCCACCAACGATGCGCTGAATCGACTGAAGCCCGGATTTGAAGCGCCCGTATGTATCGTCACTTCTTTGGGTCACGAAGCAAACGTACCGTCCCGTAACCGAACCGTTCTGGTGGGTCTGATCCGCGATGCCAAGAATCCGCTGGCCACCAGATTCGAACTGCGATCCCCCAACCCCAAGTCCGACACCTATTTGGTATTGGCTGCCGGCATCATGGCCATGCTGGACGGGATCGAAGCGGCCCTCAAGGCAGGAAAGACCCCGACCGATTTGGAACGTTCCATTTCCAAGAAATTTGGGGAGGATGACTTCTACCTGGAAAAGTATCGTGCATATCGTACGGAAAAGAACGTGTTCACCGACTTCACCCAGGACGAACGCGACAAGTTCTTCGGAAGAGCGCCGGCCACCGTCTGGGAAAATATCTGCGCCTTCGACAAGTATCCCGATAAGCTCAGCGTTCTGAACCGCGACAACGTTATGACACCGCTGTGCCTCGAATCCTATAAGGCAGCCACCATTGCCCAGTGGGCGACGGAACTGCGCAACCGCTTGGTTCCCGATGCCATGGATCTGGTCCGCGAATGTAAAATGCGTCATGATCGCTACGAATGTACCGACTTGGACGAAATGCGCTGGACGAAGATCAAGCACATGCGTGCAGAGCTGGGACAAAACGACATCGGAAGGGATTGCCTGTTGAGCCGCCTGGCCAATGCGCTGGATGCGGAGGATTACGATACGGCTTCCGATCTTCAGATCGAGATGCAGGACAAGCTGCAGGAACTGTCTCAGAACTACATCCTGTACCTGCGCAACTTACTGTAGTACAAATTATTTTTACATATATTAAAGGAGAATTTCGACATGTTAGATATCAAACGCATCAGAGAAGATTATGAAGGCGTGAAAGCAGCAGTAGAATCCAGAGGTCACGGCGATTTCGGCCTGTCCCTGGTTCCGGAACTGGATGCTAAGAGAAGAGCTGTTCTGGCTGAAGTAGAAGCGATGAAGAACAAGCAGAACGTAGTTTCCAAGGAAATTCCGAAGCTGAAGAAGGCTGGCCAGGATGCTTCCGCAGTTATGGCTGAAATGAAGGAACTGTCCGCAAAGATCAAGGAAATGTCCGAAGAACTGACTCAGATCGAAGCAGACTTACAGAACGCTCTGCTGAACATTCCCAACACTCCCTGTGCAGAAGTTGCAGTAGGTGAAACCGACGCTGACAACGTGGAAGTAAAGAAGTTCATGGAACCCACCAAGTTCGACTTCGAACCGAAGGCTCACTGGGACATCGGTCAGGATCTGGATATCCTGGACTTCGAAAGAGCTGCGAAGCTGTCCGGTACCAGATTCACCGTTTACAAGGGCCTGGGCGCTCGTCTGGAACGTTCCATCATCAACTTTATGCTGGATCTGCACACCACACAGAACGGCTTCACTGAAATCCTGCCGCCCTTCATGGTAAACCGTGCAGCAATGACCGGTACCGGCCAGCTGCCCAAGTTCGAAGAAGACATGTTCCACGTACCGGCAAAGGACTTCTTCCTGATCCCCACCGCTGAAGTTCCTGTAACAAACCTGAGAGCCAACGAAATCATCGATGGCGAAGAACTGCCCGTATACTATACCGCTTACACTCCTTGTTTCCGTAAGGAAGCTGGTTCCGCTGGCCGCGATACCAGAGGTCTGATCCGTCAGCATCAGTTCAATAAGGTAGAACTGGTGAAGTTCTGTAAGCCGGAAGATTCTTATAATGAACTGGCATCTCTGCTGGCAGCAGCAGAATCCGTACTGCAGATCCTGGAAATCCCCTACCGCGTTGTACGTCTGTGCACCGGTGACCTGGGCTTCAGCTCCGCAGAAACCTATGACATCGAAGTATGGATGCCCAGCTACGGAAGATACGTTGAAATCTCTTCCTGCTCCAACTTCGAAGCATTCCAGGCAAGAAGAGCTAACATCCGCTTCAGAAGAAGCGCAAAGGATAAGCCGGAATTCGTACACACACTGAATGGTTCCGGTCTGGCTGTAGGAAGAACCTGTGCTGCGATCCTGGAAAACTACCAGCAGGCTGACGGTTCCGTTGTGATCCCCGAAGCACTGCGTAAGTACATGGGTATCGACAAGATCAAAAAGTAGTCCGTCATGCCTGTAAAACTGGACATAGGACAACGAATCCAACTGAAGAAAAACCATGCCTGCGGCGGAAATGACTTTACGGTCATGCGCACAGGCATGGATTTCCGCATACAGTGCGACACCTGCAAAGCCCAGATCTGGCTGAGCCGCCCTGATCTGGAAAAACGACTGAAGAAGATCCTGGACTCGCAGGAACGATAGATATTGGAGGAAGATATTATGAAAATTCAGGAATCCGGTGAAAACTATCTGGAGACCATACTGATCCTGGAAATGGAAAAGGGCAACGTCCGTTCCATCGACGTTGCGCATCATCTGGACTTCAGCAAGGCTTCCATCAGCCGCGCTATGGGAATTTTGAAAGAAGCTGGTTACATCACCGTTGATGAAGCGGGGAACATCCTGCTGACGGAAGACGGTCGTGAAAAAGCGAACCAGATTTACGAAAGACATCAGCTGATTGAACGTTTCCTGGTGGAATGTTTGGAAGTCAGTGAGGAGACCGCAGAAAAGGATGCTTGCCGTATCGAACACGTGATCAGTGAAGAGACCGTGGAACAGATCCGCGCATGGATCGAGGCTGCGGAAGAATTTGAACAGATGACCCAGCAGGTAAGCCAGGCCAATGTAAATCTCCAGCAGCAGCTGGAACAGATGGCCGGCATCGACGGGCTGGAAGCTCTGTTCGGTGGAAAGCAGTAAAATGGGAAAAGAAAAGACAGTAAAAACCAACGCGCTGCGTCAGCTGGACGCAAAGAAGATCCCGCATCAGACGTACACTTACGAAGCACCGGACGGATTTCTGGACGGTGTATCGGTGGCGAAGGCTGTGGGACTCGATCCGGAGCGCGTATTTAAAACTCTGGTGACCCAGGGAGCCAGTAAGGAATATCACGTCTGTGTGATTCCGGTGGCTCACGAACTGGATCTGAAAAAGGCTGCGAAGCACTTCGGAGAAAAGTCGGTAGCCATGATTCCGGCGAAGGACATCACCAATGTGACCGGGTACATCAAGGGCGGCTGTTCGCCGATTGGAATGAAGAAGCGTTATACAACGGCAATCCACGCCAGCGCCTCCGATTTTGAAAACATCGTAGTCAGCGGCGGAAAGGTAGGCCTTCAGATGGATGTTCCCGTCAGTGCGCTGTGTGAACTGACAGGCGCAAAACTGGTGGACCTGGTGGAAGAGTAACGAAAGCGCAAAAGCGTGATCATATGAAAAAACCCGAAGCGAAGCTTCGGGTTTTTTCGTAGGTGTGCGTGTGTATCTACTTTCTAAAAGAAGGAAAGCAGCAAAATTATTGCGTGTCGGCATGTGTAAGCCGACGGAGAATACTTTGTTGTGGAGGTTAATTTACAAACGTATTCTTTTGAATGGTATCATATGTTATGCTATGTGTCGTCCCCTTTTGACAGTACCAATATACCATTGAAATATGTAGGTTTTGTGTAGGGCAGATGGACTTTCGTTGAAGATTGAACGGAATCATGACCATACGCAAAACAAAACCCGGCGGAACCACAACCGCCGGGTTTGCTTTTGTTTGTATAGGACATTTTATAATAAGGAGTAGATTATATTCTTGGAAGAAAGTTCTTCTTATTAAGAAATGTAAATTACTTGTTTGAAATAACGGATGTTTGCTTGCTTGTTTGTTGTTTTACACCATAATCGCCGAAGCGACTTTGTAAATTGGTTTGGACGAGAATAGGACGCCTCATCCGAGTGGTTTTGGTTAGTCAGTGCTAACTTCTGAATATAAGTTAACATATCCTAACTCCGTTGTCAACTGTTTTTTTGGAAAAAGTTAGCGATTGCTAACTTTTTTATGCGGCCGGACAAAACATTTGGCGAATGGATCGTCCGCAGGACAGATGACGGCAGATGGCATCTCTGCACTTGTCGTAACGAAGGAAACACGCCTTGGCAAATTCCACGTCGGAATAGACCTTCCAGTGACCGCTGTATTTGAAATTCTTCCCTTTGTGGATCTGAAAACCGATGACATCCTCGGGAGAATATCCCAGGAAGACACCGATTTCGTGGGGAAATTCCCCACTTTCCTGAAGCCGCAGACTCAGATGACCCAGCAGTTCCGAAAGGGAAGCATGTTCGGGATAGCCGGCATCTCTCAGGATGAGTCGGTTACGGCTGTCGGAAAGCTGCCGTTCCAGTCGGTCTTCACGGTATACCAGAATGAGACAGCGTGACTGGCAGCAGCAAAGGAGATCCAAATGTATTCCTCTCTGTTCCAGATCCTGACGATATTCCTGAAGCAGAGAAGGCAGATCTTCGTAAGCGTCCGCGGACAGAGAAATCAAATTGGATGGTTTGATTCCGGCCAAAGCCGGACCGCAATTATAGGCTAATGTCTGTTCAAAGGTTACGTTCATAAGATCCACCTCGCATCAGGATAGAGTGTCATGGTATCAGCAGAATCGGCCTCGGTTAGCTTATGCTAACTGAAGCCCTGGGTATAAAATAACACGCATCCCAGCCGGTGTCAATAGATTTTCAGAAAAAAGTTAGCATAAGCTAACTGAAGGGCATAGGAAAAGAAATTACTTCTTTTCCAATTCTTCCGGAGTCATCTTGGTGATTTCCATGATTTCGCCGTACTTACTCATGATATAAGCGTAGTTCTTTCTCTTGTGAGGAACCTGACAGTCGCTGCAGTCCTTGATACCCTGTTCGGTGTACTTGAAATTACCGCCGCACTTGTCCTTCAGTGCGTACAGCGGACAGTAGCAGAATAAACAGTTGAAGTTGTCCGGATCGTCCGTTTTGTGACAGGGGAAGAACTCGCAGTCCTTGTGATTGATGAAAGAAAAATTCTTACCTTCCCAGAATTCAGCCATGATAAAACCTCCTTATATAGCTACAGCAGATGTTCTTTTTCTAAAAAGTGAAGTACGCGGGCTTCCGATGGAACCATCGATGATGTTTTCGTCACCAGAAGCTGGGCACGGATTTGACAGATATCTTCGCGGATTCCGTTCATCTGGCGAAGACCTTCCAGCGACCAGGATTTTCCGACAGATTTCAGCTGCTTCAGGTCTTTGCGGAGGCCTTTCAGTTCCAAAAGACCTTTCAACGAAGGCTTTGTACGGCGGACATTGTTGATTTGGTCTGCCAGCCGTTCGTGGAAGATTTTTTTACTGTAGATCAGCTCCGGATCGAGGCCGAAAATTTCGGCGGCTTCTTCCGCTGTATTCAGTGTACGTTTATCCATTTCGTCGCGGATGAACGTGAAACGCGAACCCTCATAGGCACCGAAGGCTTTCAGACCGTCCAGATAACCCAGGCGCATCAGGTGCTTGGCGTTGTCCTGGTCGAAAATCAGGAAATTTCCCAAATCCCAAGGGCTTTCGATGATGATCAGTTCCTTTCCTTCAGCCTTAGCACGGTCGATATCCTCCTGACGGATCACTCCCATGGCGTTCAGCTTTACGGCAATGATCGTATCAGCGCCGCGGTCCAGGGCCATCCCCACGGGAAGATTGTCACGGAAACCACCGTCGATATAAGCATTACCGTCGATTTCATACGGTGTGACCGCCGGAAAGCACGAAGCGCTGGCCAGGATATAATCGATCAGCTGGCCTTTGGGGATGTTTTCTTTCCAAAGATGGCGTCCCCGGAACTTTTCCAGAGGATCGGCTTCCACCGTAACCAGACCGAAGTCAATGGCGGAAGCACGGATTGTGTCTTCATGCAGCTTTTCATTTAAAAGTGTTTTCAAGGAAGTGTAGCGGGCACCGCCCGTTTGAAGGGCCTGGCTGAAGTCGAAGACCTGAGCGGTTTCCAGACGACGCCACAATTCCTGGGTCTCTTCGAAGGCGTTCTGAGCGATGGCTGCACCGTTGATGGCACCTACGGAAGTGCCTACAACCATATGGATCGAAATCCCCATTTCCCGGAGAGCCTGCCAGACGCCGGCCTGGTACGCCCCGCGGGAGCCCCCTCCGCTCAGTACCAGTGCAGTTTTTTTCATAAATATTCCCCCAATCCCAAAGTTCAATTACAGAGCAGCCTTATAGATTTCCAGGGTCTGTTCCGGTGTCATGGGAACGAAGCCCTGTAACATACGGGCGTTGCAGTTGATGGACATGGCTTCCAGATAAGTCTCGTCGATCCCTAC
>JAFUQN010000144.1 GCA_017472365.1 Bacillota bacterium
AACGGTTTCCGGAGCGGAAGCCGATGCAATTACGCGCCCTCCGGGACACATGCAGAACGTATAAACACCGCGGCCGTTTTCACACTTCCAGTTCAGCTTATATTCCGCCGCACCCAGTCCCAGCTCCTTGGCCGGGGCACCGTACTGCGACAAATCGATCATCGTCTGGGGATGCTCGATACGAACGCCGATGGAGAACGGCTTCTGTTCCATGAAAATCCCTGCCTCATGCAGAGTCATAAACGTATCCCGGGCACTGTGACCAAGAGCCAGTACCACGGCTTCCGTCTCAATATGCAATACATCTGTACCGTTCTGAGCCGTAACTGCAGTCACGGCTCCGGTGTCATCCAGTTCCACGCCGGTCAGTTTTGTTTCAAATAAAACTGACCCGCCCAGGCGGATGATTTCTTTCCGGATGTTGGTGACAACCGTGCGCAGCACGTCCGTTCCCACATGCGGTTTCTGTTTATATCGCAGATCCTCACCGCCGCCGGCCAGGATCATTTCTTCGATTACCTTCCGGATCCGGTGATCCTTGATCTGTGTCGTCAGCTTCCCATCGGAAAACGTACCGGCGCCGCCCTCTCCGAACTGTACGTTCGATTCCGAATCGAAGATTCCCTCCTTCCAGAAGCGTTCCACATCCAGTGCTCTCTGTTCCACACAGCGGCCCCTCTCCAAAACAACAGGCTCATATCCCATCTGCGCCAGCGTCAGTGCACAGAACATCCCACAGGGGCCGAAACCCACCACAACAGGACGATGAGACAAAACCCTTTCCGGCGCTTCAAACTCCGGTCGTTCCGTCAAAAGAACATAACGTTCATCCGGTGCTTTTCCGATCTTCAGTTTCTTCTTCTGAGCCCGCTGCAGTACCTGCTCTTCCGACAGGCCACGAACCTCAAAATCCACACTGTTGACCAGCATTACCTGGGTCTTGTCGCGGGCATCGACCGATTCTTTCACCAATCGCCAATTTACGATGGATCCTCCGGGAAGCCCGATCCGCTTTTCTATTTTCTGAGGAAGGACATCGGTCGGCTGACCGATTCCCCGCTTGATTTCATGAATTCGAAGCATCTGCTCCTCCTTTATTCTGCTGCATGGATCCCCGCCGTATAACCGGAGGCAAAGGCCCACTGCAAATTATATCCGCCGCATTTTCCGTCCACATCCAAAACTTCACCGCAGAGGTATAACCCCCTCTGTAATTTTGATTCCATCGTGACCGGATCCACCTGAGTACAATCAACCCCGCCGGCGGTGACCTGCGCATCGTTCCAGCCACGGGTCCCCTCGATTTCAAACCGCCAGCCCTTCAGAAGCTTCGCCAGCTTCATCAGCTGATCGTCAGTAATGGTCTTCAGATCAGGCCATGTTTTTTCTTCCACACCGTCCAGTACGATGGTCAGGCCCTTAAAGCCCACCTGTTCCAACAAGCCGTTGATCAGCCGGCTGTTGACCACCGACATCAGAAGGGCATCGGCATCATGCTCGGCCAGTTCTTCCCGGCGGCGTTCCAACATGTGGTAGATTCTTTCTTCCGTCCAATCCGGAAGAAAATCCACTTCCATCATGTAAGTTTCGTTGCGGCCATCCTTCATATTTCCTGTGAAAACGATATGACGGCTCAAATTAAACACACAGATCCCGGAAAGGCCGCTGTCCGTAAACTGAACTTCCCCGTGATCCTCAGCCACGCAGGTTTCTTCACCATCGCGTAAAGATACTCTCCATAAGCTGACCTTCGCCTGGGACCGAACACCCTTCCATTCTTTTTTCCAGGCATCTCTTCCATCGGCCTCATCACTTCTGCAGTTCACAGCTACCAGCGCCGGCCGGATTTTCTTCACATCATGTCCAAAGCTTTTCGCAAATGTATATCCGTCACCCTGACATCCATACTGTCCACCGGCTTTTCCACCGCAGGCAATGATCACTTTATCCGCCGCAATGGTCTTTCCACCCTTCAGCATAATGTCAAACTTTGTCGAATAACTGACCGCTTCCACCACAGCGTTCTTCTTCACCCGGACATCCAGCTGCTTCAATTTTCGTTCCATCGCCTGAGTCACTGTGGCACCCTGTCCGGAATGGGGATAGACACGTCCTTCATCTTCCACGCGGTACAAAATCCCCATCGAATCGAATATCTGGATCACATGAAGGGGGTTTACCGCTTCCATAGCCGGCTCGGTAAACTCTGCCGAAGTACCATAATCCAAAGGAAGCGCCAGCGTATTGGTAAAATTACAACGGCCGTTTCCGGTGGCCAGAAGCTTCCGCCCCAAAATATCGTTTCTTTCCAGAAGGATCACTCCACCCTCCGGGAGCTGCGATTTCGCAGCGATTGCCGCCATCATTCCGGAAGCTCCGCCCCCGATCACAGCGACATCATATATGGTTTCATGCGCAGTTTTCCGCATTGCAGTTCCTTTCTCCGTTCGAAGAACAGCCCCGGCGGGCTGTCGAAAAAACACAGTCCACCTATCTTAAATTTAAGTATAACAAATGCGAAATCAACGGACAAGTCCCTGTTGCAGCGGGTAAAAATATGATATAATCATTCCACCACAAAAAACAATATTACCAAAAGAGAGGTATTTATTATGAAAGCAGTTATCACCGTCATCGGTAAAGACCGCGTAGGGATCCTGGCCAGAGTCAGCGGCGCCTGCGCAGAACATAATGTCAACGTACTGGAAGTGACCCAGAATATTCTGCAGGGACTGTTCTCCATGATCATGGTCGTCGATGTGACCAACGCCGACATGGAAATCGACCAGCTGGCCAGCGTATTCGGAAAACTGGGCGAAGAGCTGGGCATGGACATCCGCTTCACACGTACGGAACTGTACGAAGCGATGCATCACATTTAATTCGCTGTCCCGGATCATTGGAATAAAAAGGAGTACATTGACGTATGCTGAATACAAACGACATTTTAGAAAGTATTCGCATGATCTCTGACGAAAATCTGGATGTCCGCACCGTTACCATGGGGATTTCCCTGCTGGACTGTGCCGACCCGGATCCGAAGAAAGCATGCGAAAAAATATACAATAAAATCACCACGAAGGCGAAAGATCTTGTAAGTACCGCCGAAAAAATCAGCGCCACTTACGGAATTCCCATCGTCAACAAGCGCATCAGCGTTACCCCCATCGCCATGCTGCTGGGCTGCGCTGAAAATCCTGATCCCGTGGAATATGCCATTGCTTTGGACCGCGCCGCAAAAGCCGTAGGTGTCAACTTCATCGGCGGTTTCTCCGCTCTGGTCCACAAAGGTTTCTCTGCCGGTGACCGCGCACTGATCGAAGCCATCCCCGAAGCTCTGGCGAAGACCGATTTCGTATGTTCTTCCATCAATATCGGTTCCACCAAGAGCGGAATCAATATGGATGCCGTAAAGCTCATGGGTGAAATCGTAAGAAAAACCGCAGAAGCAACGGCGGATAACCAGTGCATGGGCGCTGCTAAGCTGGTGGTGTTCTGCAACGCTCCCGAAGACAACCCCTTCATGGCCGGTGCTTTCCACGGTCCCGGCGAACCGGACTGTGTCATTCACGTCGGCGTCAGCGGTCCCGGTGCCGTACGCGCTGCTTTAGCGAAGAACGCCAAGGGGCTGGCCACCGACGAAGTTGCCGAACTGATCAAGCGTACAGCTTTCAAGATCACCCGTATGGGTCAGCTGGTGGGAAATCTGGTTTCGAAAGAACTGGGAATCCCCTTCGGTATCGTTGACCTGTCCCTGGCTCCCACCCCGGCAATCGGCGACTCCGTCGCCAATATCCTGGAAGAGATCGGCCTTGACACCTGCGGTGGCTGCGGTACCACTGCAGCGCTGGCTATGCTGAACGATGCCGTAAAGAAGGGCGGCGTTATGGCCTCCAACCATGTGGGCGGTCTGTCCGGTGCTTTTATTCCCGTCAGCGAAGACGACGGTATGATCAAAGCAGCAGAATGCGGCTGTCTGACTCTGGAAAAATTAGAAGCCATGACTGCGGTTTGTTCCGTAGGCATCGACATGGTAGTCGTTCCCGGCGATACACCGGCCGCTGTGATCAGCGGTCTGATTGCCGATGAAGCTGCCATCGGTATGGTCAACAGTAAAACCACCGCTGTCCGCGTTATTCCGGCCATCGGAAAGACCGTAGGCGATACGTTGGATTTCGGCGGTCTTCTGGGTTACGGCCCGGTCATGCCCATCAACATGACATCTCCGCAGGTTTTCATCGACCGCGGCGGACGGATCCCGGCTCCCATGCAGGCTCTGAAGAATTAAGGTGACATTGTGATTCGACTGATCAAAAATATATTGAGACTGGCCCTGCTTCTGCTCATCGGAAGCGGGCTGCTCTTTTCTTATGCACGTTTTATTGAACCGCGTTTCATCGACGAAACGCAGCTGATCCTGATAGATACTGCCGCAGGCTCTTCTGACCACAGCGGTTATGATGACAGTCTGCGCATCGCGGTGTTTGCCGATGTTCATTTCAGTCAGTACTATACGCCGGAAGACTTCGACCGTGCAGTGGCCAGAATCAACGCCATCGAACCGGATCTGGTCTTTTTCCTTGGCGATCTGATCGACAACTTCAATACTTATACCGGAGATACGGCACCGATCGTCGAAGCCTTGTCCCAGATCCGGACCTCCGGACGGGTTTCGGTCACCATGGAAAACGGCGTCTCCCACGACAAATTCGCAGTTTTCGGAAATCACGATTATGGCGGCGGATCGGAAACCCACTATAACGCTATTATGGAATCCGGCGGTTTTCACGTTCTCGTTAACGAAACCGTTCAACTCCCGGACTGGAATGTGACCATCACCGGAATCGACGATATGGTCATCGGTTACGGCGATCCTACATGCGCCGCATCGCTTCCTGAAGACATGTACAATATCGTGTTGTCCCATGAACCGGATGTGATCACCGAAGTGACCGGATATCCCGTGGATCTGATGCTTTCCGGTCATACCCACGGCGGTCAGATCAATCTTCCTGTCATTTCGGACTATGTTCTTCCTCCCTACGGAAAAATCTTTGTAAGCGGAGAATATTCGTTCGAAAATGACCGCGACACTTTACTTTACGTTAACCGCGGCCTTGGAACGACAAAGCTTCCGCTGCGATTCCTGGCTTCTCCGGAATTAACTGAGCTGATTCTTCAATAACCTGTCGTCCCATCGGAATAATGAAAAGCACAAAAAAGCCAGCGGGCCAAACGGCCCCGCCGGCTTATTTTATTTCTTCGATAATGTCCGGATTCAGTTCCTCCACTGGTATCTTCTTTTCTCCGTAAAACGGAAACCACTTTACATTGATCAGCCAGGCGACAGCTACGCCGATCACAGTCTGTGATGAACGCAGTAACGCGTACACCATCGGCTCTTCATCCGTATGCGATACCAGTAAAATCACCAGAATCGCCGCGGCCAGGCCACAGAAATTCTTACATCCCACCATTTCCGCAATACAAAGAACCACTAAAATTCCCACAAGGATCATCACAAGCTCAATTCCGATCCGGACCGCCTCCACCGAAGCCAGCGACTGTAAGTAAACGCTCAAAAGCAGCGTTGGAAGCCCGATCAAAAGCGCTGTAAATGTGGCTTTGATGCGGCGTTTTCCAAAGTCGATCGTTTTTTCCGATGTTTCTCTCATTTCGATGATTCCGTAGATGTAAATATAGATCGGATGGATCTCCAGCCCCGGTACCACCAGACGGATCACCTGCCAGATACAAAAGCCAATGAATACGGCCAGAACGCTTTTCAATTTTCGCATCCCGACGTGAAGATGAACATTTCCCATACTCATCATTCCCACCTCGCTCTCTCTTCCATAAGAGTCCCCGATTAGTTCTATTATATAAAATAATAGAAAAAAAGAAAAGCCATCTGTCTCATACAAATGACTTTTCATAAAATACTCTTTCACACCTATGACCCTTCCACTTTCCCCCAAACAGTCTGACACCCCGAAATCGCTCAGGTCGACTACGGGGTGCAAACAACACAACAACCAACAGGTAAAAGTGAAATTTCGAAGTTGTCAATTTCTCCGCTGCATTATACATACACTCAGAACCATTCAGCAGCGTCACATACAGGCGGCCTGTACGTCGGAGAAATCTCTCTGTATATTGAGAATACAACACTTTCCGGGTTTTCTGACCAACCACGGCACAAGCATTTTACCAACCAACCAAACATTGACTTTTCAACCAACCAACACTATAATAAAGCTAGTAAAAAATGTCCATTTATATTATTTTAAGGAGCACCCCGCCATGTCAGAACCGATGAAAGGCACCGGAACAAAAATCGTCATCGAGTGGATGCCGGATAAAAACAGTTCCATCCCTTTGTACCAGCAAATCGTCGATTATATCAGCGGAAAAATTGCCGCAGGAGATTACGCCGCAGGCGTTCAGCTTCCTTCCCAGCGCGATATGGCTATGCAGTTCGGCGTCAACCGCAGTACCATCGTGACTGCCATGGAAGAACTGATGTCCTACGGTCTCATCGAAAGCCATTCTTCCCATGGGACGCGTGTTGCGGACATGCTTTGGTCACCGAAGCACCGCCAACAGCCGCCCAACTGGAGCCATTATGTAAAACAGGGCGTCGTCCCGGCTAATTCTATCACCATGCAGCGCCTGAACCACTACGAAGCCAGTCCTGATATCATGCAGTTTTCCACCGACCAGCTTTCCTTCGACGTATTCCCCACGAAAATGCTCGAAACTGTCATGAATAAAGTCGCAGCCCAAAAGCCCGACCTGAGCTACCTTCAGCCCCAGGGACTTCCGGAACTGCGAAAGATCCTGGCAAAGCGGCTGGCGTACCACCGGAACATCCACGTTCCCGAAAGCTGCATCCTTCTGACCACCGGTCTGGTCCAGACCATGATCCTGATCCGAAACTGCCTGTTGAAGCCCGGTTCCTCGATTTTCACAGAAGAATATTCCTGGCTGTATTCCTATCCCCGTCAGACCACGGGAATGAAGGTTCGGTCAGTTCCCATGGACAGCGAAGGACTGTGCTACTGGCAAATGCCTCTCAACCGCGAAACCGACTCATCGCCGCTGGTCTACACGATGCCGAATTATCACAATCCCACCACGCTGACCATGTCGGCAGAACGCCGTCGTCAGCTTTTGGGATTTTGCCAGAACCGTCAGCTTCCCATCATTGAAAACGATATCTACGGAAACCTGTGGCTCGATGCTCCGCCGCCGCCCACGATCAAATCTCTGGACGAATCCGGAACGGTCCTCTACGTCAGTGCTCTGAACAAAGAATTATCACCGGCACTGGGGATGGCTTATATGGTTGCTCCCGAATCTGTCGTGGAACGTTTGGCCGACATGAAACGCCAGACCAGCGATATGCTTTCGTTCTACGCCCAGTGGATGCTGGTCCGCATGTTGGATGACCATACGTTCGATGATTATCTGGCCTACGTCCGAAGCCGTCTTCAGGAACGTCGCGACAAAATGCTTCACCTGCTGGACAAATATTTTTCCGATCTGGCAACCTGGACCGTCCCCCAGGGCGGATATTTCATCTGGCTAGAATTCGAAGATGATCTTCCCGTGGAGCAGCTGTTTGAAAAGGCGCTTTTGAACAATATTCTGATCTGCCCCGGAACGCTGTTTTCTCCCGACAAAAACCACTGTCTGAGACTCAGTTTTTCCTATATTCCCGAAAAGGACATGGAACGCGGTTTGAAAACGCTGGCCGAGCTGACGCTCCAACTGAAAAAACACTTTTGAGTTTCACACTCCTTTTTCTGCTTCATATATTGACAGAGAAAGGAGTGTTTTTTATGCCTTCCATTTATCTCAGTCCTTCGGTTCAGGAATTCAACCCCTATATCACCGGAGGAAACGAAGAATATTATATGAATCTCGTGGCTGATGCCATGATCCCTTATCTACGCGCCAGCGGAATCTCCGTCACCAGAAACAACCCCGGCGATTCGCTGGCCCAGGTCATCAACCAGTCCAATGCCGGAAACTACGACCTCCATCTGGCGCTCCATTCCAATTCCTCTCCGGAAAATCTGGCCGGTCAGCTGATGGGACCTGACGTATATTACTATACCTACAGCAGCGAAGGAAAACGTCTGGCCGAAATCATTGCCAACAATTTAAAAGTAATCTATCCCAATCCCAATCTGGTAACCACCCTCCCCACCACAACGCTGGCAGAACTTCGCCGCACCAAAGCACCATCGGCGCTGGTGGAGATTGCCTACCACGATAATTACTCCGATGCCAACTGGATCACCAACAACATTCCTCAGATCGGATACAATCTGGCTCTGTCCGTTACGGAATTTCTCGGTGTCCCCTTCGTCGAGCCGTAAAAAAAGCTCCGCATAGTGAAAAAACATGGTATAATACGGTATCATACCCATGAAAGGAAACACACCATGGACGAAAAATTACTGAATCTCCTGGCTGGCGCCATCGAAGAAGAACGGCTGATCCAGGCCATTTTCTCCGGTCTGAGAAAGAAATCCACGCCCTATAAAAAGGTCACTGTAAAGCCCATTCTGCTGCGCGATACCTATCTGTACCAGGCGGAATATCACTTCGAAAAGAAAGTCACCCACGAAAATTTAAATAAAGAAGAATGTCTGTCCCTCTGCAAAAGCCTGATCGAAACCACTTTCAAACAGGCCAATCTGTACTGTGTGGACGGCGACTATCAGATCCTGGCCAACAAGCCGGATAAAGCCCGCATCTTACAAAAACCGGCCTCCAAGACCATGGGAAATCTGTCTCACAACCGCGACAAAAAGTACCTGATTCCCGAAGGAGAACCCTGCGACTTCCTGATCCGCCTGGGCGTCATGACAGCTCAGGGCCAGGTCCACGCCAAGCACTACGGGAAGTTCCGTCAGATCAACCGCTTTTTGGAGATCGTTGACGATGTTATGGATTACCTCCCGGGGGCAACCGGCCGCGGAGCGGCCGTGGTTACCGGCGAAGCAGCTCCCCTGAAGATCATCGACTTCGGCTGCGGAAAGGCCTATCTGACCTTCGCACTGTACTATTATCTGAAGAAACAGTAGAACATGAACGTGGATATCGTGGGACTGGATCTGAAGGAAGATGTCATCGCATTCTGTAATGACGTGGCCCGCGACCTGAATTACGAAGGTCTTCACTTTGAGATGGGCGATATCGCTGACTACGACGAAACAGCCAGAGCTGACATGGTGGTGACACTCCACGCCTGTGACGTGGCCACCGACTTCGCGTTGATGAAAGCTGTCACCTGGGAAGCTTCTGTGATCCTGTCCGTCCCCTGCTGTCAGCACGAACTGTTCTACCAGATCGAAAACGATATGAACGCGTCGATTCTGAAACAGGGAATTCTGAAAGAACGCATCTCCGCCATCCTTACCGACGGTCTGAGAGCCCTGAAGCTGGAGGAACACGGCTACGATGTATCCATGATCGAGTTCACCAGTTTGGAACACACCGCCAAGAATATCATGCTGCGCTGCGTCCGCGACAATGCAAAGGAACCCAGCGCTGCCCGAAAGAAGGCCATGGAACACGCTGCGTCGGAATATAAAAAGCTGACCGAATTCTGGAACGTGAAACCCACCATCGGCCAGATGAAATAAGTTTAAACAAATTAAAACCTCGCAGATTCGCTCCGCGAGGTTTTTTGACGGGCTTATTTCGCCCGTAATGTTACATATCCGTCTTACACAGATCTTCAAAGGTTTCGCGTCTCACAGCTACATAGCTTTCGTTTCCGCCTCTCAGCATCACGATAGGCGGCTTCGGAAGCCGGTTATAGTTGGAAGCCATGGAATAGTGATATGCACCGGTGGTGCAGACAGCCACAGTATCATAACGGCCTACGCTCTTGGGGAACATGACGTGTTCCTGGATGATATCGCCGGATTCACAGGCTCTTCCCACCAGAGATGCTTCGAAATCACATTCTTCATTCATCTTATTGGCCAGAAGACAGGTATACTTCGCACCGTACAATGCGAAACGCATGTGGTCAGCCATAGAACCGTCGATGGAAACATAGTTCTTGTATCCCGGGATCTTCTTCACGGTACCAACTGTATATAAAGTCATACCGGCATCAGCAACGATACTGCGACCCGGTTCCATGTGGATCTCCGGAAGCTCCAGATTCAGGCGCGCGCATGTTTCTTTTACAGCCTTAGCCACTTCGCCCACCTTGGTTTCGATATCCAGATACGGATCGTCTTCGGTATAGCGGACACCGTAACCGCCGCCCAGGTCCAGAACCGGTGCGGTATAGCCATGCTTGTCTCTCATATCAGCCAGGAATTCCAGCATAACAACGGCAGCTCGTTCAAAAATATCTTCACCGAAGACCTGCGAGCCCACATGACAATGATAGCCCATCAGCTCCACATGGGGCTGAGCCAGCGTATAAACCACGATTTCTTCTGCCTGACCGGTCTCGATGGCAGAACCGAACTTGGAGTCCACCTTACCGGTGGTGTTGGCTTCGTAGGTGTGAGGGTCGATCCCGGGTGTAATTCTCAGAAGCATCTTCTGTTTCATTCCGCGTCTTGCGGCTTCCGCTTCCACAGCTTTCACTTCTTCCACGTTATCAGCTACGAAATAACCGACACCGTGATCCATGGCGTAAGCGATGTCTGCGTCAGTTTTATTATTGGAGTGGAAATACGCATGAGAAAGGTCGAAACCGGCCTTGTGAGCCACGTAAATCTCACCGGAGGATACAACGTCGATGCCCATGCCTTCTTCCGTCATGATTTCATACAGACGCTTAAAGCAGTTCGCCTTCGAAGCGAACAGCGGCTGTGCTTCCGGTCCGAAGTGCTTTTCAAAGGCATGTTTATATGCTCTGCACTTTTCGCGTACCTTGTCCTCATCCATCAGATACAGCGGCGTTCCGTACTGCTTTGCTAATTCCAGCGTATTCTGTCCAGCAAAATACAAAACTCCGTCTCTTACTGTAATGTTATCACAAATCATAGCTGTACCTCCTCATCGGTTACTTCGCCTTTGATTACAATGTTTGTCGGTCCCGTCAGATATAAATTCCTGACGCGTCGTGCCGTTTCTGTTTCGCACGCGCCGCCTTCCGGCTCCGCGGCCGTAAGTTCCACATCAATGGTCAGCCGCCCGCCGGGAACATCCACCCGGACACCGGTTCCGCTGACCAGGCCCTTCAATGTCAGCACGGTCACCATGGACCCTGTTCCTGTTCCGCAGGCATAGGTAAAATCCTCTACGCCCCGTTCAAAGGTCCGTTCTCTCAGGTGATCCGGTCCGATCATATCATAAAAATTCACATTGGCACCCTTCGGAAACGCTTCGTGAGAACGAAGCTTCCGCCCCAGTTCAAACAGTTCCTTTTCCGGATACGTTTCCAATCCGGGAATATGGACCACCGCATGGGGACTTCCGGGATTTCCCAATTCCACATAAGAACAATTCCAGGCGACACCGTCCACTTCCAGCGTCTCGTCCAGCCGTACCAACGTCGGGTCATTGAGACGGATTTGATACGTCCTCTGATCAACTCTGCGGCCTGTGATGATCCCGGCAGTGGTTTCCACCGTCTGGCGTTCTCCGGCCAAACCGTTTTCGAATCCGTAACGGCAGATACATCGGGCACCGTTTCCGCACATTTCTCCCAAACTTCCGTCAGAGTTATAAAACAGCATTTTAAAATCCGCAGCCTCTGAAGATTCAATAACCATCAACCCATCCGCGCCCACGGACATCCTGCGTTCACAGAGGTGCTTTGCCAGCGCTGGAAAACGGCTTTCAGGGATTTTTTCTTCCAGGTTATTGATTAGAATAAAGTCATTTCCGGTTCCGTTCATTTTCCAGAACTTCATGCCGAACACCTCCTTCCGTCCCAATTTATATTATAACGCAAAAGATATGCCAAGAGTACTTTTTTCATCGTTTCGGGTGATTTTCCGTAAAAAAGAAGGCGCTGATTCGAAAAACGAGGACTTCGTATTTCAAATCACGCCTTTTCATTCTTTTCTGCTCTGTTTTTCGTTCAGAATTCCGAACCACCATTCAGAAATCCGGACTGTCATAGTTTTCGTTTACAGTTTCAGCGCACGCATGGAATTCAGGATCGCAATGACAGCCACACCTACGTCAGCAAAAACAGCTAACCACATGTTGGCATATCCCAAACCGCCCAGCAGCATTACCAGGCCCTTGACTCCCAGCGCAAAGACGATGTTCTGCTTTACAATAACCAGCGTCCCTTTGGCCACCTTCATGGCGTCCAGCAGTTTTTCCAGTTTATCATCGATCAGAACCACGTCAGCTGCTTCTATGGCTGCATCAGACCCCATAGCTCCCATGGCAACGCCGATATCCGCCATCGCCAGTACCGGAGCATCGTTGATCCCGTCGCCGCAGAACAGAAGTTTTCCCTTTTCCGATGTGTCAGCCATCAGGGCCTTCACTTGTTCCACTTTATCTCCGGGCAGCAGTTCCGCACGCACATCGTCGATTCCGATGCGCTCTGCAACTTTCTGCGCTGCGCCTTTGTTATCCCCGGTCAGCATCACTGTCTTCTTAAATCCGGACGCCTTCAATGCTCTCAGGGTTTCAGAAGCGCCTTCCTTGATTTCATCAGAAATCACGACAGCCCCCCAATAAGCTCCGTCCACAGCAACGTAAACTGCGGTACCGATGGTGTCCACTTCCCCACAGGAAATTCCGAACCGTTCCATCAGGCGCAGATTTCCAGCCAGGATCTGACGTCCCAGCGCTTCTGCTTTCACTCCGTGACCGGCGATTTCTTCCACTCCAGTCACATCGTCCTGATTGATGGTTTTTCCGTAGGCGTTTCGTATCGATACGGCGATGGGATGATTGGACGCTGCTTCAGCCAACGCAGCCATATGAAGGAGTTCTTCACGTTCCACACCCTGTTCCGTTTCAATTTCTGTTACGGTGAATGTTCCCTTCGTCAGCGTTCCGGTCTTGTCAAAGACCGCCACTTCCGCCTGGGACAGTGCTTCAAGATAGTTACTTCCCTTCACTAAGACACCGTGTTTCGAAGCCGCACCGATCCCGCCGAAGAATCCCATGGGAACGGAAATCACCAGCGCGCATGGACACGAAATAACCAGGAACGTCAGTGCACGATACCCCCAGTCCGCGAACTTCGCGCCGTCGATGAAGACCGGCGGGAAGATTGCCAATGCCAGCGCTGCGAAAACCACAGCAGGTGTGTAATATCTCGCAAATCTCGTGATGAAATTTTCCATGGGAGCTTTCTGCGACGCCGCATTTTCCACCAGGTCCAGAATCTTCGATACGGTGGATTCACCGAATTCCTTGGTCACCTGTACGGTCAATCGTCCGCT
This sequence comes from Bacillota bacterium, assembly GCA_017472365.1. GTDB lineage: Bacteria > Bacillota > Clostridia > Peptostreptococcales > Anaerovoracaceae > RGIG446. The sequence continues at coordinate 13,401 of JAFUQN010000144.1, forward strand.
TTGGTTAATGCATCCGGACAGAACTTCGCTTCCGATCTCTACCTTACGCGGTACCGATTCACCGGTCAGTGCCGAGGTATCGATCATGGATTCGCCGCCGACAACCACACCATCCAGCGGGATCCGTTCTCCGGCTCTCACGACGATTTCCTGACCAATGGCCACTTCTTCCGGATCTACGGTCTCGATCTGACCCTCCACTTCGATGTTGGCATAGTCCGGGCGGATATCCATCAGTTCAGCGATGGATTTTCTGGACTTCCCAACGGCATAGCTCTGGAACAGTTCGCCCACCTGGTAGAAGATCATTACGGCAACCCCTTCGGTGTATTCACCCACCAAAAACGCCCCGACGGTGGCGATTCCCATGAGAAAGTTCTCATCAAAGATCTGGCCCCGGCTAATGTTGCGCAACGCCGTTTTTAATACATTCTGACCGACAATCACGTAAGGGATCAGGTACAACGCCAAATTCCAAGGTTCCGGAATCGGCACAAGGATCGCAGCCACCAGAAACACGATGGCCCATATGATTTTTTTCAATTCACGCTTTTGTTTTTTCGTCATTACAGTAAGATTTCACATTCCGGATCTACGTTCTTTACAACTTTTACTGCTTCTTTCATGATTTCGTCCAGACGTGTTTCGTCCAGATCAATGGTCAGCTTCTGGGTCATGAAACTGATGGTTGCCTTATTTACACCGTCCAGTTTATTGATTCCGTCTTCCATTTTTGCTGCGCAATGTGCACAATCCAGATCCTGCATCTTGAATACTTTCTTCATTGTTATTTCCTCCTACTCCATGATATGTTCCATACCGTTATTGATGATGGTACGTACGTGATCATCCGCCAGAGAATAGATGACCTGTTTTCCATCTCTGCGGGATTTGATCAGCTGTGCCTGTTTTAAAACACGCAGCTGGTGTGAAATGGCCGACTGTCCCATGTTCAACGCCGCTGCAATGTCACAAACGCACATATCCGATTCGAACAATACGTACAGGATTTTGATCCGGGTGGTATCGCCGAAGACTTTGAACAGCTCCGCCAAGTCGTACAGCGTCTCTTCTTCCGGCATCTCTCCTGTCACGAAATTCACCACGTCCTCATGAACGTGTACCTCCTGACAGACCTCTTCGTATCGTTCTTTTCTGTCTCTCTCCATATTCCAACATCCTTTCATATGAATGATTGTTCATATGTTCATTATAACTCCGATCTTGAGAAAGTCAATGGGGTTTTCGGCGGAATTGCGGTAGTTTTTCTGTGGAATTGGGTGTGGTTTTCTGCGCAATTGCGGGTGGTTTTCACATTCAGCGACTTCTTAATATATTTGCCACAACTTTCTTACGGGTAACTACGGATGGTTTTCACATATCGCAAGTTCCGAAATCCTTTGCCACAACTTTTTCCTTTTTTATCCGTCTCACACTCAACACATTTTCACAATCACACAAAATCCACAACATTTGTTCAAACCAAATCCCCGAAACACAAAATGTTTCCTCAAATAGTTTCCACAAATCACATCACTTTTCCCCCTTTGTACAAACCCCATCCCCGCACCCCTCGAAAAGTTTTCCCAACCACCCACACTTTCCACTATCTGTACAAACCTGTCCCCACAACACCCTACAAGTTTTCCCAACCACTATCAAATTACCTTATCAGCGAAAACTATCGTACGTCTCCACTTCCTGCCAACAAAACCTATTTTTACCATTTGTCCTATTGCTTTTATTTCCATATTATGGTAATCTTTATCAAAAAGGGGGGGATATACTCATGAGTAATGTATTAAAGAGTATGACTTTATTAAAAGAACAGTTTGAACGCACTTTACAGCACAACCAGCGTCAGCTAAAGTTTCTTCCAAAAGGGACTCTCACTATCAAAAGAGTAAAAAATCTGTCCTATTTATGTTGGTTAAAACCATCTGCCGCAAAACACGATGGCCGCCGCTGCATTATATTAAAAGAAAATAACCGTAAGATTGCTGAACAACTTCGACGGCGGAGGATCATCCAAAAGCAAAATCCACTTTTAAGCCACAACATTCAGGTAATTGACCGATTTTTAAATTCATACATTCCCTGCGATGATTCCACATGTCTTCGGTCACTTTCTCCCGCTTACAGCGAATCTCTCAACTTTCAGTGTTTCGATAAGGCTATAACGAATCCATCTTTTCCAGAAGATTTATCCCATAGCAATTCTGTCGGTGAAGTCTTCCGTTCCCGAATTGAGGCCCAAATCTCGGAAATACTGCTATCCCGAGGTGTCAAATACGACTACGATGTTGCTTTGCAACTCGGTACAAAAACCCGTTACCCCGATTTTCGGATCACACATCCTAAAACTGGTGAGTTCATCTACCTCGAATACTTCGGAAAAATGTACGAAGAGGACTACGCCCAAAAGAATCTCATCAAAATCCAGGAGTATTTGCAGCATAATTATGTCTATGGGAAAAACCTCATGTTTTTCTTTGAAAACTCCAAAGGAATTGACCTCGCAGCAATCTCCCGCGTCATTGATATGCTAATTCAATAATTTCTCTCATCCCCGTGGCAACCACCCGCTGCCGCGGGGTTAATTCATTTTTTGGAAGTTGCCTGGAATTCCATTGAAGTTACCAATGGTTTTCAGCGAAATTGGGGGTGTTTTTCAGCGAAATTGCGGATGGTTTTCACATTCAGTGACTTCTTAAGGTATTTGCCACAACTTTTTTACGGGTAACTACGGATGGTTTTCACATATCATGATTTCCGAAATCCTTTGCCACAACTTTTTCCTTTTTTATCCGTCTCACACTCAACATATTTTCACAATCACACAAAATCCACAACATTTGTTCAAACCAAATCCCCGAAACACAAAATGTTTCCTCAAATAGTTTCCGCAAATCACATCACTTTTCCCCCTTTGTACAAACCCGTCCCCCCACAACACCCTAAAAGTTTTCCCAACCACTACCAAATTACCTTATTCGCGAAAACCATCCCTGTTTTCCACAACATCACAACATCACAACCCCACAATGCTACAATGTCACAATATAAATATATGAAAAGGCCGGCGCACCAGCGCCGGCCTCATTTAGATCCGTTATATAATCCTATTACCACTAACTGCTCTTTTTCCAATCCAACAGACCATAACCTACAATTGCCGGATCAGTGATGGCATAATTTCGAATCAGGACCTTTCCATCAGTGTTGCCCTCAATGGTAAAAATCTGATTTCCGTCGATATAAAAGACAACCCCTACATGATCCAAACTTCCGTCGCCAGAACCGGATTCGCCGGAACCGGATTCACCGTTTCCCTCCTGATCCTGACCAACGCCGGATTCAGTTCCCACTTCACCCCAGTCAAAGAAGATCAAATCACCGGGAGCAATCTTTTCAGGATTTTCTTGAGCCTTTAATGTATCGATCCACTTTCCGACCTTTTGTGTCGGATGATCCTTTCCATAGATAGGTTCACCACCGCCGGGATGTCCCGAACCCATCGGTAAACCAGTCTGCGGATCGATGATTCCCGTATTTAAACCGCCGGTTTCTGAAAAACCGTCCCCTAAATTATATCGTTCATCAAACAGTTCACGCCCATCATTTACATTCGCAAATAACGGAACATACGCCAATGTTAAATCATCATTGTCAAAACAATTGTGATTCATATGGAGAAGCGCCCACGAAACATAAGTCGCACACCAGGGAGTCTTTGGACTCCAGTTCATACCAGTACCGCTGCCATCCAGCGACCAGTTATTGACGATCCCTCCCTGATTCCCTGCAGTATTGGCCAAATAACATTCCGTGAAATATTTGTACTTATAATACCCTTCAGAGCCATTGACTTCCCCGCTGTCGATGATTTCTCCGGAACTCCCGATTTGGGATGTCAGAAGCGACAAAAAGGCATATCTGCTTGAAATCGTCTCAGTCTTTCGCCGCGCCAGTTCCAAAAGTTCTGCCGTACCATAGCTCAGAGACTCAACAGCCGTTCGACAAAAAATGTCGCTGGAATATTCCTGACCGTCGGCTTTCAATTTCAGTTGAAGCATCTTCTTTACACCGTCGAATTCCGCATCTGCGTATTCCAAACCGTCCATCAGAACACTGCCGCTGCCGGTAACGATGGTTCCACTTCCCGCGCGATAACGTACCAGCGCGTTCCCGGATTTATCAAGCAGCGCCCAGTCCATCCCAGCTGAGCCACTCTGCGATGCTTCTTCGTCTTCGTCGATTGCCGCTACACCAGTATGTTGTACTCGCGACACTTTTCCGCTGGATGTCATCGATTCCATCAGAGAAAGGATCACACGGGTGTTCTGCTGGCGTTCCATTGTATCCGCTGCGGACTTTTCCACGCGGATTCCCACCAACATCCAGCTCATAACGGCAATCATCACCAGCGAAATACACACCAGCGTCACCATCATTTCAACTAACGTAAAGCCATCATTTCTGCGGCGTAAATTTAAAACATATCTCATATCACGCCGCCTCCTTATTCCGTAATCTCCACGGATCCGATTTCGTAGCTCAAATATTCGAATGCGATTTTACTGATCTTATATTCATACGCAGTCTGAGCGCCGGCGCCCTCTCCGGGCTTCGTCCGCATTTCCACAATCATCGTAACCAAAATCTCAGATTCCAGACTACTGTCACCGGCAACGATCCGGAACTTCACCCGACTTTCCAGCTGATTGTTCAAATCATTGTAACTTCCAATCGCCACTTCCAACAGTTCAATCGTATCGCCTTCCAGTTCCTCCGCCATCAGCGCATTTCTCTGAGCCGTTACGATTGCACCATCCACCCGGACAGGACTTCCTTCTTCCGGCGTCACATAATAACCGTCGCAGAAGATTGCCTGGGCCGCCTGGGAATGTTTCCGATCCGGATCTAAAATTCCATCACTGCTGACCGGATAGATCTTCTCCGTCGTACCGTCTTCTTCAAAACGCACTGCACGCTGAAGCTCCGAAACGAACCGCTCGCCGATGCCTTCCACCTCGTAGACAAACTTCATGTGTTCTACGGAATGTTGCTGCGCTTTCAGATTATGTACAGCCGAGGTACAGATCGAGGTTGCCAGGATCGACAGAACAACGATTACAACCATCACATAAATCAGAATGTAGCCGCCATCGTCCGCGAAGCGATAGCGCCATTCACATTTTCTCATGCGCCACCTCCCACTTCCGGCGGTTCCACCAGACGTACATAGGTAACCACCTTCACATCATCCGTCAGCTCACGGCTTTGGATGATCACCGTACAAAACGCACCGACTCCCGCTGTATTCCATGTGACAGAGCCATCCATATTCGTTTGTTTTTCCTGAAGCGAACCGCGATTGACCGTCACGATCACCTCCGGATAATCCGTCCGATACCGGTCCGCCAGTTCCATATCAGACAGCGACGAATCGATCCCGGACGCCATGATCCCTTCCACCGCGCGGCTGACTTTCAGTTGTTCCTGTAATAACAGCTCGCTGCGGCTGTTGATCCGGTGCGACATCACCAGACTGGATCCGATGGACGTGATCACAATTGAGAAAACTACTATGGCAACCAGCGTCTCCAACAGCGAAAAACCGCTGTTGGCGCGCGCCAACATTTTCTCCCGGGGGCAATCATGCAGCGCGCGGAATTGTTTTTCCACCCGCAATTTTATTCTGTTGTAAAACTTCATACTTGTCCCCTTTTCAATCGATGGCTGACCAGAAGGTCAGCCATCCTGTATTTCTTTCAATTTTACATACCCCAGACAAAATCGAAAAATCCGCTTCCATCATCGGCGGTACCGCTTCCGTAACCGTACCGTCCATCATCAGAAGTAGAAGTCGTACTTCCAGAGCTGGTACTGCCCGAGCTGGAACTGGTATCGGAACTTGTTCCACCAGCACAAACACTGCAGGCTTTGTAACCTTGTTCAATCGCGTCTATAAGTAATATTTCTTTTGGATTCGACAAGTTCTTACAAGTTTTATCAAGATGGACTACCGCCTTATTATTCTTTGAAACCCATCCTTTTCTTGATGCAATGTCAGAGCTACTGCTTCCTGTGGAAGTACCTGCGTTATTGCGATCCGTCATCGTATTCTTATCCAGATTCGGATCCACATATCCAGGGATAACACCTTCTGCGGAGTTGTTGGGAGCCTTCTGGACTTCTTCCTCGTCGTCCTTATCCGGACGGTCCGCGGAACCTTCGCCGTCTACGGCTTCCTTCACATCTTCCGGAGTCAGAACACTGCCCTCGAAGATGTTGTCTTTACCCTGTTCGGACGGAGTGATTGTCGGGGAGTAGTAATCCACCATGGACGAATCCACCATGTATAGCATCAGAGTTAAATTGCCCTTTACAATATCCTCTTCCGCATCGTAGGTCATGGTCGCATACTGGATCGACGTCACACGTTCGTCCGTAGCCAAATAGTTGATCATTTCCTTAAAACCATCATAGGTATCTTCGTAATTGATCGTCAGCGTCAGTCCGTTCAGGATCGCTCCATCGGTAAAATACACCAACGGATTCTTCGTACCGAAGTTAAAATTGATTTCCGTACCGAACTTTTCTTCCAGGTACAGAACGTACATGATCTGGTCTTCTTCCAGTAAATCTGCCGGGAAGCGCTGATACAACGCTCTGCGACTCATGTCGATGGCTTTCGAAGCCGGATCCAGTAACTTCTGGACCGACTCGTAGCGCATATTTTCCGCAATAGTGGTTTCCAGCTGAGTCACGGCAGTCTTCAGCTGAGTTTCTTCCGACTTGAACGCCGTCAGTCCGGGAACATACCCCGTCATTAGGATCACGATGGAGACTAAGAACAGAACCGCTGCGACGAGCACTTTCCAGTTATTCTTCACAAAGTTCATTTACTTCACCTCCACCTTATTCAGCTTCGCGTAGTACGGAAGTCCCTTGTGATACTGTTCCGCTTCGATCAGTTCTTCCTTATAGCCTAAGGCAACCGCGAAGTGAATTCGCGTATCTTCGATGACTTCTTCCTCGTCGTCCAAGGAACCACCGGTGTCCTTTTCCCACTGTTTGTACAGATCCGGGTCATTGTTGATCACAGCCATGATCAGTGCATCCACCGCTTCTTCCAGCTCATCTGTATTATTTGCAAGGTCGTTTTCCACGATATCGTTCATCAGAACATCCATCTTGATGGAACCGGCGTCTTTATCTGCCTTACGGACACCTGCTTCCACCGCCCAGTAGTACAGATACTTATTCGCCAGACGTGTATCGGTATTGAACAAATCTTCCGTCTGTTCGATGGTCTGTTCATCACGGGTCAGGATCTCGATCAGGTCGGGCATGCTTTCCTTCATCTTCTGCACATCTTCGCTGATGATATCACCAAACAAACTTCCGCTCTTTCTTAAATCATCTTTGATATGGACAAACAGAATCGAATCATCGTCTTTACGAGAAAGGTCCTTTAAAAATGCATTGTGGAAACGATAAACAGCAAAATCATCAGTAGTCAGCATCTTTTCGATGGCATCAGCTCTCGCTTCGATTCCCGGTTCATGACTTCTCATATACTTGATCGTCGTATATGGTCTCTTCGGATCTGGTGTCGTACTGTACGCAATATCCAAAGCATCCAGTTGTTCTCCAGTCAAGCGTTCCATACCCGCGAACATATCTTCTTCAGTCACATCTCCGCTCTTGATGGCCTGTCCCATAAAGATAATCGGATCCACCTGGATCGCACCAGAACCATCAATAATCGAATCCAACTGTCCACTCATATACATTTCCATCAACTGCTTCTGCTGTTCCGGAGTCAGTTTACTAAGGTCGATTCCGCTGCTTCCAGCCATACCGAGCAATGCACTGAGATCCGCAGCCCCTGTTGGTGGCGTAGCTTCCGAACCGTTCAGAGCACCAGCAGCGCCGTTAATCGCCCCATTGACAGCGCCATTCAACGCACCGTTCAGGACTCCGTTAAGACCGCTCTGGCCGGAGCCTAAAGCAGCCATCTGGTTCGCTCTCGAAAGGGACGGTAACATGTCCTGCGCCGTCGTTCCCGGCCCTACGGACAGATTCGAAATATCCTTCAATTCCGCGTACTTCAAGTCTCTCAGCGACATAATCAAGTACGCCGCCATTTCCTTGTCCTCGCAGGCGAACTGTAAGCCCAAACCTTCATTGGCAATCCCGATGGTGACAACTGCAGCGTCCTTGGGAATCGTTTGTTCGATTTCTTCCAGCATCTTCGCCAGGTTATCGTTATATGTACGCAGGTTGGCGAACATGGTATCCCAGTCCGAACTGTATGCATCGTACTTAGATTCATATTCGTAGTAACGCTCCGCGTTACCATTATTTTGAGCTTCCTGGATTTTCAGAATACGCAGCGTTTCATCCAAGCTGTTAAGGTCGAATTCCCAATTCAGATTGGAGAACGATGTTGTGATTACAGTTCCTGCCAACATAGCTACGGAAGCCAATAAAACGTAGGCCTGCCAGCGGGTCTTTACCGGACTGGGGCCTTTCATCTGCTTCGCCAAGTTAGGAATACCGAAGTCCTTACGGCTCTTGGCTGCGCCCACATTCAACGTCCATTCCGGACCACCGGGGCAATTCCATACAACGACCGGAAGATCCAGCGCAGATTCCACATCCCCCATGATCAGAGGGTCATTAGCCAACTTACCACATACAACTGCAGTCATCTTTTCCAGATCCACGTTTTCCTGAGTAGTGAAATAATCCAGTGTTAAGCGTACTTCGTCCAGTTCCGCAGCGATGGAATAACCGGTCAGGAAGACACGCTGCATCTTCACGCGACCATTCTGTAC
>JAFUQN010000145.1 GCA_017472365.1 Bacillota bacterium
ATCAGCCTGTTTGAAAAGGATTGACCAAGCCCATATACAACATGTGCTTTTTGTGTATCAATACATCCTGTAAGCTGTCGGATCCCAGGTTTTCGTGTTTTCACACTTGCCATGATCTCCTGAAATTCTGCCAACTGCTCCAGTGGAGTCTGCAATGCTTTCATTGTCATTCCTTTACTGTTTGTTTTCTATTATATTCATTCATCGCAGCATCAATGTCTTCATCTAAGATCATTCTTACTGCATCTGCCGCACGGCCGATGGCATCATCCACCATTTTTCGTTCTTCATCCGGAAATCTGCTCAGTACATAATCTGCCAGATCCCAGTTTTTCGGTTTCTCCCCGACACCAACTTTGATTCGGTAAAAATTCTGAGTGCCAAGCTGAGCAATGATATTTTTAATTCCATTATGCCCTCCGGCACTTCCTTTTTTTCTCACACGAATCTGCCCCGGTTCCAGACTGATATCATCATAAATGATCAAAAGTTCTGACTCCGGATCAACTTTATAGTAATCCACCAACTCACGCACTGACTCACCGCTTAGATTCATATACGTCGTAGGTTTCGCCACGATCACTTTCTGAAATCCAATCATTCCTTTTCCGTACATCGCCTGATGCTTCACCCCGGAATAAGGAATATTATATTTATCGATCAGATAATCAATCGTATCAAATCCTACATTATGACGGGTGTGTTCGTACTGTTTCGTTGGATTACCAAGTCCAACTATGATAAACATTTTTTCTTTCTCCATTTCGATTCCAGCGCACAATCCGCAGACCGCCTTTTCAAGGCTGTATGCCGCCTAAGAGTGCGCTGAACTGTTAATTAAAGTATACCATTTCCTCAGGAAGTTCTTCACACTCTCTAATCTCCTGTGCATACAGTACCGGCTCTTCTTCGCTTTTCATTTCCACATATTCATAATGAACAGTCGCCGTTACTTCAACCCATGCGCCATGTTCAAGCTGTGGCGCCATCGGAGTTTTGCAGACGTATCCTAAAAATGTGGTATCATCTGCACAACAAGTCATCGCCATACGCCCCGGTACAAAAAATTCGGCCTCGTCATCTTCGCTCTTTAATACACGCCCCTGGAAACGAACCGTTACATCTTCATAATCTTCCGGATTGTCCATCATATCCACATACCAGATACCATAGTCTTCCGGCTGAATCTCAACGATATCTGCATCCAGATCATATGGAAGCTGATCTTCGAAAATATCGATGATTTCATGATCTTCATCTTCAAAAATGATTTCTGCTGCAGGGTTGACAACTTTTACACTTCTACGGAAATCTGCCAATGGCAGGTCCGCAGTTGCACGATTAAAGATGATCATTTCCGCTTTACGGATCATTTCCACAAAGATCGACTTCAGATTCTTCATATAAACCTGGAAACAGCTTGCATCAACAGTAACGATATGCTGAATAATCGTCCAATCCTGCGGAAGCTGCATCTTATAAAGATTGTCCACAGACCAGAATGGATTGAACTCCAGCAATACACGTTCCGGCTGATACTTATCTGCCAGTTCTTCCAACAGATCTGTTGTAAAATCTTCCGCTTCTTCGATCACTTCCACAACGGTTCTGTGTTTCTTTTTTAACTTTGTTTCGTCGTATTCTTCTTCTCCTTCTTCACAAAGAAGCAGAAGTGTTGTCTCCGGAATCTGGAAATAATTCTGCTGAATTGTTCCATTTAAAAATGTGGTTTTTCCGCTTTCAAGGAATCCCGTTATGAGATATACGGGAATTTCAAAATCTTCCTTTGCCATTTTATTTCACCAACCTTTTACAGTCTAAATAATTCTTTCAGATTTTCTTCATTCATCTTAGAACCGATTACACAAATTCTGCCTGTAAATTCAGGGCTTCCTTCTCGAATCTCAACTTCTTCCGGAACCATATCAAAGTAATGCCATACACCATTCGCATCCGGCAGCATACCTTTTGCACGAAGCACCATTCCGTATGTTTCTTCATCACCCAGTGCTTCCATAATCTTTTCGATTTCTTCTTTTTCATACACACCAAATGTTTCACAGCCCCAGCTTGTAAAAACTTCATCTGCATGGTGGTGATGATGGTGTCCATGATCGTGATCATGGCAGCCGCATCCACAGTGTTCATCATGATCGTTGTGATGATGCTCTTCGTGATGCTGGTGCTCATGGTCGTGGCAGCCGCATCCGCAGTGCTCATCATGGTCATGGTGATGATGTTCTTCGTGATGGTGGTGTTCATGGTCGTGGCA
>JAFUQN010000146.1 GCA_017472365.1 Bacillota bacterium
GGGCATGGACACAGATCAAGGAGCCGACCTGTACCGCAAAGGGACAGGAACGTCGCGACTGTGCAAATTGTGACAAGTACGAAGTACGCGATGTGAACGCACTGGGCCACGCACTGAAGAAGTATTCTGCGAAAGCAGCGACTTGTACGGAAAAGGGCTGGAATGCATACGAAGAATGTACCCGCTGCGACTATACCACCTACAAAGAACTGCCCGCAAAGGGCCATACTGTGGTGGTAGATAAAGCAGTGTCCGCAGCTTGCGAAAAGACAGGTCTGACAGAAGGAAGCCATTGTTCCGTATGTCAGACAGTGCTGAAGAAGCAGGAAGTGGTAAGTGCAACCGGACATAAGTACGGCGTGTGGACACAGACTAAGGCACCGACCTACACGGAAATGGGTGAGGAACGTCGCGATTGTGATAACTGCGATTATTATGAAGTTCGCAATATCGATGTATTGACTGAAGAAGCAATGCCTCCTGCAGGTGGCGGAGGCGGTGGCTTAATTGAAGAAGAAGTCATGGAAGAGCCAGAAGCGATTGAACCGATCATCCCTGAGGAACCCATCGTTTCTGAAAACCCATTTGATGATGTAAAAGAAGAAAACTACTTCTTTGAACCTGTGATGTGGGCTTTAAACAATATGGTAACTAGTGGTACTACGGCCGACACGTTCAGCCCGGGAGCTACTTGTACCCGTGCTCAAACTGTGACTTTTTTATGGAATGCTGCAGGGAAGCCAGAACCAAAGACGACAGAGTGTCCTTTTGTAGATGTGAGTCCGACATCGTATTATTACAAAGCAGTTCTTTGGGCGGTGGAAGAAGGAATTACTTCAGGAGTTTCGGCTAATAGCTTTGGTCCTAATAAGACCGTGACACGAGGTCAGACTGTGACGTTCTTGTGGAAGTTCGCGGGTTTACCGGACGTAAAGAAAGAATCTAAGTTTGATGATGTAATAAAAACAAATTACTATCATGATGCAGTTGTCTGGGCATTGGAAGAAGAAATCACGAGTGGGACTTCTGAAGTAACCTTTAGTCCGAACCAGCCGTGCACCCGTGGACAGATTGTAACCTTCCTTTATCGCTATATAGTTGAATAAATTATTATTGGGCCACTTTGTGGCCAAGCTGACAGTAAAAAAGTAATCATCATGAAAAAGCCGGAGCGAAGTTTTTCGTTTCGGCTTTTTCAATGAATCTGTGACCTGACTTTGACTTTTGTGTTATGATATAAATGATCACATGAAGGAATTCTGTAGAAAGGAGGGGAAAGAGGGAATGATTATTATCGTTTCTTATGGAGTAACAACTCTGGCAGCCTTGTTTCTTGCGATTGGCTTTGCTGCTCTTGTAAAGAAAAAAGAACTATGGCTGATGTTGCTGTTCATATCTGTTGCCATCGTCAATTTCGGATATTTTTCCCTGTCCCTTTCCAAGACTCTGGGTGAAGCATTATTGGCGAATCGGATTTCGTATTTGGGATCGATTTTTCTTCCGCTGTGTATGTTGATGACGATCAAAAACGTCTGTCGTGCTGAATGTAAGAAATGGTATATGGCAGGATTGGTCGTTGTCAGTTTTTTGATCTTTTTTGTGGCGGCAACGCCCGGATATACAAACTGGTACTATCAGGAGGTGTCTCTGCGGTTCGTGAATGGAGCGGCATCTTTAGAAAAAGTTTACGGCCCATTACATCGTCTGTATTACATTTATCTTTTGGCGTATTTCGGAATGATGCTCAGTGTAATTGGTGCATCGTTGTCGAAGAAGAAAAAGAATCAGGAGAAACAATCCGTAATTCTTCTGATGATCGTATTTTTAAATATTGCGATTTGGATGATTGAACAATGGGCAGATTTTGAATTTGAGTTTTTATCTATTTCATATATCATCAGTGAATTGTTGTTGTTGTTGCTGTACCGGAAGAACCAGATGATGGACAAAAATGATGAAGATGCGGTCCGGTGCGCTGGAGAAGTTCCAGTGATTAATGTGGAGGAAGTATTGGAACGTTGGGAAGCGGTATCGCTTTTGACGGCCAGAGAAAAAGATGTCCTGCGTGAGATCTTGCGAGAGAAGAAGCGAAAGGAAATTGCAGACACATTATGTGTAACGGAACATACGATAAAAAAACATACTGCCAATATTTTTTCGAAGTTTCAGGTATCGAGCAGAAAAGAACTGTTTGAGAAGATGAATCGTGAAAAGTAGCCCTGTTTTCGACACAGGGCTACTTTTTTTTCGGACGAATGAGGAATAATATAATTATTATAATAGAGGTATATTGACACGAAATACAGGTGGAGGAAAGAAAAATGACAGACAAAAAAGAATTGGCGCGATTTGAAGTAAGAATCACATCTGTAGAAAATGAATCCTGGCAAGGGGAAGTAACCACAGAAACAGACCGGTTTTGTTTTAAAAGCGAGATGCAGTTATTTGCGTGGTTAAACCGTACATTCCCGGAGATTTTCCCGTGTCAGGAAGAATGAAGCGGTGAACACCTTGGCAAAAAATAAATTGTCAAGGTGTTATCTTTTTGTTGTGTTGCTTTGTTAGGAAATGGTAAAATTACAGTAACAGTCAAATAGATAGGAGAATGATTGGAGAGAAAGGAGATGCCCATGGGAGAAAGACTGAAAGACACATTGCTGTTAGTAGGCGGCCCGGACAGCTGTCGCGCAGACTTGAGGGCGATCTTCAGCGATAATTACAATATATTAGAAGCTGAAAATGTAGCCCAGGCGATTCTCCTTCTGAAACAGAACAGCAACTGTATCGCCCTGGCAATCATGGACCTGAAAACGCCGGAGCCGGCGGAAATGGCTGTACTGATGGAAGCGACGATGGTCGGGACCGATCGGGAGATCCCGACGGTTGCTATGGTAGATTCAAGCGACGGTACAGAACGGGAAGAGCGGGCATTTCTCATGGGAGCAGCGGATGTAATTACAAAGCCGTATTCCAGAATCGCAGTTCAAAAGCGGATCCAGATTATCATGGAAATGTTCGTACATAAATGGAAACTGGAACGCGTAGTTACAGAGCAGAGTGAGACGATTCGAAATGCGAACCAGGTTATGATGGATACATTGTCGGCGATCATTGAATACAGAAGTGCAGAATCCGGAAATCATGTGTTGAGGATCCGTCATTTTACAAAAATTTTGTTGAAAGAGGTTTCAAGATATTGTCCGGAATACGAACTGACAGATGAATTGATCGATATCATTGCCAGTGCTTCTGCATTGCATGATATGGGGAAGATTTCCATTCCTGATAAGATTCTGAATAAGCCGGGAAGACTGACTGATGAAGAATTTGAAATTATGAAAACTCATTCGATGGTGGGCAGTGAATTGGTCAAGCAGCTTTCCGGCATGGGTGAGGAATTGTATCTGCGATATGCGTACAATATCAGTTTGTATCATCACGAACGATGGGATGGCCGCGGTTATCCCTGTGGACTGAAGGGTGAAGAAATTCCGATTTGTGCACAGGTCGTCGGCCTGACAGATGCGTTTGATGCGCTGACCAGTAAGCGCGTATACAAACCGGCATATCCGTTCCAGAAGGCGGTAAATATGATTCTGAACGGAGAGTGCGGTGAGTTTTCGCCGAAATTACTGGAATGTTTTAAAAATGTACGACAACAGATGGTGGATTTGGCCAGAGACTATGCAGACGGGTTGTCTCCAAAGGATGAAACAATCGGAAGACCGTTACCGGGGCCGAATACGAAACGAGATGCCGTCGGAACGCTGCAGATGTCACAGGCAAAGTACCAGACGCTTCTGCATTACATCAATGATACCGTATTGGATCTGGATTTGGATCATGATTTGTATCATGTGGTATATAATCCGAATCCCAAGCTGGATTCTTTGATGCCAAATACATCATTTCATAATATTATCGAACGATTAAAAATGGAGAAGCTGCATCCCGATGATATGATGATTCCGGATGCAATTGACCGGTTTATTACAGAGAAATTTTTCCAATTGAAACTGCATCGCAGAACGTTTCCTATGCGGATCTACAGCCCCAGCCGTGAGAAATATCAGACCTACGAGCTGACTTTCCTGCGTGTGAATACGGGCGAAGAAGATCGGCGTATGATGACAGCGATTTGGCATAAAACTGATGAAAACATGGGGACTGTCCATGAACGTGAAATGGAATTGATGTCCGGGGATCCAGGTTTTTACGGCCTGGTCAGCAGTGCTTTACGCTGTTGGAGTGACAGCGATTATACGATAGAAAGCGGAACAGATAGTCTGGTTTCGTTGGTAGGATATTCAAAAAAAGAACTGGAGGAGCAGTTCAATCACAAATTGATCAATCTGATTGTGGAAAGAGACCGTGAAGCTGTCCGGAAGGCCGTGGAAGAGGCCATGAGATCCGGAGAAAAAGTGGAGGTGGAATTCCGCGTCAAAAAGAAGGGCTCCAATCATCTCTGGGTGTTGGCAAAAGCGCGTTACCGCGTGGACACGGATGGCCAGGACTATCTGTATTTTGCTATTCGGGATAACAGTGAAAGCAAGGCTGTCCGGGATCAATTAAAAGCAGACATTGAGAGAAACCAGCTTTTGATTGATCAGACGGGAAGCATCGTTTTCGAATGGGATCTGCTTTCGGATACGATGTACTGTTCTCCGAAGTGGGAAGAACACTTCGGCTACGTCCCCATCTCTCAGAATTACGGATCACAGATGGGAATCGCTACGCATTTTCATCCGGATGACCTGATCCTGGTCCGTAAAGTGGTGGAAGAAATCAAAGGAGGAATCGGATCCGCAGCCATGGAAGTCCGGATTGCCAATGCCGTTGGGAACTATCTTTGGATGAAAATAACGGCGGCCGGCCGCTATGATGAAAACGGTACGCTGATCCGGATTATCGGGATTCTTCAGGATATTGACGATTTGAAGCGTGCGACGCTGATTTTGGAAGAAAAGGCACAGAAGGATGCGCTGACCAAACTGTTGAACAAGGCTTCCACAGAAAATCAGATTCATAATTATCTGGTGGAAAAAGACCCGGAAGAGCTGAGCGGACTTCTGATCCTGGATTTGGATAATTTTAAGAGTGTCAACGATACTCGTGGACATCTGTATGGTGACGTGGTTTTGACTCAGGTTGGGACCATGCTGCGGAAGTTTTTCCGGTCACAAGATATTATCGGTCGTATCGGCGGTGATGAGTTTATGGTTCTTTTGAAAGGGATTCCCGATCAGAAATTGTTGGAAGAACGCTGTACACTGTTGGTAGATGCGCTGCACATAAAATTATCTGAATTGATGCCGGAGCTTCAAGTATCTTGTTCTGTAGGAGCTGCACTGACACCGGATCACGGAACTTCTTACAATGAGCTTTATAAACATGCGGATGAAGCTTTGTATCATGCGAAAAATAAAGGAAAGAATCAGTACAGGATCTACAGCTCCCAGGATAAATACGATGTGATTCTCAACGATAATTCCAGAACGACGCGTATCGATTCGGATGATCCCAACACCGTGACAAACGATTCGTTTGAGCGCTTTGTATTCCGTTGTCTGTATGAGAGCCGGGATCTGGATAAAACGATCAACGAGCTCCTGGCTTTCGTTGGGACCAATTTCAATGTGAGCCGTGCTTATATTTTTGAGAACAACGAGGAGAATACGACCTGCAGTAACACCTTTGAATGGTGCAACGAAGGAATCGAACCGCAAATTGAAGAACTTCAGGGAGTGAGCTATATTGACGATATTCCCGGCTGGCCTCAGGTATATAACGAAAAAGGGATTCTGTACTGTACGGACATTACGCAGTTGGCTCCGCAATTCCGTGCGATTTTAGAACCGCAGGGAATCAAAAGCATGCTGCAGTGTGCGATTATAGATCAGGGAGTGTTCCGTGGATACGTTGGTTTCGATGAGTGTATATCCAATCGTCTGTGGACACAGGAACAGTTGTATCAGCTGGAGTTTTTGGCAGAGGCCTTATCTGTATTTCTGATTCGTCGGAGAATGAGCGATCATAAATAAGTGTAAAAAGAACCGCGGAAAGATGTACATTCCGCGGTTCATCTTTTCCTGTCACTGAAACTGTGTTATAATATTTAAATTGAGAAAAAACAGAAAGGAGTGAGCTCTATGGAAATGATCAGCGGGCTGTCCAACTGGAAGCTGACCGTGCGGCGCGAGCAAGATCAAATCGTGATCCTGCGGGCCGTGACTTGTGATAAAAAAGCGATTCTGCCTGATGAACTGTGGGGCTTACCTGTGACAATACTGGGAGACCATGCGCTGGCATATAATGCATCGCCGGTCACTGCGGGAGCGGCAATCACCGCGCAGGGCGCGGTTGCCGAAATCTGTGAGGTTCAGATCACCTGCGGCCCGGAGGGCGAATGGGATAATCGCCGATTGACAGACTTGACATTCCCGAAACATTTGTCCGATGTGAGGGATTATGCGCTGTACGGCTGTAAGGAGCTGAAAACACTGCGGTTTTACGACCGGGTAGACCGCTGGGGCGGTGGAAGTTTGATGAATTGCCGGAGCCTCGACACGTTTTTTGTGACAAGAGTTGAGGAACATCAGGGAGAAGCGCTGGCATTTCTCTGCGACGAGATCCACAAAGAATTATTTGTGACGGTAACTGAGACAGACGGAAGAATGTATCAGTTGATTTTTCCGGAATATGTGGAAGACTTTGAGGAAAACTGCGCTGCACATCACTTTGATTATACGATTTACGGCGGTGGCCATCCGTACCATCACATCTTTAAAGCTAAGCAGCTGGTTTTAAGAGATTACGATGCTCTGTGGGAAAAATTCCTGAAAGAAGATCACGAAGAAGACGGAGCACTGCGGCTGGCATGGACGAGACTACGCTGGCCGGAAGATCTCAGCGAGAAAGCAGAAAATCAATACTGGCGGTATATAAAAGACCGGAAAGAGATGACGCTGATGTATCAGTTGAATCAGAGAGATCCCAAGGGATTGACCATGTTATTGGATGGACTGGAACCGGAAGAAGAGCTGATTCACCTGGCATGTGAAAAGGCCAGACACGACCGGAATACGGAAGCACTGGCACTGCTTTTAGAACGACAGCACCGACAAGAAGCGACGGGATTTGACAAAGATTTCGATTTATAAATACGAAACAATGAAAATGTGAGAAACAAAGGAGGTGAGCCCGTGGGCCAACAAGTGAATATGGAACAGGTGGGACTGAATATTCTTCAGGCGGCCAGAAACGAGCTTTACCTGAATTTACCGTATTTGGATGTGGTGCTCTGTGGGCTGGCGTTTCAGCCGGGTGGTGAAATCACACTGTCCATAGCGACTGATGGAGAGGTTTTGTACTACAACAGCAGCTTTTTGGCAGAACGGTATCTCAGGGGACGTGTGGTCTGTAACAGAGCATATCTTCATGTGATTCTGCACTGCATGCTGCGCCATCTGCATAAAAAATATGAGAAAGATCCCGTTCTGTGGGACTTGGCCTGTGACGTGGCTGTGGAAAGCATTTTGGATGAACTGCATTATCCTTGTTTGGAACTGGGAATGATGCCATTGAAACAAAAGTTTTACGGGCAGTGCAGAACAGAGATGCCGGTACTGACAGCGGAAGGAATCTATCGCTTTTTGCAGAGAGAAAAATATCCGGAGTATCAGCTGGCTCAGCTTCAGAGAGTATTTCTGGTGGATGATCACGGATTATGGGCACCACCTGAAAAAGAGAACAAAGAAAAGTCGCAGCGCCAGGACGAACAGTGGAAAAATCAGTCGGAAAAGACCCAGACTTCCATGGAAACCGTCCTTGGGGGACAGGCGGTTGGTGGAGAAGCGATCCTGGAGCAGGTGAAGGTTGCCACAAGAGATGATGTGGACTACCGTGCGTTTCTGCGGCGATTTGCGGTACCGAGAGAAGTGATGGCTGTGGATGGTGACAGCTTTGACTACAGCTATTACAGTTATGGCCTGCGGATCTACGGAAACATGCCTCTGGTGGAATATCCGGAAACAAAAGAAGAAAAACGAATTCAGGATTTTGTCATCGCCATTGACACTTCCATGTCCACCAACGGAGAACTGGTGCGGCAATTCCTTGCCTGTACGTATGCAATTCTGCGGTCGACAGAAACGTTTACGAGAAAAGTGAACATATATATCATCCAGTGTGATAACCAGATCCGGAAGGAGACGGCGATCCATGATCTGGAAGAGTTGAAGCAATACATGAATCAATTCGAACTCAGCGGAGGAAGCGCCACGGACTTCCGTCCTGTATTCGAACGGGTCAATCAGCTCCAGAAAGAAGGAGCATTCACCAGCTTGAGAGGGCTGATCTATTTTACCGACGGGATGGGGTTCTATCCGCAGAAACGTCCGACGTACGATACGGCGTTTATCCTTTTGGAAGAACCGCCGATTTCTACGAAGATCCCACCCTGGGCCATCCGCCTGGTATTGGAAACGCCGGCGCTGGAACGGGCCATGGAAGACGTGGATCTGTCGCTGGATACCGATATCGAAGAGTTGCCGCAGTTGTAAGGAGTCAATATGAATATCAAACAAGCAAAACAAGAGATTCAAAATACATTGAGAGCGTATCTGGCGAAAGATGAGCTGGGGAATTATCTGATTCCGGCAATCCGCCAGAGACCGGTGCTGCTGATGGGCCCTCCGGGGATTGGGAAGACGCAGATTATGGCGCAGATCGCACAGGAAACCGGTGTTGGTCTTGTGGCTTATACCATTACGCATCACACGCGCCAGAGCGCCATTGGTCTTCCGTTCATTGAAAAGCGAACTTATGGAGATCAGACGTTTTCGGTAACGGAATATACCATGAGTGAAATTTTGGCTTCTGTCTATGACCTGATGGAGAAGACCGGCTTGAAAGAAGGAATTCTGTTCCTCGATGAAATCAACTGCGTTTCGGAAACACTGGCTCCGATGATGCTGCAGTTCCTGCAGTGCAAAACATTTGGTAATCAGGTACTGCCGGAAGGCTGGCTGATTGTGGCTGCGGGAAATCCTCCGGAATACAATAAATCTGTCCGTGATTTTGACGTAGTAACACTGGACCGCGTCAAGCGCATCGATGTTACGGAAGATTTCGCAGTGTGGAAAGAATATGCCAGAAGAAAAGGTGTTCACGGGGCGGTAGTGTCCTATCTTGATATCAAGAAAGAACATTTCTACCGTGTGGAAACGACAGTGGACGGTCTTCAGTTCGCAACGGCAAGAGGTTGGGAAGACCTGAGTGAAATCATCATCGCTTATGAACGACTGGGCCTGAAGGTGGATCGCCAGGTGGTGGGACAGTACATTCAGCTTCCGCGGATCGCCAAGGATTTCGCTAATTATCTGGAGCTGTATTACAAGTACCGCCGGACCTATCATGTGGATGATATCTTACAGGGTACCTGGGAAAAAATCACGGTCAGCGAACTGCGTTCCGCACCGTTTGACGAAAAGCTGTCCGTTATGGGCCTGATTTTATCGCGCCTTGCTGAAGCGTCGAAGAATGTCCGCGTTCAGGATGAACTGACGACGGCGCTCCATGTGGCGTTAAAGTTCTTCAAAAAGAAGGTTGGAGAAATTTCGGATCACGGGATGGCAGAATCTCCCCGCGTTATCCTGGAACAGATGATCACCGACCGTCAGAACGTGATGAAAGTAGCGAAAGATGCCGGCCAGCTGGACAAGGACACCCGAAACCTTTCTATGATGGAAATCAATATGCTTTCGGAATATAAGAGCCGTCTGGTGGATGAGGACATTATCGATGAAGATGCTTTTGAAGCTGTGAAGGGCTGGTTCGGAGCACAGGTGGAACGCAGAAAGACTACGGCGCAGGAATGTAAAGATATGATGGACAATGCGTTTGCGTTCCTGGAAGAAACCTTCGATCAGAGTCAGGAACTGGTCATGTTCGTTACTGAAATCACTTCCGGACACGACACTTCCTGGTTTGTGGAACATTTCGGTTGTGATGCGTATTTCCGCCACAACAGAGAATTGTTGTTTGATGAAACGCAGAACCGGATCCGCGAGCAGATTGCGGCTGCGAAAAGTATGAAATAAAAGTAAATAAAAAAGAGCCATTGCAGAGATTCTGCAGTGGCTCTTTGTGTTTATAGCGATTACTGACGGTGATATGCTTCGGTGTCCAGTTTTCCTTCGCTTCTGGAAACGATCATGCAGGCAACCGCGTCGCCGGTAACGTTCAGAGAAGTAACCAGCATTTCGATGGGACGGTTGATTGCCAGGATCAGAGAGTAGGCGATCAGTGCCTGCTCGCCGGTGAAGCCGACGCCGGACAGGATGGTAAACAGGATGACAGCACCTGCACCGGGAGCTGCCGGAGTACCCATGGAAGCGATCAGGGCCAGAACCA
>JAFUQN010000147.1 GCA_017472365.1 Bacillota bacterium
CACATCTGGCTGATCTGGCAGTTTTCCGAAGCCGTCCGCGACGATTGGTCGCCCACAGTACGACCGCCGCGATTGGGAGGAAATAAGCGCATGGGCGTCTTTTCCACCCGGGCACCGTTCCGTCCCAATGCCATCGGACTGTCTTCAGTAAAACTGGAAAAGGTTGAAATTTCAAAGGAATTGGGACCGATTCTCCACGTCAGCGGAGCCGATTTGATGGATGGAACGCCTATTTACGATATTAAGCCATACCTGCCCTATGTGGATGCTCACCCGGAGGCAACCGGCGGCTTCGCCCAGCCGTTGGCCGAATATGCGTTGGAGGTGGCTTTCCCGGAAGAACTGCTGGAGCGAATCCAGCCCGACCGCAGGGAAGGGCTGGTTGCCCTGTTGAAGCAGGATCCACGGCCGGCCTATCAAAAAGATCCGGCGCGTGTCTACGGTTTTCCCTTCGCTGGATGGGAAATCAAATTTACGGTGGATGATGAACGCGGTGTGCTGACGGTACGCAGTGTAGAAGATTGTTAAAACGTGTCGAAATATGTCGAAACTAAGATAGGAGGACGAATCATGAAGTACAATTTTGATGAAATCATTGAACGCAGAAACAGTAATGCCATGAATACCGATGGCTGGAGAGCTTATATCTTCGGCGCTCCCGACGACGCGGTTTTCCCTTATGCGGATGATGAATATGTCCGCATGTGGGTAGCTGATATGGAATTCGCCGTATGTCCGGAAATCATCGATGCGATGCAGGAACGCCTGAACAAGCGTATTTTCGGTTATACCAAGATCTTTGATAAGGAATACTACGAAACCTTCGCTGCATGGTGCGACAAGATGTATGGCTGGGTTCCGAAGAAGGAACATCTTTTCACCTCTCCGGGGATCATTCCGGCGCTGTACGAATTGGTAGAATTTCTGACAGAACCGGATGAAAAGGTTCTGATTATGACACCGTCCTACGCGTTCTTTATGCATGCCATCGACCATTCCAACCGCACCATGGTTTGTTCCGACCTGATCAACGATCGCGGTAATTATTCCATCGACTTCGAAGATTTTGAAGCCAAGGCCAAGGATCCCAAGGTGAAGCTCTGCATCTTCTGTAATCCTCACAATCCCAGCGGCCGCGTCTGGACGGAAGAAGAACTGAAGCGCGTGGGACAGATCTGTAAGGAAAATGATGTCTGGCTGATTTCCGACGAAATTCACTGCGATCTTCTGCGCACCGGTGTCCGCCACACCCCCATGGCTAAGGTGATGGATTGGGACAAGGTCATCACTTGCATGGCTCCTACTAAGACCTTTAACATTGCTGGCCTTCAGATCTCTCATATCATGATTCAGAATCCGGACTTGATCAAGATCTGGAACGCACAGCACTTTACTTCCGAAAACCCGCTTTCCATCGCAGCGTCTCAGGCGGCTTACGGAAAGGGCGGCGAATGGCTGGCAGAACTGAAGCTGTATCTGGATGGAAACTTTAAGTTCCTGGAAGACTTCCTGAAGGAAAACCTTCCGGAAGCTGTGTATAAGATTCCTGACGCTACATATCTGGCCTGGGTGGACGTATCTGCGTACCTGCCTGATGAGGACCTGCCCATGTTCTTTGCTAACAACGCCGGCGTTCTTCTGGAAGGCGGTAACATGTTCGTTCAGAATTCCGACGGCTACATCCGTCTGAATCTGGCGATGCAGCGTTCCGTTTTGGAAGAAGGATTGAAGAGAATCGCAGAAGCGATTAAGAATAAAAAGTAGAATAGGAAATAGTATACGTTATTAAAAAGAAATCGTACATGAAGATGTACGATTTCTTTATTGATCATATTGGAATAAAATAACAAATTAAACATATTAAGGTTGACAGAAAATGGAAGGGGGTATAATATAAAAGAGAAAGGGGGCTCGAGATGAGGATTGAATTAATTTGGGTGCAGAGAATGATGGAATGGATGAGAAGAAAGGTGTATCTGGAAACTATGGTGCCCAGTGCAAAAAATCGAATTGTGAAACGAGGACAAGTTTATCGATGTGATTTCGGGCAGGGGATTGGAAGTGAAATGCAAAAGGAAAGACCTGCAGTGATCATCCAAAATGATATAGGTAATATCCATTCAAGCAATACGATTGTACTTCCAATCACGCATAATCAACGGATGGCTCCATGCATTGTTACGATAGAACCTCAATGGGATACAAATGGGGAGCTTATTGTGGATGGCCAGGTGAATGCGTCGAATATTATGTGTATCAGTAAAGCGAGACTGGGGAATTATATCACCGTCTTATCATCGGCAGAGATGAGGAAAGTAGATGAGGCGATTGCGAAATCAGTCGGGATTATTTCGTATTATTCCGGAATAAAAAAGAAATTGGAAAATAAAATGCAGTATATTACCCGGTTGAAAGAAGAACGAAACCGGGCGCAAGATGATTTAAAGAAGATGGAAGAAGTTTTGAATAACGAAAAAAAGATAAACAGCTGACGGAATGCCAACGATATCGTTGACAGAAATAATCGTATTTGATAGAATAATTTTACAAAGAAATTCTCTTCCGGAGAGTAGAGAATAATATTATAAGTGTCAAAGGAAAGGAACCCTGTATGGGTTCCTTTTTACTTTACAGTACTGTCACTCCATCGATCAGGTCTTCTTCAAAACCGAGACGGTGGAAGGGTGTGTTGATTCCGGGGAGACCGCCGGTGTGGAGGAAGATGACGGTTTCGCCGGGAGCGATTTTTCCGGACTTGACCATTTCCACAAGACCGTAGAAGGTTTTACCAGTGTAGCAGGGGTCGAGGATGATGGCTTCGGTTCTGGCCACATGACAAACCATGTCGCGGACTTCCTTCACGGGGTTATTGTAAGCGCCCCAGGTGTAGTCCTGCGTCACATCGAAGTCGGCGGGAACCGCTTTCAGCGGCAGATCTTCGCCGTAGAATTCCTTGACCTTGTTGAAGTATTTCATGACATGTTCCTGCGGATCGTCGCTCCAGGGAGAGATGCAGACGCCGGTCAGAGACAGGTTGGAGTTTTCGTTTTTCAGGCCGCAGAACAGGCCGAGGTATGTTCCCATCGAACCTACGGTGCTGACGATTCTGGCGTCGCCCAGCCCCATTTCCTTCGCCTGTGCGGTGATTTCCATGGCACATTCATAATATCCTAAGATCCCCAGTTCGTTGGAACCGCCCACGGGGATGTAGTAGACCTTTTCGCCTTCGGCTTCGTATTTTTCTTTCATCCTGGCAACCAGCTCCGCCAGCTGCTTTCCTTCCGATACGCCTTCCTTTGGTGCTTCGAGGATCACATCTGCGCCCATGATGCGGTCTAAAAGAATATTGGCAGACACTTCGTTGGGATAGTTGTCAACGCAGCAGATGGCGCATCTGAGACCGTATTTTGCGGCTACGGCAGCGGTCAGACGGCCGTGATTGGTCTGTGCTCCGCCCACGGTCAAAAGCATGGTATAACCGTTTTTTAAAGCGTCGTAAAGGAAATACTGGAGCTTACGCAGCTTGTTTCCGCCGACACCCAGGTTGGTCAGATCATCGCGCTTGATGTATAACTGGATCCCCAGCTCTTCCGACAGCCGCGGAAGGTATTCGATGGGTGTGGGAAGATGGAGAAAATCAACTTTTTCGCGGTTCAGTAACATGAAGTACCTCCTGTATTTGAATTGAGAAATAACGTTCCGTTCTTTTCTTCAGTATACTCCGATTGATCCGGGGCTTCAATGAAGATTTTTACGGAGACGTGGTCAGTTCGTGACCGGCCGGCAATCCGCCGGAAACCGACACTATTTCGACAAGAAGAACATTTGGTGTCGGGAAATGACGCAAAAAACCGACTTGATACGATATGACGGGGATTGTACAATAAAAGCAGGGAAAGAGAGGAAAGATGTCATTTGAGGAGGAGACATGTGTAAAGACGAGAGAGAAATGCGGAATCTGATCCGGAATATCATGGATCATTCTGAAGAAGAAAAACGAAAAAATGTGGTGTTGTTGATTGAAGTGGCGGTGGAGGTGCTTCAGAGATGCCCGTATCTGGCGGAGCTTCCCGTGGAAGAACAGGAGGAACTGTTAAAGATTTTAAAAGAGAAAGAGATTATATAACGGGATTTCGTTAATTAATTTCCATATACTCGACGTTTCGCTAGGGCATTTTCCTGCTATATAATTAACGAAAAGGCGAGGTGCGAAATGTTTACAAACGAAGAAATCAAAGCAACTGTATACTCTCTGCTGCGTGATCGCGGATGGTCTGCCAATCGTTTGGCCACTGAGTCGAATCTGCCGCAGAGTACGATCAATTCCATGTTGCATGGAAATAAAGAATACTATCCTTCAGTTCCCACGCTGAGCAAAATTTGTGATGCACTGGGAATTACCGTGTCTGATTTTCTGCGCATGGTGGAAGATGATGAACGCCCGGAACTGACTCCGGAGGAATACCGGATCATTCGCGCTGTTCAAAAGCTCTCCTGGGAAGAGCGGAAACATCTGTTGGATTTTCTGGAAGCACTGAATTCCTCTGATGTGAAAAAAGACTGAATTACGGCTGGCGACGAAAAACAGTAATCGATTTGAATAAATAAAAGTAGTAGAAGAAATAGATAGTCGAGGTTATGGCCGTAATGATTAAGAAAACGAAAGGAATTCCCGATGGAATTCCTTATGAAGACCTGATCGCCAGTGAGGAAGAAGGCTCCGAAATGATCAGGTTTTATTATGAACATTTTCATGTGTATTACGATGATGTGAAACGGATCATCCGCTATACGGCTCCGCGTTTGGCGAAGGAATACGTGGAAGAACTGCATCAGGAAACTATCCTGCGTGCATTGGAACATTACAAGTTCCTGCGCGATCCCAATAATGCCAAGGATTGGATGTTTTCGATTGCGCGGAATCTGGTGAGAACCCATTACAGAGAAACGAAAGAAGAAGTGGATATCGTGATTCCGGAACATTGTCTGGAACTCGATGAAGCTGTTCCGGATTATGGGATGATGGAGGATCTGGATTTTACTGTGAAAGAAGTGATCCGGCGCGAACAGCTGAAACTGGTGATGGAGTGTCTGGAAAAGCTGACGGAGGATCAAAAGAATGCGATCCGCCTGCATCATTTCGGAAACATGACATTTCAGGAGATCGCTAAAAGATACGGTGTAAAGAAAGAGACTGCATACGGCTGGTACCGCCGTGGTTGCATCAGAGTACGCCGCATGGTGAAAACGAAAGGAGGCCGGTGGAATGAATAACAAAGAAGATTGGACTTCGATGGAAAAAAACATGCAGACAATTCTGGATCAGATCCGTGAAGAATATCCGGATTTCTGGATGGATGAGCCCGGCCTCGCTGAAGATACAAAAACCATCCCGACCCAGTGTCAAGAAGAAAGGGAAAAACGCGAGGCGAAGCGGCTGCGCCGCCATCGCCGTCGCGTCATTGCTGCAGGCTTTATCGCCGTGATCCTCATCGGAATCGGTACAGGTATTTTTCTAAATTCCGACACCGCTCACGCCATGAAGTTCGCCATGGAGAAGAAGTATTACCAAGCCAAAGGCTGGGTCCAGGCGACAGATCCGGATAGGGTGGATGATGAGAATGTAATAACTGTTTTAGTAACAGATGAGGCAGAAGTGCCGAAGTATAAGTCCTTTTGGAAAGAACTCATAGTTCCCCAATACATCCCAATGGGTTATACTTTTAAGGAACTATATGTCGAAAAATATGTACATGGGTTAACTTCTGCTGTATATACATATCAAGATAATAATCCAAGTTCACTTGAGAAAATTCATGTTGCCATACGAAATAATGCCTTCGAATACAATACTCAATTATGGTTACAATCGAATGATATATTTAATGGTGAACGCAAGTATAACATTTGGAAAGATGAATCGACTGGTATGAAAGGAATGGATGTTATTGTTGATAACACAATAATTTCGATATGTGGTAATATTGAAATTGAAGAATTAGTTGCAATTATAAATAGTATGCAACCGATTTAAAGAGAATATGATGGATTACTGTAATTCTTCATACAATATTGTAGTATAAGTTGTATCGTTAACAACATCTTGGATTGTCATTTTTACTCGATATTCCTTTGTGGTAGTAATATCAAAAATGGCAACATGGGTGATAGAACCCCTAGAGGATGTTTTCACTTTGGGATCTGTGTCTGAATCAACAAATCGTGTAGAACCTAAGGGAGCTTCTTGTAGAATCATAGTAGACGTAATTGAAGGAGAATTTGCATTTGACGTAACCGCCACTAAGGAAGCTGTCCCTTTTGTATTGGAGTCTCTCACAAACGAAGATGTTGTACTTGTAATCATCCTCTCCTGCGCGAAGGCGACTCCACAGACGGCGAATAACATACAGATAACGAGGGTGACGGCGGCGATGGTTTTGAATGATCTCTTAGTCATGAGAAACCTCCTTAAAAAATGGATACAA
>JAFUQN010000148.1 GCA_017472365.1 Bacillota bacterium
AAGCTCATGGTACCTGCCAGAGCGGAAACGTCACCGTCGTTGGCTACCGCCTAGGGAACGTCACCAAAGGTATCGGTGATGGCGCGGATAAAGATGTTCTTTACTTTTTCTTCGTACAATTCCTTCGGAACCTTCAGGAACAGAGAAGCGCTCATGGTACGGTCGTTGATGTAAATACCAGCGGAAGAAACGCCGACAGCGTCAACTCGGGCCATCTGCGCGCCTGCCCGTGCCAGTGTAATGACGGGGCTCTATCCTCACAAACACGGAGTTGTGGATAACTTCACCTGTATCAAGGAAGGAACTCCTCTGTTGGGTGACTGCATGCACGATGCCGGATATTACTGCGGTTATGCAGGAAAGTGGCATGTAGACCCGGTGAAGATGCCGGAAGAATGTGGCTTCGATGATGGAAAGCCCTTCATGGGATATGCCTTCCCCGGAAGTCAGGTCTTTCCCAGCTTGATCTTCAATCAGCCGCCTGATAACGAACCGAACTACTATGAATTATACTTGAAAGAAAACGGTTTTGAAAATGTGGATGTATCCCATGGCTTCTTAGGAGACAATCCGGCGCTGCAGATCCAGGAAATGTTCTGTAAGCACGAAGGTCCGCTGGAAAGTACCATCGAATACTTCGTGGCTCACGAAACCAACCGTCTGATCGACAAGGCCAAGGAAGAAGATAAGCCGTTCTTCATCTGGGCGAACTTCTGGGGTCCGCATTCTCCCAGCATCGTTCCCGAGCCGTACTATTCCATGTACAATCCGGAGGATATCCCGGAACATCCCAGCTACTGCGATGATCTGCTGGATAAGCCTTACGGCTATTACTTGAGTGAAAAGATGTGGGGCCTTGGCAATTACGGCTGGAAGGGCTTCCAGGAAATTGCGGCCCGCTACTACGGTCACTGCACCATGATCGACGATATGGTGGGTATGATCGTTGACAAGCTGAAGGCCGAAGGCCTGTACGATGACACTATCATCATTTACAGCGCCGACCACGGTGATTGCCTCGGGGCGCATAAGCTCATCGAAAAGGGAGCGTTTACGTTCCAGGAAATCTATCGCATCCCCATGATCGTGAAAGGCGCCGGTACGAAGGATAATGACAGCTTCGTTTATCTGCACGAAATGATGCCTACCATTCTGGATGTGGCCGGTGTGAAGCCGCCGCAGCCGGTGGATGGCGAAAGTATTCTCCCCTTAATGATGGGAGAACAGGAAAGCAATGGCCGTACGGAGGTGTTCTGCGAATATCATAACCACTTCTACACCCACCGCCAGCGTATGGTCTGCGACTTGGATTATCAGTTTACCTTCAATGAAAGCGAACGAGGAGAACTGTACGATCTGAAGAAAGACCCGTATCAGCTGAAAAATGTATGTTATGATCCGGAATATGCGGAAATTAAGAAGACATATATGGATAAGCTGTCCAAGTATCTGAAGGATCTGAATGACCCTGCCAGCACTTGGTATCACCGTATCAAAGAATTCTATTAGAAAAGGCGGAGAAAGAGTATGGATAAGAAAAAGAATGGTATTATCGACAAAATTCCCAATTGGGGCTGGCTGATGATCAGTTTGGCCACAGCGCTGGTTCTGTGGTATGTGCTGAGTATCACTCCCAAGACCGCACGTTGCTTCCCCTTCATTCCGAAGGTGATCGAAGCGCTGAAGACCGTTGTCGAACGTGAAATTCTGTGGGCTGACATCAAGAGCAGTATGATCTCCGTACTGCTGGGCTTCGCCTTCGGTTTCTGCACCAGTGTTCCGGTGGCCTTCCTGATGGCATGGTATCGCCCGGTACAGCACATCGTGGAACCCTGGATCCAGTTTATCCGTAACATTCCGCCTCTCGCTTACGTACCTCTGGTTGTTATCGGTGCCGGCGTTGGTCGTGTTCCCCAGGTCATCGTTATCTGGCTGGCCACCTTCCTGACCATGACCATCACCATCTATCAGGGTGTTCGTAACGTGGACTCCACTCTGATCAAAGCTGCTCGCGTACTGGGCGCAAAGGACAAGGATCTGTTCGTGAAGGTGATCTTCCCGGCAACCACTCCGTTCATCCTGACCGCCGTTCGTCTGGGCGCATCTGTTGCTCTGACCACCCTGATCGCTGCAGAATCCACCGGTGCTTTCGCCGGTCTGGGTATGCGTATCCGTTCTTTCAATAACAGCTATGAAGTTGAACCCATGCTGCTGTACATCATTCTGATCGGTATCATCGGGATTTCCATCGAAAAGATCATCAAGTTCCTGGAAAAGAAGCTGACTGGCTGGCAGGAAACCAGACAGGTATAAGACGGAGGTGCAGTTATGGCAGAAGATAGAAAAGTAAAAGTAAAAATCGACCATGTCGAAAAAATTTATGATGGCCGCCAGGGTAAGATGATTGCTCTGAATGGCGTGGATCTGGACATCTACGAAAACGAATTCATCTGCGTTGTAGGTCCTTCCGGATGCGGTAAGTCCACTCTGCTGAACATCATCGCCGGTCTGTTGGAACCCACCACCGGTGCGGTTTACGTGGACGGTAAGAAGGTGGAAGGAACCGGTACCGAACGAGGCGTTGTATTCCAGCAGTACGCACTGTTCCCCTGGCTGACCGTAAAGAAGAATGTTATGTTCGGTCTGAAGCTGAAGGGAATGTCCGATGCGGAAGCGGAACCCATCGCCATGAAGTACATCAAAATGGTACAGCTGGAAGACTTCGTTGATGCTTATCCGAAGGAACTGTCCGGCGGTATGAAACAGCGTGTGGCGATTGCCCGTGCATATGCGGTTCAGCCGGAAGTACTGCTGATGGACGAACCGTTCGGTGCGCTGGATGCTCAGACCAGAACCCAGCTTCAGGCGGAACTGATCCAGACCTGGCAGGAAGAACGGAAGACCTGTTTCTTCATCACTCACGACGTTGATGAAGCTGTTATTCTGGCCACCAAAGTCATTGTGATGAGCGCTCGTCCCGGACGTATCAAGAGAATCATCGACATCAATTTACCGTACCCGCGTACTCAGGAAATGAAGATGACCAAGGAATTCATGGATCTGAAGAACGAGGTATGGGGCGAAGTATACCAGGAATACCTGGAAATTCGTAAATAGTATTGGCCATTCTGGGACTCACCCCAATGGATATATTTAAGAGGAGGATAATCAAACAATGAAGAAAAGATTATTTGCACTGCTCATGGCTCTGGTACTGATCCTGTCCATGACCGCATGCGGCGGCGACGAACCCGTCGTAGAAGATGAAACCATCAAGCTGAACATCGGTTACATGCCGAACTACGGTTCCCTGTGGTCCGTAACCACCGCTATCGAAAAGGGCTACTTCGAAGAAGCTGGTATCGAAGTTACCCTGTGGGAATTTGCTGACGGCCCGACCATCATCAACGCTATGGAATCCGGTACCATCGACATGGGTTACATCGGCCACGGCGCACACAAGCTGTGCATCCAGGGCAAGGCTAAGATCTTCGCTCTGTCTCACATCTCCAACGGCGACGCAGTGATCGGTGCTCCCGGTGTTGATTCTCTGGAAGCTCTGAAGGGTAAGACCGTAGGTTACACCGCTGGTACCTCCAGTGAAGACATCCTGAAGAACGCTCTGGCTAAGGCTGGCCTGACCATGGACGACATCACCGCTATGGAAATGGGTGCTGAAAACCTGACCACCGCTATGCTGTCCGGTTCTCTGGACGCTTGCGCATGCTGGTCCCCGAACTCCCTGAAGATC
>JAFUQN010000149.1 GCA_017472365.1 Bacillota bacterium
CGATGATACATTCGTCTCCCACCTTAACGTCGGGAACGTCGGTCACGTCCACCATGCACTGGTCCATGCAGATGTTACCAGCAATGGGCGCATACACACCGTTGACGATGACGCGAGCATACTTGGAGAAGGGACGGGGATAACCGTCAGCGTAACCCAGAGCTAAGGTCGCAATCTTGGAAGGACGTTCGGAGATGAATCTACGGCCATAACCAACGGAGAAATCTTCGCCAACTTCCTTCAGATGAACGATGTTTGCCTTAACAGACATAACAGGCTTGATGTCCAGTTCGTTCTTGTCCACTTCGTGGGACGGATACAGGCCGTACAGAATGATGCCGGGGCGTACTGCATCGTAATATGCAGTGGGGACTTCCATGATGGCAGCACTGTTGGACAGGGTGCGGAAGGGAACTTCCACTCCGGCAGCGGTCAGCGCATCGTAGAAATCTGCATACTTCTTTTCCTGGCCGTGGGTATAGGTCTTGTCCAGAGCGTCAGCGGTGGAAAAGTGAGAGAACATCCCCTTGATCTGGAAGTTGGACAGAGTTGTCATCTTCTTGACATCTTCCACAGCAGCGGGATCGTAGGGCTGATAACCGATACGGCCCATACCGGTATCTACAGCAATCAGACCTTTGACCACCTTATCAGCCTTGGCCGCAGCTTCGGAAATGGCCTTTGCATTTTCGAAGGAGCAGGTTACGGGAGTGATATCATATTCCACGATGGTGTCAGCATACATGTCAGGAGTCAGACCCAGCATGATGATTTCCTGTTCGATGAAACCAGCTTCACGCAGAGCGATAGCTTCATGCAGGGTGGCGATGGCCAGAGTCTTCACACCATTTTCCACCAGAACCTTGGCAACTTCTTCTGCACCGTGGCCGTAAGCGTCAGCCTTGATGACACCAATCAGATCGCGTCCCTGAGCCTTCGCCTTGATATTCTTGATATTGTAGTCTAAATTGCTTAAATTCACTTCGACCCACGCCGGTCTTAATGCTTCTTTATACATACGTTCATGTCCTTTCTGTTTTCTGATCGCCCGCCCATTTGAGCGCACGACAAAAACACTCATATCCTCAAATACGCTTAAATTATACTCTCCGAGACCTTGTTTTTCAACCCTGTTCCGCGCTATACTGGATGTAATCTTTGTTGTGAAAGGATTTACATTATGAAGTTTAAAGGAAAAACCGTATTGATCACCGGTGCCAGCCGCGGGATCGGAAGATCCTGCGCACTGGAATTTGCCCGTCAGGGAGCGTCCAATATCGTGATCGGTTACAATAAAAGCGAAGAACAAGCTTTGGAACTGGAAGCCATGCTCCGCGAAGCGGGTGTCAATGCTCTGGCTCTGAAAGCCGATGTCCGTTCAGCCAGCGAAGTGAAGCTCATGTTCCGAAAGGCTCAGGCGGCCTTTGGCCCTGTCCACATTTTGGTCAACAACGCTGGTATCTCCGGCTTTGCCCTGTTCACCGACATCACAGAAGAGATGTGGGACGAAATGATGGATACCAATATCAAGGGAATGTACCTGACCTGTAAAGAAGCTCTTCCCGACATGATCTCCGAAAAGGACGGCGCCATCGTCAATATTTCCTCCATCTGGGGTCAGGTAGGCGCCAGCTGCGAGGTCCACTATTCCGCCAGTAAGGCTGCCGTCATCGGCCTGACCAAAGCTTTGGCCAAGGAACTGGGTCCGTCCAATGTCCGCGTCAACTGCGTAGCTCCCGGCGTGATCCAGACCGACATGCTGGCTGTGGTCGACCCTGAAATCCAGGAGGAACTGAAGGAAGAAACGCCTCTGATGAAGCTGGGAAATCCCATCGACATCGCCAAATCTGTATGTTTCTTATGTTCCGATGAAGCCAATTTCATCACCGGCCAGGTCCTGGGTGTCAACGGCGGATTCGTAATTTAATACATCAAAAAAGCGCAGAATCACTTCTGCGCTTTTTATGCGTTGTTTTATTTTACTTCAATCAGTTCGTACTTATCGGAACCCAGTCCCATCTTCACGCCCTGTTCGATCTGAGCTCTCCAGTTAGTTGTGGGATGAAGGATCTGGATGTAATCCACGCCGCCTTCACCGGACAGGCCCTGTTCCTTCAAAATGTCGCCCAGAATGGAGTCCATGTTGGCCTTCTGCTTCATAACCATTTCTGCACAGCACAGGTCCAGAGCAACGGGGTCCTTCGATGCGAAGATACCGATGTCCGGAATGATGGGCATATCGTTTTCGGAGTGGCAGTCACAGTTGGGAGATACGTCCATGATGAAGGAAATGTGGAAGTGTTCCTTATCCTTCAGAACACCTGCGGAGTATTCCGCAATCTTCTTGTTCAGAACGTCGTTAGCTTCATCCCAACCGGTGTGGATCGCGTCTACGGGGCATACACCGATGCAGCGGCCGCAGCCAACGCAGTTGTCATGGTTGATAGTAGCCTTCTTGTCTACGAACACGATACCACCGTGAGCGCAGTTCTTTGCACAAGCGCCGCAGCTGATGCACTTATCCGGGTTTGCCATGGGCTTACCGCTGTTGTGCATTTCCATCTTCCCGGCTCTGGAACCACCGCCCATACCCAGGTTCTTCAGTGCACCGCCGATACCGGTGGATTCGTGGCCCTTGAAGTGGTTCATGGAGATGATCACATCGGCATCTCTCAACGCACGGCCGATCTTGGCTTCTTTTACATAGTCGCCGTCGATGGGAACCAGAACTTCGTCGGTACCCTTCAGACCGTCAGCGATCAGAAGGTGACATCCCACGGTGAACGGATTGAAACCGTTGGTATATGCGGATTCCAGATGTTCCAGCGCATGCTTTCTTCCGCCAACGTACAGAGTATTACAGTCGGTCAGGAATACCTTTCCGCCCTTCTTCTTGATCACGTCAACGACAGTCTTCGCGTAGTTCGGTCTCAGGTAAGCCAGATTTCCCGGTTCACCGAAGTGGATCTTGATGGCAGTGAACTTATTCTTGAAGTCCATTTCATCCATACCGGCTTCGATCACCAGCTTCTTCAGCTTATCTAAAATACTTCTTCCCACTTCAGTACGGAACGTGGTGTAATAAACCTTCGATGCTTCCATAATAATCTCTCCTTTTATCCTATGTCCTTCGGGCGATTACCCATACGTTATTATTATACACTATTATTTTCCGCTTTTGAAACCTTTATTTCCGTAAATACTAAATGGGCTATGAATCGTTTTCAATGTTTGATTATCTTTGCCGTCGGTACCGTTGCTTATCCCCTTTTGGAGGTCGCCTACCGCGGTTACAGCCACTGGACCATGGCCCTCACCGGCGGGTTGTGTTTCACCGCACTGTTCGTGTTTCAGAACGCTTTCCCCGAGCTGGCTTTCTGGCGAAAGGCCCTGTTGGGAGCGTTGACCATCGTCACACTGGAATTGTCCGTCGGTACGATTGTAAATCTCTGGCTGGATTGGGCCGTCTGGGATTACACGAACCTACGCTTTCATTATCTCGGTCAGATTTCCCTGGTCTTTTCCCTGATCTGGTACGGTCTCTGCAGCATCTTCTTCTGGATCGCCGGGAGTATCTACAAAAAAGAAAAAAGAGGGTGAACGCGTACCGCCGCGTCATCCCCTTTTCCAAGAATGAAAGGACAATATGTAGAACCTTGATACCGGGTTTCAGGGCATCGAAGGGATCGTAAGCGTTGTGGCGTGGATGAAAAACAAGGCGCGCCACCGAGCATGTTTCTATAAATCAAAGGATGGTTTACATCTTGAGTATAGCACTTTTGACGGATCCGTCAAGTGATTTTTGAAAGTTTTTGATTATTTTTGATTGTTTTTATTCATACTTGCCTAGTCAGACCGAATTGTACAGTTTCCGGCAATCAAAAAGAGAGCTCGATGAGCTCTCTTTCGTTTTTGAATTGGATTTGCGCCGAAGGCGCGGTTACCGAAGTAATTAAGCTTCGTATTCGTAAACCTTTTCACCGTCCATGTAGGTAGCCAGGATCTTGGTGCTCAGCAGTTCGGTTTCGGGGTCGATGGAGAAGATGTCCTTATCCATAACTACGAAGTCTGCGATCTTACCAACCTTGATGGAACCCTTTCTGTCTTCAGAGAAGGAGCAGTATGCAGCGTTAATGGTGTGACCCTTAACAGCTTCTTCCATGGTCAGGCACTGTTCCGGATAGTGGCCGCCTTCCGGCTTTCCATTCAGCATCTTACGGCAAACAGCAGTATACAGGTTTTCGATGATGTTCAGAGATTCTACCGGACAGTCGGAACCGCTGGAGATCAGAACGCCTTCATCGATGTAGCTCTTCCAAGCGTAGGAAGTCTTCGCCGTTTCGTCGCCAACACGAGCGTTAACGATCTTCGCATCGTAGTTCAGGAAGATGGGCTGTACATAAGCTACCATGTTCTGTTCCTTGAATCTCTTGATCAGCGGAAGGTCGGTGATCTGGCTGTGGATGATACCGTGACGTTCATCTTCTCTGGGATAAAGTTCCTGAGCACGCTTTACAGCGTTCAGTACGTTTTCGATAGCTCCATCACCGATGGCATGAACAGCGATCTGCATGTCGGCCTTCTGAGCCATTTCTACCAGAGTATCTAAGGTTTCCTGAGGCAGGAATGCAACACCGCAGGTGGAAGGATCGTCAGCGTAGGGCTTTCTCATCAGTGCGGTACGTGCGCCCAGAGCTCCGTCTTCCTGTAACTTGTAAGGTCCGATCTTGAACAGGTCGTTCCCCTGACCGGTTCTGTAACCAGCATCTAAGAATGCCTGTAACAGCTCGATCTTGGGCAGGTGGCACTGTTCATATACACGCAGCTTCAGAACGTTTCTTTCCTGCATGTCATTGTATACCTTCAGAACCTTTTCAAAGTTGTAGTTTACATCCTTGAAGCAGTCGGACTGAATTTCGGTCACGCCGTGCTTGTGTGCAAACTTGGTAGTCAGCTGGATCAGATGTTCGATCTGTTCTTCCGTAAATTCAGGAATGGCATTTAACACCAACGGACGGGCAGCTTCAGCGAAGATACCCAGGGGTCTTCCGTTTTCGTCCACTTCCACAACACCGCCGGGAACCTGGTCGCAGTGTTCGCTGCAGCCCATGATTTCCAGTGCCTTGGAATTAACAACGATGACGTGACCGCAGGTTCTGGTGAAAGCCAGAGGATGTTCGGTGGAGATCTTGTCCAGGTCGTATCTGTTTAAGAAACGGCTTTCGTCGGTGAACTTGTCATGGTTCCAGCCGCGGCTTCTTACCCACTGTCCTGCAGGGATCTGACGATCTGCAATGTATTTCTTACTGATTTCGATACATTCTTCAATGGATGTTGCGTTGAACAGGTCAACGTCATTTAAGTTCATACCACAAGCCAGAACGTGCATGTGGGTATCTACGAAAGCGGGAGTTACGGTAGCGCCCTGCAGGTCAACTTCTTCTACGCCTTCGCCGGCAGCAGCTCTGACTTCTTCCAGAGTACCTACAGCAGCGTATTCGCCATCCTTAACCAGAAACGCTTCTACTTTCTGTAAGCTTCCATCTTCCAGGTTTTCCATGGTAACGATGTTACCGTTGTAATAAATTTTCATAATACTTCACCTCACTGGGAGTTCCCCAAATATCTGAGTGATAATACACGACTGTCCGCCTGGTAACAATCCGGCGTACAGTGCGCACAATTTCCTTATATACAGGATAACTTTTTGCGGCGCAAGTTTCAAGAAAATTTCGGCCTTTTACACTTTTTCTTGTATTAAACTTTTCAAAGGTATATATTAAAAGTAGTCATTTGATGACACAAGTAGTTCTGTAGAACAGTAGGAGGAGAGACATCATGAAATTATTTATGTACAACTACAGAGGGTTTGAAGAAAAGCAGTATGTAGACTATTACTCGAAGGAACTGGGCGTGGAAGTAACCACTACTGCGGACAGTCCGACGATGGAAAATATCGAACAGCTGGCCGGATACGACTGTATGGCGATCATCACTACTCCCATTGACCGTACCATGCTGACCAGACTGAAAGAGCTGGGCGTCAAGTGCGTTGCCACCCGCTCCATCGGTGTCAATCACATCGATATCAAAGCAGCCCACGAGCTGGGGATCATTGTATGCAACGCATCTTATCCGCCTGACGGCGTGGCAAACTTCGCCATCATGCTGATGCTGATGAGCTGCCGTAAGGTCATTCCCATCATGAAAAAGGCGATGATGCAGGATTATACACTGAAAGATAAAAAGGGAAAGGAACTGTCCATTTCTACCATAGGCGTTTTGGGAACCGGCCGCATCGGCCGCACCGTAATCAAGCACCTGTCCGGCTTCGGTTGTAAGATTCTGGCTTACGACGTATACGAAAACGAAGAAGTCAAGCAGTACGCCACTTATGTGGATAAGGACACCCTGTTAGCTGAATCCGATATCATCACCATTCACGTTCCCTTCCTGGAAGAAAACTATCACTTCATCGGCGAAGAAGAACTGAATAAAATGAAGGACGGCGCGATTCTGATCAACACCGCCCGCGGCGAGCTGGTGAACACTTCGGCCCTGATCAAGGCCATCGAAACCGGTAAGATCGGTGCTGCTGCCCTGGACGTTTTGGAAGACGAAGTGGGTCTGTACTACCACGACCTGATCGAAAAGCCCCTTCCCAACCACGAACGCGCGATTCTGGCCAGCTTCCCCAACGTGATCCTGACCCCTCACGTAGCGTTCTACACCGAACAGTCCATCGCCGCCATGGTACAGTGCACCTTCGAAAGCTGTGTCGCTGTCTGCAAGGGCGAAAAGAGCCCCCACGAATGGCCGATGTAATATGATTCTGTGACAAGCCGCGCCTGCGGCGCGCCTTCCAAAAAAACAAAAACACCTGCGGATCCCGCAGGTGTTTTTCTTTGACAGTCTTTTGAAAACAGTAACTGGCAAAACACTGTTTTGTCGAGCCTATTACTTAGCAGCCTGATGCTTCTTGAAGAAGATGGTCTTAACACCTTCCACAGCCAGAACGAGAGCCAGGATGATCATGATCACACCCAGAATTGCCTGTACATACGGACCCCAGTCAGCGCCGCCAGCAGAGATCAGGCCAAACTGCGTTTTGGTGTTAATAATCAGAGAGAATACGGTTACAGCCAGCATGAAGAACATGGGAATCCAGCACATGAAGCTCTTTCTTCCGACATTAGCCAGCCAAGCAGCGATAGCCAGCAGAGCCAGAGCAGCCAGCAGCTGGTTAGCGGAACCGAACAGAGCCCAGATCTTAGCATAACCGTTCATACCCAGACCAATACCCAGAACAACGGTGATCAGAGTAGCAACAACGGGGTTAGCCAGAACCTTCTTATAGCCGGTAACGTTCTGCGGAGTTTCACCCTTAGTACCATCTAAGAACAGTTCCTGGAACATGAAGCGGCCCATACGGGTAGCGGTGTCCAGAGAAGTCAGACAGAAGGTGGAGTAAGTCAGAACCAGCAGAGTGTACAG
>JAFUQN010000150.1 GCA_017472365.1 Bacillota bacterium
GAACGGTTCGATCATGGCGAGAACATCTGAAGGGATTCCCTTTCCGTCATAAATCCGCTCGATTGGCATGGTAATGTATTCAGAGAACGCTCCCTCTCTTTGTACGCCCATGGTCTCGTTGGTCATGCAGCAGTTGAACATTCCACGTTCACAGGAATAGCAATGACCGCAGTTAAAATAGGGATTACATGTAACGATCATCCCCTCTTTCAGTCCGAGGTCATTTTCATCGATTTCCACGATCTGAGCAGAAAACTCATGACCAGGAACTCTGGGATAGCTGACGTAGGGAGACTTTCCCTTGTAAGAAGACAAATCCGATCCACAGATACCGCCATACAGCAGTTTCAGCAGAACTTCACCCTCTTTTCTCACCGGCATTTCCTGTTCTTTAATAACGACCTTTCCGATTTCTTCGATACAAATGCTTTTCATCTTAGCACCTCTCATAGATTTCCATGATTTCTCGGCTGTACTGTCCATCATCTCCGTATACCGGAAGCGTCGGCAGTACATTCAGTTCTGCCCCTCCGCCTTTTTTACAGCGGATCAGCATGATGTTCGGCACTTCTCCCAGGCGAGGAGCCACCATGCGAAGTTCCTTTGGCTCCAGCTTAAATTCACGACAAGCCGCAATAATGTCCGCCAGGCGTGACGGACGATGAACCATGCAGAATTCTCCGCGTTCATCCAGTAAGCGAGCCGCAGCCGCAACAAATTCTCTCACGCCGGCCGTCGTCTCATGTCTGGCAATCCGCTTCGCGTCATTATTACTCAAAAGCGCAGCCTTTCCGGCCATGTACGGCGGATTGGTGGTAACAATTTGAAAACTTCCGGGTTTCAGAAATTCTGCTGCCTCTCCGTCGAGCTTTACTACAGGCCTTTTCCCAAGCTTCGATGCAGCG
Source organism: Bacillota bacterium (assembly GCA_017472365.1). Classification (GTDB taxonomy): domain Bacteria; phylum Bacillota; class Clostridia; order Peptostreptococcales; family Anaerovoracaceae; genus RGIG446. Next base: position 906 of record JAFUQN010000150.1, read on the forward strand.
ATGGAAGCCACGTCGGTATTGACAAAAGCCAATCGGTCTTCCAGGCCATTCATCGTTCTCATACGCATGGCTCTGTCCCACGAATCGTATTGGAGCTCCACCCCGACGATCTGCTTTGCCTCCGTCTTGTGAGCCAGTACCAGCGGGACGATTCCCGTACCGGTCCCCAGATCACAGATCCGCTGACCCCGCCGGGAGTTCTTTGAGGCAAAATCCGCAAGAAGCACAGCGTCCACACCGTAACAAAACTCTTCCGGTTTTTGGATCAGGTGATAACCGCTGAACCCCGTGTCATCCACGCGTTCTCCGTCTCTTAGCGGGACCTCATTTACAATACATTTGGAAAACGCCGGCAGTTCAGCCGGCGCATCATTTCGTTTCATGTTCTCATTCATGGATCAATCCTTCAGAATTTCCTTGATTTCTTCCAGCAGCTGAGCATCGATTTCATCATCCTTTTCACGGTTTCTGCGACCCTTTTCGATGCGGCGGATTTCTTCCTTTTTAAAGGTGTAGAAGTCGGTGGACAGCTTTTCCGGATTATCGCCGTTCTTCTTTTCCAGAACGACACGGGTCTTGATCTTGTTTTCCAACAAGTTGGTTTCCACAACCACAGCCAGACCTTCCGGTGTCTTGATGTGTTCACCAACATCCGGCATTCCCTTCTTCAGCTGATGATATACATCGTTTTCATACTTCAGACAGCACATCAAACGTCCGCAGATCCCGGAGATTTTAGTGGGATTCAGAGACAGATTCTGCACCTTTGCCATCTTGATGGATACCGGTTCGAAGTCCGGAAGCCAGCTGTGACAGCACAGGCATCTTCCGCAGCTGCCGATTCCGCCCATCATCTTTGCTTCATCGCGGACACCGATCTGACGCAGCTCGATGCGCATCTTGAATACGCCAGCCAGATCCTTGACCAGTTCACGGAAGTCCACACGGCCATCCGCAGTGAAATAGAAGATGATCTTACTGTTATCAAAAGTGTATTCCACATCGATCAGCTTCATATCCAGCTTGTGCTTGTTGATCTTGTCCTGACACAGCTGTAATGCACGATTCTTCTTCTTCTGGTTTTCTGCATGCTGCTTGGCATCCTTCTCATCAGCGATACGGATGATCTTCTTCAGCGGAGATACCAGCTCACGTTCTTCCACTTCTTTTGTGGGCGCTGTGATAGTACCATATTCCATACCGCGCGCCGTTTCAACGATAACGTGATCTCCCACGTTCAGCTCCAGCTGATCGGGGTCAAAATAATATCCCTTGCCTGCGGACTTGAACCGCACGCTTGCAACTTTAACCATAACTTCCTCCATTGATTTATTTTAACAGCATTCCCTTCAGCGCATACCCTGTATTGATATTGCGCTCCAGGTCCTGTCTGGCTTCTTCACAAGCTTCGATCGCATTGTAGATCGATTCTTTCCCGCAATTTCTTGCGATCTCTTTCAACTCTCTTGCCGACTGAGGCCAGCGGTTCTGTCCGCCTGCGCCCCCGGCAATCGCTCCGCCCGTCAGGGCTCCGCTCTGGTCATAGAGACTGATCATACAATCCCGTAACCAGATTTCCATGGCATCCAAAAACTCTGCAGCGGCCGTTTTGTCAGCCAGCGCCGGTTCCATGGCCTTCACCAGCTTATAAAACGGTTCTCCGTTGAGCCACTGTTCCCCCGTCTCTGCAGCCACTATTTTAATATTCTCTTCCAGCTCTGTTCCCAGACTGTGAAGGCGGTACAAAATGCATCGTGAACGCACGGTCTGAGCCAGATGTTCCGAGTTCTCGGATAATAACAGGATCACCGTTCCCGGTGCCGGTTCTTCCAGCGTTTTCAGTAAACGATTCTGCGCACGCAGCGTCATGGTATCGGCCTGTTCCACGATGACGATGTTTCTGTTCCCCGCGTTGGGACGGTTGGCCAGACGACGCTGCATCTCTTCGATGGCTTCGTCCTTGATACTGTTTCCGTCCGCACTGACATAGAAGATATCTTCGTGATTATCGTGATCCACCTTCTGACACGTCACGCACAGATCGCAGCTGGTTCCGTCATTCTGCCTGTGCTCACAGATCACTGCCTTCACAAATTCCCGGGCCAGGCGCAGCTTGTCCACGGAGGCATCTCCCTCCAGAATATACGCATGAGACACCACCTGCGTAGCCGCAGCTTCCTTCATTCTCTGAAGGATCTGTGTGTTTCCTCTGATTTCCCGCAGCGACATTACAGCAGTTCCTCCATGCGTTTTACGATCACCTGATGGATCGCTTCGATGGTTCCGGAAGCATCGATCCCGATGATGCGGTCTGGATAGTCACGTTCCAACGCCTTGTAACCTTCGTACACGCGCTCATGGAAGTCCAGCTTTTCCAGTTCCATGCGGTCGTTTTCCCTGCCGCTGATCCGGTTTTTTCCTTCAGAAGGCGCCAGTCTCATCAGAAAGGTCACATCTGGCCCCAGACCGTCCGTGGCAAACCGATTGATCACTTCGACACCTTCTCCCAGACCTCGGCCATAAGCCTGATATGCCATGGAAGAGTCAGTAAAGCGGTCACAGATGACCATGGTTCCTTCTGTTAGTGCCGGCTCAATGACCTGAGCCACATGCTGGGCTCTAGCTGCAGCATAAAGCAGTGCTTCTGCTCTGGGATCCATTTCCTTATGCTCTTTATCTAAAATGATTTCTCTGATTTTCTCACTGATGACGGTACCGCCCGGTTCTCTGGAAAGCACGCAGTGATGACCCTTTGCTTCAAGCCATTCTTTCAGCAGGTGGATCTGTGTCGTCTTTCCCGATCCGTCCGGTCCCTCAAAGGTGATGAACAAACCTCTCTTTTTCATGATCAATCCTTTATCTCTTCTGAGTTCGTCCCGGTTTCTGGTCGAATCTCATTCGTGTATTATTGATTTTTTCGCGTTCTATCCGCGCTTCTTTCTCCCGATTCGCCTGTTCAAACACCTGATTCACGAGTCGGCTGAACAGGAAAAATCCCAGAACCACAACGGGAATACAGAGCAATAGAACCAATGCAAGCTTCACGTAAAACATATGAAATTCCACGCCCCCTTTTTCGCATAAAAATACAGAATAATTATAACACAAGTATTTCTTATGTGCAAAAACTAATTCTTGTAAGTTCTTCCTTTCTATTTCAACTTCAACACGACAAAAGAAAAAGACCGCCGGCGGCGGTCTTTTGTCATATATCAGTTTTTCATCAGTCGTGATGTTCCCGGATCTTTCTCATAACCCCGGTCTTCAGATTGATACAGAACTTCACATCGTTATGTTCCATCTGGAAAATAAAGTTTTCATGTTTTCCCTGGAACACCTTCTCCGTGATTTCCTGATCCATATCCACCAGACTCATTTTTACAGTACAGGTTTCGTCATCAGCATCGATCTGCGTCGGAACAAAAGTAATATCGTTCCAATGCTGGCCGTAGCCTATCAATTCGATCAGCTCTTTATGTATCTTCATTTCATTTTCTCCCTTAAAGCAATTCCAACGTCTTTCGATCTTTTTCACCATCGAAAAACTTGTCCAGAACCTGCTGAAAAACGGTTTCTCCACCGACTTCCAGAAACAGCGTCATGGAAGATTTCAGTTTCAGATCGTCGGGATAGCCCATGACATACCCGGCATCACAGCTTTCCAGTTTCAACAGTTCCCCGCTGATTTCTCTCAGGCGCTGACCTAAAACAGGATGGGCCAGATACGCTTCTGCTTCTTCACGTCCCTCGATCCCATAATATTTCGCCGTAGAGCTGTATCCCAGTCCCTTCAGCTGCGGAAAGATATACCACATCCAATGACTCATTTTCTGACCATACCGGATCTCGCTGAGCGCCGTTTTGTAACTGCGTTCCTGCGCTTCCAAAAATCGTTCCAATCCCATAAGTTCCCCTTTCTCCGGAAATCCGCTTCCGTTGCAACTTACTCTTCGATGGAAGCAAAGCGCGGGACGCGCTGATTGCCCACTGTGACTTCCTCGTTCCACATGGATGCCGGACGTACCCAGATACCACCGTCACCGTACAAGGCCTTGTAAACTACCATTTCCTCCAGCGTTTCGGAATGGAGAGCCATACCGATTACCTCGTATTCATTGCCTTTGTAGTGGCGGTACTTCCCTGGTTTGATATTATAAATTGTTGGCTTCATAGTTCTTCTCCAAAATAGTTGATGACGATATCATCCAGCTGCTTTTTGATTTTGTCAAACTCCTGATTCAAATCCAGAGATTTGACACTGATTTGGTTTCCGCTCATCTGATAGATCTTATCCGGTTTTTGCTTTTCATCTGTCATTGCATATAAAAGCATACCTGAAACCCGGTAGGGCTGTTCCTCTTCTCCCTGTCGTCTCCGCGTATCATTTTCAAGCCATAGTTCATATTCTTTATTCTTCACATACGTAAAAATCTGGTACAAATTGGCCGAACGATTTGTTTGATTTCCAAACTGATTCGTCTGAAGAGCCTTATCATAATACTTCGTATCGATGATCAGAGTTTTTCCCTGGTATGTCAACGTAATATCGCTCACCATTTTAGGAAGTAACCCTTCTTCCGACCCTTGATCCAGCTGCCATTTGATCTGTCGCGCTTTCGGCTTCAGCTTCGGGAACCTCTTCTGATAATACTTGGTAACAAAGTTCTGATACAACGCTGGCATCCGTTCCACAGAGAAATCCATCAGACGATTTGCACCTTCCGATTGTGTCTGAAGAAGCTCATGAACGATTTGATAGCACGTGGAAACTAACAGCTGATAACTCTGGTTGTTCCGATCATACCGCTGGTTCCACTGAACCGTATGGAGATCCAGCGATTTCACCTCTCCAAAGTATACCAACAGCTTTCTGATACGCAGCTTCCGTTCTCTCGAAATCTTGGATTTCAGCAGCAGCTCCATTGTGGATTTCACAATCTGATTCAGGTAATAATCCACGGAAAAATCATCAAAATCGCATACCAGCCTCTGCCGTATCATGCTCTGCTGCTTGATCGAATCACTGATTTTTATTTTTCCTCTTGGAGAAGACAATGCATCGCTGCGAGTTACATAAGACCGTCCCAGTCCACGTCTCAACTGCGAAGAAACGCCCAAAATCAATATTTCTGCACAGAGTTCAGTGACATCCTCGAATTCTTCCGTCGCCACATTCCGATAACATTGTTTCTGAAGCTCTTCCACGGAGTAGGATAACATATGATAAATGTTTTTAACTTTTATCATCTTTATTCTTCCTCTTCATCCTCTTCTGTTCTGTCTTCTTCATCGTCCTGGATACCCTGTAACACCTTTTCCGGATGTTTTAACGCACACTTCAGCTTTTCATGCCACTTTTTTGCTTTATCCAGATCGTCGAACCAGTATTCTTCCAGCATCGGGACCAGTTCGAATTCGACGATATCGTCCAGCCATTCGTCCGTGATCCGGCTTCTGAGCCATTCTTTTTCTGTTCCGTTTTCCTTTTCTTTTTCCGGAACATTAATGACAAAATAGCTGTGGCCGATGCGGAAGCCACGGCCTAACGCAGGATCAGTTTCAATCGCCTTATTCAATTTCTTGATCGTCAAGATCAGTGCATTGAACTTGGGATTATCAACATCCTTCAGATAATTATTAAACTGCTTTTTATCAAAGGCCGGTTCCACTTCATAGAACACAAAACGTCTTCTCAGCGCGTAGTCCATCATGGCCAGGCTTCGGTCTGCTGTATTCATCATACCGATGATATGTACATTGCTCGGTACCGAGAACTTCTCATCTACATACAATAATCCCAGCTCTGTTCCACGTTTATCGTTCTCAATCAGCATAAACAATTCACCGAAAATCTTGCTGAGATTTCCGCGGTTGATTTCATCGATGATGAAGAAATACTCATTGTTTGTACTGTTCAGATCCTTCTGAGCACGCTTACAGAATTTATAGAACGGTCCTCTTTCGGTTTTAAATCCCTTTTCTGTGGGACGATACCCTACAATGAAATCTTCATAGGAATAGCTCTGATGGAACTGGATCATTTCCACGCGATCCACATTCTTTTCTTTCAGCATGGAATACGCCAGTCTCTTCGCCATGAAGGTTTTTCCCACGCCGGGTGCCCCTTGTAAAATAATATTCTTTTTCGCACGCAGCAGTTTCACCAGGCGATCATACTGCGCTTCATCCATGTAGACCTCGTCCAGAAAATCTTTTTTCCCATATTCGTCATATTTTCTCTGGATTTTTTCTTCCGATTTATCAGTGTACAGTTTTTTCAACGTTTCGACATCGCCGGTCAGAGAGGTGATATCCAGAAGATTTGCATCACCAAAATCGGTTTCAATCGTCTTTTTTTCACTGGCTGTCCACTTTACATTGTGAAGATGTCTTCCTGTATCACCGGTTTCATCGTAGACGTAATCGGTTTCGACGATGCCCTTCCCGAGGATCGTATTTTTTCCCTCTTTTACGAACACCACATCGCCGCTCTTCATTTCATTTGCATACAGCCACAATTCAATCGCCTCTGCATTAAATGTTTCGTCGGATCCGGTTACTTCCTGCAGTTTTCCGCGGATTTCATCGGTGTTTTCATACTGACTCAGATCATCAAGGGCGTTCCATCCCATGTCCACGACACCATCCCGCAGCAGTTCCTCCCAGGAAATACTGGAAACAGCCGGGGAATACAGCCAATACTTCTCTTTTCTAACGCCATCATCCATGACATTAGCCACTTCATTTTTCGGCTTTTTCGGATTCGTTTTCCAGGAGCGGTAAATCATTTCAATGGTTTCTTCATCAAACACCAGATTTTTCGCCTTATCCGTCAAAGTCCAAACTCCACGGATTTCTTTGTCAATGATCCCGGCCTGAGCCAGATACCCTCTCGCAAAGTCCACTTCATTCTGGAACAAATTGATATTACTCTTTCCACGGGTCAGTTTCAGATATTCTTCGTCCGGATTTACATCTTCAATGATCTGCTTTTTCACCTCATCCGGCTTCGCCGCACCGCCGAGCTTTCTTAAAGCTTCCACGATAGGCTGACACCAGCGCAAAATATCTTCCGTACTCTTACTTCTTCCCTTTTTGGAAGTTTTCGGAGTCTTTTCCTTAGTGTTTTCGATTTCAATTACTTTCTGTCGGAACTCGTCATCGATTTTAATATCCTGTCCGCCATCCGCCAGCTTCCATACGCCATATTCACTTCCGTCCATGATACCGCCTTCGATCAAGTACTGGCGCGCCCAAGATACCTTGACCTCCAGTGTACGTTCGCTCTCAACCAGAGCATCTCCCACCAGTTCTCGCACCTTTGCAATGACGTCCTTTCTTTTTGCAGAACCGCCCAGTTCAGCTAACGCATCCTTCAGCAGTTCCATATATTCCATACCTAACAGATGTAAATCTTCTCTTTCGCTCATGGTCCTTCTCCTTTGATGTAAAGCCACAGCCCCTATTGCTGTCAGCAATATTATACTATTTCTAACCCGTAAAAACAATCTAACACATTGACCACCGTTGATTTTCGCAGGTCACCGCAGTATACTTTTTTTAATATCATTTTCGAAAGGATCTGTTATGTTCTACTCCACCACCTATCCCTCTCCCGTCGGACTGATCACACTGGCATCTACAGAAGATGCTTTGATCGGCTTATGGATCGAAGGTCAGAAATATTTCATCGGTTCTCTGAAAGATCCCCTCACGGAATACCCGGATCTCCCGATCCTGACAGAAACAAAGCTTTGGCTGGACCGGTATTTCGCTGGAGAACAACCCCCCATCAGTGATTTGAACCTTGCTCCCATAGGAAGTCCTTTCCGCCAGGCTGTTTGGAAAATCCTCTGTGAAATTCCTTGCGGCGAAACCATGACCTACGGCGACATCGCGAAGCGGATTGCCGCGGATATGGGCCGCGCCACCATGTCCGCCCAGGCAATCGGCGGAGCCGTTGGTCACAACCCGATCTCTATCATCATCCCCTGCCACCGGGTCGTTGGAACCAACGGAAGCCTCACTGGATATGCCGGAGGAATCGATAAAAAAATCTGGCTTCTGACACACGAAGGTGTAGATATGAGCCGTTTCACCGTCCCTTCCAAAGGTACCGCATTATAGTTATATCGTAGAAAACATGAAAAAGAGCCACGATTCTCTGCGAACCATGGCCCTTTTTTATTCCAATATCAGTTTTTTAAATCCCTTAAACGCTGACGGCAGCGCAATTTCATTTTTGATTTGTTCCCGATCTGCTAAAATCCAGCGCACAGGTTCTTCCTTCACATCGCGAAGATATGGACGCTGCAGTTCCGTCACGCGATCCTCTCCTAAAACCGCTCCGCCTCCCCGGCTCACCGTTTCATACGGCTTCACCGCTTCGGCTCCGCTCTCTGTCAATCGGACAGTACCGGTCAATGCGGTCATATGCCATTCCACGTGGCTGAAGATATGCACCGCTTCACCGGCTTCCACCAAATCACAAATCTCGACATAATCCGACAATTCCCCACTTTTCTCCGGAAGCTCCCACAGGCCGGCCAATAACCCCTTATCGTCACGCCGGTGCAGGATCAGACGACCCATTTCATCGCGAAGGATCAGTACCGTCTTTTTTTCAATACGACGTTTCTTCTTAGTCAGCTTGACCGGAAGTTCCATCTGAATTCCTTGTTTTCTCGCTTTACAATTGTCCGTCCAGGGACATTCGTCACAGTGAGGCTGTCCATTGGGGATGCAAACCGTGGCGCCCAGCTCCATCAGGCTCTGGTTAAAATCACCGGGACGTTCATGGGACGTTCCCACAGTCATCACTTCCAGAAGCGCCGCTTCCACATCCTTCTTTACGGAATCCTTTGCAATATCATCGTACCGTCCCAAAAGCCGCATGACCACGCGAAGAACGTTTCCATCCACCGCAGGACGCTGACGTCCAAACGCGATGGAGGCGATTGCCCCAGCCGTATAAGGGCCGATCCCCGGAAGTTCCAAAAGTTCCTCATATATCGACGGCAGCTCTCCGCCGTACTGTTCCATGATGATCCCCGCCGCCTTTTTCAGATTTCTGGCGCGGTTGTAATATCCCAACCCTTCCCACAGCTTCATCAGAAGCTCATCGGATACATTGGCCAGTGCTTCCACATCAGGCAGTTCTTTTGTAAACCGCAGAAAATAATCGCGGCCAGCTTCCACCCGGGTCTGTTGGAGCATGATTTCCGACAGCCACACGCGGTATGGCGTTACATCGTTCCGCCAGGGAAGATCGCGCTTCGCTCCGTCATACCAGGCGATCAGCGGTTCCTGAACCTTCTGCAGCACTTTGATTTCATCGTTTGTCATAATTCTTCTCCCTTCAGCACCGCAGCAACATGGCGTCCGTAGGCCGCCATCTTTGCCTCGATGTTGGGCAGTTTCATAGCCGAACCGGGATCGTTGGCCGTGGACATGGATGCAAATTTTGACGGAAGCTGAAATGCCTTGTTCATATTCAAAGCTCCCACGATCTGGCCGCCGATAATATCGCTTCCGCTGTATCCGCTGACGATCATAGCAAACACTTTTTTGTCATAAAACGGTACCTGACGGTACAGGGCCGTCATGCGGTTGATCATGGCCGTCAGATTCGCATCCAGCGCGTCATTGTAATTGGGACACAGTAAAAGCAGCCCGTCGCAGCTTCGCAGCGCCGGATAGACTTCTTCCACGATGGGTCCGCCGTAAAAACAGCTTCCCTTTTCCCCGAAGTGCATGCATGCTTTATAAGGACATCCGCGACAATCCTGCACCTCGCCATTGCGCAGAGAGATCTCCTTTACTTCCACACCGGCCTCTTCGATTTCCACCTTCGCAAGGCTCCACAGCTGATATGTGTTGGACGTTTTCGGACGGCTGGAGTGGATCATCAGGAGCTTCGGAGTCCGATGCGCTTCTGCATTTTCCGTTCCGGCTTCCATAGCAGTTGTTCCGAACGATAAAATCCTGCCCACCATATCGCGGGTCTCTTCGTAATACGCTGTAAGAACGTCAGTATTGCGATTTCTGGCCTGGATATTGAAATTGGTCAGAGTCCCCGTCCCTTCCACATACGGGCGACCGGGAAAAGCACAGCCGCAGGCGTTTGCCGCCAGAACCAGCTGACGGCTGAGAGACTTGGTATAGAGATCCCCGTCACCGTCCACGATGACGCCTCCCACGCAATTGGTCAAAAGATGCGGATTCATGCGCATCTCTTTCAACCAGCGGAACAGTTCCAGATTGATCCCGGATTTTCCCAAATGTACGGCAAACAAAATCCTTCGCAAAGGCCGTCCGCTGCCGCCTTCATTTTTGTAATCCCTTCGCTTCGATGCAAATTCTTCCTGAAAATCCTCCAGATTCGTGATTTCACGATACTGGCGGCCTTCCAACGCACGGTTCAGCGCCGCAGACAATCGCGGTTCACGGACATTTTCTCCGTAGGACGGCCGGAGTACGATCAATTCTTCCATTATCCAATCACCTTCAAATTCTCATACGCTCTCTTTATCCGCTGATATAACGGCTCCGGAAGCGGTAACTGCTCGATTTCCAAACCAGCTTCCGTGGTCCGGTTTCTGGAACCCATCCATACGCCGCCAAGGAAATTAGAGCTGTAGTGCCATTCCCCGCGCATCATCAGAATCAGCGAAATCGCCGCCGAAGAAATCGCCGGGGCCAGATACGGCTTAAATCCCAGTCCACGAACTTCCAGATTGGCTTCCACCGTCTTTTTCGTCAGTTCCAGAGACAGCTCTTCATCGTAATTTTCGATGCTGTTGGCAATCACCAGATCCGCACCGTGGGGACCGAATGCACGCCCCTCGGTGAGAAACGATGTAAACCGTTCGTCTTTTTTGGCGTAATACGCAGCTCTGGCGTTCATGACACCAAGACCGAAGCCCTGGATCTGTTCCGGTAATAATTTTCCTTCACCCGCCAGCCAGGCCGCACGGCAAAGGGGATCCACCGGGTCACTTACCACGCAGAACATTCCTCCATAACCGGCCTGTGCCGCCTGAGATGCAAAGCTTCCAACGATCTGACGGTTCCCTTCCAGCTGCACCATGCGGACATCCACACCTTCCGTCCCCACGGGTGGTACGGATTTAGAGGCGCAGAACACGAACACGTCACAATCGAAAAGGTGTTCTTTTGAAACAATTTTCACCTCCGGCATAGCATCATATTCCATGGGCCATGCCATCTGGTTCATTTCACACTCATATCGTTTCAATACATTTTCATTGATATCGCAGATTCCGATCGATTCGATGCAGTCGCTGCCCAGAAGCCGTAATCCCAAAAGGACAGTGGCCCCCACATCGCCCAGCGCCAGTAAATGGACACGGCGCTTTCCCTGCGGAGTCATGGTTTTCATCCGTTCCGTCAGTTCTTCCACAGTTCCGTAATTTGTATTGAAACAGGTCACGGGACGGTCCAGCGGTTCTCCTCCGACCGCTGAAAGGCGATCAGAAGAAAGCCAGTGAAGACCTTCTTCCCCTGTGAGCTGTCCGGAATTGGTACACGCAAAAACAGCTTTTGAAATCGTCCGATCGCGATTGACTATATAATTCATAATATTAACCTCTTAATAATCCTTCCAGCCGTACCAGACGCTCCAGATCATCCTTCACGTAAGAAGAAGGCGCCAGGTGATAATCGTAAGTGAGACAGTCGCCCCAGTCCGTACAGCAGGGAAAAATGACCACTTCACTGAGCCGGTTCAGCGTCAGCTTTCGTTCATAGCGTTCCTGATATTCCCGTTCCAGCGCTTCCAGAACATCTCTGGCATTTTCCAGACAAGTACGGGACAGATTGTAGATCGCGGCCTTCGGTGCATCTCCCACGAAACTGGGAATCGCATAGGGCAGAATCAGATTTGCTGAGTTTAAAAGATTCGCTCTCATCTTCACCGGACGATCCACCGTATCTCCACCGATGAACGGGTAAATGGACGACTCGATGACCCATGCTTTTAAGTTCGGAAGGTAATATACGCTTTCTACCTTGCGCTTCTGAATGTCCATCAGATCTTTCCCACGACCTGACAACAGTCCAACTACCAGACGGTCGATTGGCAGTTCTTCCGCCTTGAACAGCGGATCCAAAGCTCTCATTCGATGACCCTTATGGAGCAGATCATCCACCAGAATCACATCACGGTTAAAGGCGCGAATCGTGCGGATCTGGTTCTGCAGCGGTGAATAATTCGGATATTTCGTAATAACAAAGCTTTTCAAATCCGTCGACATCACCTTTTCCGTGTGAAGTGTCTTCGTTACCGTATTGGGAATGGCGACACCGCGCAAGATCTTACCGAAGGGAACGCACATATTCTTTCCCAGCTTTCTAACCGGAAGAGGTTCTACGGGCACTTCATTGGCTTTTGTGATCAATTCTACCATGCGGCTGTGCATCACAGAAGCGTGGAAGGACAGGACCAGATTTCCGGGATATAACTGAGTCATCACACTCTGCAGGCGGTGATGCGCTTTGTCGATGGCCTCCACCACGCGGGGTGCTTCATTAAACGGCGCTTTCAGCGATGTGGCAATATTTTTAAATACCACCACCGGCTGCTTCATATCTACGGCAAACACCGGCCGGCCGGCCGCTGCTTCTTTCAGAGCAACAAATCCCTGGCGCTGCAGAAGTTCCACCGTCTTCTCATCGGCCGGATGGAACCTCGGGCTGAATACACAGTACGTGAAGTCTCTGGAGAGAGCGTGAGCGATTGCCTCGGTCAGCATCAGCTGTCCGCGCTCTTTCACATCGGATTTTCCGAAACGGTATAACCCCTGGATCAAAATGATCTTTCCGGAGGTGTTGTCGCGGATATGATCCACGACAGCAGTATTTTTGAACTCTTCATAGAGTTCCGATGTGGTCAGCCCGCGGAAAATAACAGCGCCCAACAGGCGTTCTCCTCCACGGTGATCCCAAAGCAGAACGGCACCGGACCGTTCCATGATGGACTCCAGATCCTTTTTCTCTTCGTACCACCGGGAAATATGTTCAGACAGAAGCGTTCTCACCTCTGCAGTGCAGCGCTTGCGCACTTCCAGTCGTACGGAACGGCTCTGCAGCACCGGTTTGAATTCCGGTTCTCTCAAATACAGATTATTTTCGTAAATATAGTTCTGGACCACCGGATCCACCAAATTGGAAATATCGCGGTTTCGGTCCACATTATCGCGGATCTTCGTAGAACTGATGTCCATCAGCTGTTCCGGAAGATTCAATACCATCACCTTTCCGGAAATGGCACTTTCATAATCCATTTCCACACCGAATCTCTGGAAAATCACGTGATTCATGGTCTGAACCGACCAGGGCCCCGGATCTGCCTTATAGGACGATGCATTCTTCACCACGTCGGCACCCACCGCGAGATACAGTTCCTTTCCAGGGAACAATTCGCGGAGCTTTCTCAAATTGTCCGGGTTGGCGATATTGACCGGAAGATCGTCGGGGAAAATATAAATATTCTCTTCGCCAGCCACAGTCATTTCCATGATCTGCTTCCGGATCATACGGGGCTGCGTCTTTTTTGACCAGGAGAATTCGTCCAATGCCAGATAAACGATGAAGCCCATATCTCTCAGTTCGGTGGCAATCCCCTTGTGGCTCAGAGAGAAGGGGTCAAAAGTTCCCGGGAAAAATGCTACTTTTTCCGGTTCTCTGATATCGAACTTCCCGTAACTGAACAGATAGTCATTGATAAAACGATAAATGTGGTTCAGCGAAGCAGCGTTGTTGAAAAATGCCAACTGGCCCTTTTCACGCTCCGGAACGGTAGTAACGATTTTTTTATACGTCAGCTGGAACAGCGCCAGCTTTTCTTCTTCCGAAAGCCGTCCGTCAGCGAACAGTTCCTGACCGATGACAAGGAAGGCTTCCTGACTGACAGACTGACGGTAATTTGCCAATCCTCCCAGAAGCAGGCCGATCATCAGCTTGGCACGTTCCCTGTACGCCTCCTCAGATTCTTCTTCTTCGAAGCGGTTCCGGTAATCCCTGTAATGTTTCACCATCACACCCAGCGTATCGAGAGCAACACAAACCACCCGGTCATTGACACTGACCAGGAATTTCTTCAAATCGCGCAGGAATTCGTCCAGCTCCAGCGGATGAAGCCACAGAACGAACTGCCCCAGATATTCAGGAATGTATTTGGAAAACTCATACTCGCCCGTTTCGAGCCCTTTATTCAGCTCGATGGCAATTTCATTTCTCTGGTCCTTCGTCAGAAGCGGAGCGGTTTCAAGCAGCGCGCGGCCGGCCGTGTGACGCACCGTAATGCGTTCGCTGACTTTCAGCAGATTGGACAAATGTGCAGCAACCTGCAGTACATTGGCCTCCGGTTCTTCCTTCAGATAATCCAGAAGCATCTGGATATTGATTTCTTTGATGGTCCACGGAGTGGCAATTTTCATGTTCTTCAGGAAGATATCGGTGACCACGTCCTGAGCGGATGAACTGTGCCAGAACTCCCGGACTCCGCCCGAAGAAAGCAGTTGCTTTTTCACGTAGAGCAGGGCCACATCATCCCAAATTTTAAGACCACTTAAAGTTCGGTCGATCAGACGGGCTTCTTCGTCCTTCATCTTCACGCCCGCATCGAACTTCTGCAGAAATCTCAAAATTCCTGCACGAATCTCCATGGACTCTCTTCCATTCAGTTCATTAACAAACTGCAGGAGAGCCATCCGTTCCTCTCCGTCAAGCTCAATGAGAGGAACCACCATCATCGTATCCAAAAGCATGAAAGCGGTCACATCATCGTAATCGCCGGTCCGATAATGAGCCAGCAGTTTTTTCAAGTATGCATTTCTGTCCTGGGGTTTACACTGCGCCAGAACCGTTTCAACCACGGTCTTGAGAGCGAATCCCAGCCAGCGGCGGTGTTTTTCAATGATCTTATGGTCCGGTGTAAACATCATGGTCAGATATTTTTCCCACAACTTCAAGCCGGCACTTTCCGTTTCGCGGACCGCGTGTTTCGGTAGTTCTTTCCGGTAGTCATCGTCAAAATTGACAATGATCTTTCCCATGAGGGCGGCCGCCTGACGGCGGACATCTCCCTCTTTGTGCATCATATGTTCATAAAGGAAATTCAGCGTCAAAGCTTTCTGACGACGCGTCATATACATGAAGTATTCTTCGAAAACGCTGATGTATGCACGACTGTTTTTCCAGTTCTTTTCACTGCGGGCAGCTTCCTGTACCGTTGCCAGCGAAGCATCGCTCTGGATCACATGCATCAGACGGATGTTATGATCCACAGCCATGTTCTTCAGAAGCTGTACCGTATCATCTGCCGACAGGATTGCCGGATCGGGATGAACGACCGGCTTTGGCTCCATGGTTTTCAGATCAGTTTCAACCCCGAGGCTGACCATATAATCTTCAAAGTCCTTTAATTTTGCATATACCTTACGGTAACGGTTTTCCTTCGCCTGATCCACGTTATCCAGCTTACTGAGAATCACGTCGAACGCATCTTTCAGGCTGAAATATGTGACGATTTCTTTCCCCTGTTCATCGCGGCTGACACTCTTAACGCGGAAATCCGCATAGATCAAAAGCAGGTTTTCCACCGACAGGTTTTCCAGTTCCAGGTCCCAGGTAGAATGGTTCGCTGCCACATGCCCGATGTTCGGAACGCGATGACGTTTGAACCACTGATCCGTATAATAGTAATGCAGATAGGGGATCCTCTTCACTTCTTCCCCGTGACAGCCGTACTTTCCGATATCATGACCGGCGGCGGCGCCGGAAATCAGTCCCAGATCCACCGGAACGCCCAGCTTTTTCAACTGTCTGGCTGCATGCATGGCAATGTAATGGACACCGCCCACATGACCCAGCGCATCGAAACGGGTGGTTTCCGCACCGATCCACATCATTTCATAGACCTTATCCCTGCGGAAGCTTTCCAGAAATGCACGGTATTCTGCGGCTGCGGCTTCCCCCTCAATTTCTTCTTCCGTGGCAAATTCAAACCAGTAACCCGGTCTTACCTTCCCCATCTGCGGAAGCATCACAAGAAACGCTGCCAGGACTTCGAGATAGAATCGTGCAGCGATTTTTGCCTCCGGTCGCGGATCGATATCCACGCTTTCCTCAAACATGTCTTTGATGGCCAGATGGTAACTGTAATTCAGCCAGCCCTCTTCCGGCTCCGCAGGACAAAGCACCGCCATCATCGGAAGGCAGAGTTTCAAAATCCGGCTTCCGGAGAAATCATCTCCCATGATGACATCGGAAATCGATGCATTGGGAATATGCTTTTTCACAAGGACCTGCGCATCCCTTTTGTGAAAGCCGACATCCTTCAGGAATGTCTTTTTCCCAACATTCTCCGCAATCTGCCGTTCAATTTGTTTTACGATTTTTTTATACATACACGTTTCCTCTTTATTCAGAGCAATGGATCAACCGATTCTTTTTTCGATCCAGTCCAGAACATCTGCGTAGACCGTTTCTTTGTTGGTTTCGTTCAGGATCTCATGGCGACAACCCTCATACAGCTGCATCTTTAAATCCTTTACTCCGGCAAACGCCAGCCGGTCGTGCACTTCTTTGACGCCCTTTCCGTACTGTCCCACCGGGTCCATCTTTCCGGACAGCAGAATCACCGGGAGCGTTGCAGGAACCATCGATGCCCAGCTCTTGTCCGAAACGAATTTTAACATGCTGAACAAATCCAGAAATCCCTGAAGCGTAAATGTAAACGTACAGCGCGGATCAGCTTCAAAGGTATCCACCACCTTTTCATCCCGGCTGAGCCAGTCATGTTCCGTCCGCTTCGGCTTAAACTTAACGTTATACGTTCCAAACGCAATATTCCGGATCATGTCGCTTCGATAGCGTTTTCCCTTCAGAGCAATCATCGCCTTTGTGATCGGAAATGATGCAGGAAGTGCCGGGTTCGGTCCACTGGTCCCCACGATCAGCGCACCGTCCAGTTCCTTCGCATACCAACTGAGATACACGCGGGCCAGAAACGATCCCATACTGTGACCAAGCAGGAAATACGGTACCCCGGGATACCGTTTTTTTACGATCACGGTTAGCTGACGCAGGTCATCCACCATGTGTTTCCAGCCATCCTGTTCTCCGAAAAAGCCGAAGTCCTCCATCGAATTGACCGAGGCTCCGTGGCCCGCATGGTCATTGCCACAGACCAGGATCCCGTGTTCATTGAGAAATTCCGCAAAATGTTCATAGCGTTCAATAAACTCACACATTCCGTGGCTGATCTGGACGATGGCTCTGGGTTGTTCCAACACCTGTGTATTTTCCTGCGGATGATAAATATAATATTGTATCGTGCTGATGCCGTTACTTCCGGTAAATCTTCCTGTTTCTTTCATTTTATTCTCCTTTCGTATGATTCCGTAAAGGATGTAATAGATAATTCTATGGTACTACAAATAAAGTCAGATTGCAAAACAGAAAGAATATTTTCCATTCTTCGCGAAAAGTCATTTTATATCGCATGTTTTATATGTATTCTCAATTCATTTTATCATCTTCCATATCAGGTTACACTTGTGATAAGAGGTGATTATATGGATTCTGAAACGAAGCGCGCCATTGGAAAACGCCTGCGCGAGAAGAGAGAAAACTGTCATTATACCAGAGAGGAATTGGGGGAATACTGCGATTTGAGTCCGCGATTCATAGCCAATGTGGAATGCGGCGATTCTACATTCAGTCTCGATACTTTGATGACCGTCTGTGACGTTCTTTCCTGCAGCAGCGACTATCTGCTGTTCGGAATCGGAGACAACACGGATGAGTGGTCCGAGCTTATGGAAAAACTCCGTCATCTGGATCCGCATTATAAGGAGCAGGCCACAAATCTGCTTCAAAACATGATCGAAGTCATTGTAAAGACGAAAAAAATACAAACGCAGTCCGAACTGTAACAAATGATTTTTACCACAAGAAAACCCGGCCAACCATGTTGACCGGGTCTTTTATTACTTTTCGTCGTGTGCTTCCAGGAGGTTCGTCTTAAGTTCATACAATTCCTTGGAAAGGTCCACATAATAGGTATGCGGATTTTCAAAACGACACATTTCTTCCCAGAGATTTCCCACCTGTTCCATGCAATACTTACGTACATCGTGAATGGAAGGAATATCATACACCAGTTCGCCCTTATTGAAAATCTGTACCTGGAGCTCCTTGGCATAGTAGTCGTGGAGCTTCTTTCTCTTCCAGGTTTCTCTGGGAGAGAAGATTTCATAACCGTCACCCTCCGGTGCGGTTTCATGAGCCAGTGTAATCACATCAGCAAAGGGCTGATGCGATTCGTTGTCATACAGGCGGTACACCTTCTTGAAACCAGGGTTGGTGATCTTTTCCACGTTTTCACTGATCTTGATCTTCGGAATGATCTGACCTTTCTTTTCCATGGCAACCAGCTTGTATACGCCGCCAAATACGGGAGTACTTCTGGATGTGATCAGTCGTTCACCGACACCGAAGCTGTCGATCTTAGCACCCTGACGGATCACATCACGGATCAGGTATTCATCGAAGGAGTTCGATGCTACGATCTTCGCATCGGGATGGCCTGCGGCATCCAGCATCTTTCTGGCTTTCTTACTCAAATAAGCAATGTCACCGCTGTCGATGCGGATTCCCTTCTTCGCCGGCTTATATTCGTCAAAAATGCGGATTGCATTGGGGACGCCGGACTTCAGTGTGTTATATGTATCTACCAGCAGCGTACAGTTGTTGGGATACAATTCTGCATACTTACAAAATGCTTCATACTCATCGTCAAAGGACTGAACCCAACTGTGAGCCATGGTACCCAGTGCAGGGATTCCATAGATTTCATCGGTCAGCGTAGTAGCCGTACCAACACAGCCGCCTACGTATGCAGCTCTCGCACCGACGATGGCAGCCGTCGCGCCGTGAGCGCGCCGTGCTCCGAATTCCATAACAGCACGTCCTTCCGCAGCGCGGACGATGCGGTTTGCTTTCGTGGCGATCAAACTCTGATGGTTCATGATCAACAGGATCATGGTTTCCACAAACTGTGCCTGAATCACGGGTCCGCGGATGGTCAGCAGCGGTTCGTTGGGGAATACAGGGGTCCCTTCCGGAATCGCCCAAACGTCGCATTCAAACTTGAAATTCTTTAAGTATTCCAGAAATTTTTCGCTGAAGCACTGCTTACTGCGCAGATATTCAATGTCTTCTTCAGTAAATTTTAAATTCTGCAGATATTCGATGACCTGTTCCAGGCCTGTGGCGATGGCAAACCCGCCGCCATCGGGAACTTTACGGAAGAACATATCGAAATATGCAATTTCATCTCCCATTCCCTGTTCAAAATATCCATTGGCCATGGTCAGCTCATAAAAGTCTGTCAGCATGGTCATATTCTTCTGTTCCATTTCGTTGCAAATCCTTTCTTCCAACTAGCTGTCAAGACAGCAGTCACAACAGGTAATGCATCTATTGTATCACCATTCATCTGGAAAGGGAACCCTCTTCTTTGAAATTTCTTTATTTATCTCAGTTTCATCTAAAAAAATATACCAGCCACGGGAACTGGTATATGGTTTTTCATCGAATATTTATTTTTCACCGGATTTCTTTTCTTCCAGCATAGCTTTCGCCAGCTCGATAGCTTCCTGCGTTTCCGCTTCTTTCTGATCCACGATCAGCTGTGCTGCTCTGGTATCAGGGCGCTTAAAACCGTAACCGAAGGTTTCATCGTAACTCATCACCATGATCAGGGAACCAGGATCTACGTTGTATGCGGCATGACGTACTTTGAAAATTTCCCGCTTGGAACAAGCGCAAATAATAATATCTCTGTCTTTTCCAGTGTACGGTCCCATGGCCTTGATCATTGTGGAACCTCGTTCGGTTTCATTGGAAATAGCTTCCGCCACCTTCATACCGTCGTCGCAGATCACCATGGCAATCTTCCCGGAACCGGTACCCGCTACGATCTTATCCATAACGATGGTACAGCAGGTGGATGCGATCACACCATACAGTACAGCGTCGATATTTCCGAATACGAAAATCCCGCAGCAGATGATGCAGCCGTCGATCATCAGAGAAATACTTCCGATGGACATGTGAGGCTTCAACTTATGGATACTCATAATGATCAGGTCGGAACCGCCGGTGGAAGAGTCACGGACGTAGATCACTGCCAAACCTGCTCCCATGAGCACGCCTGTATATACCGCCGCCAGGAGCGGTTCTCCCTCATATACCGGATATCTGACACAAATATAGTCGAAGATCCAGGCCTGAATGATCAGAGTTCTTAAAGTACACAGAAGGAAGGATCTTCCCAAAATCTTATAGCTGATCAGAATCAGAGGTACGTTCATGAACAGCGAAAATGTCCCCATGGGAATTCCAAACAGGTGATTCAGCATCAGCGCGATCCCCGAAACGCCGCCGGTAGCGAAGTTGGATCCGGATGCAAATATATAGATCCCTGCACCCATCAATAAGCTTCCAACAATGTCAGAACCCACATCCATAATCAATTTTTTCTTATCAAATCTACGTTCTAAAGTTGTCACAGATATCCTCCTCTCTGTTGATTGTTCTATTTCTATTTATAAAATTGTACCATTACATTTCATCTTCACTCCGATTATATCACTGCTTATCAAAAAAATCAACTACATGACAATCGAAATACGAAACGAAAGAGCCCCGGCTGTCACACTTAAGATAAGCAACAGTCGGGGCTCTTACTAATGGTAATTTATTTCACAAAATAACGATACAAGAAGGTAACCATCTGCGCACGGGTGCATGGATGATCCGGACTGAAAGTAGTGGTACTTGTACCAGCCGTAATCTTCTGCTCATATGCCCACTGGACAGACTTTTCATAATATCTGTCCTTGACGTCTGTAAAGATAACATTATCGTCCACAGGCTTACCATCAGCCATACGGCAGAGGAATGTCGCCATCTGACCTCG
This sequence comes from Bacillota bacterium, assembly GCA_017472365.1. Lineage (GTDB taxonomy): Bacteria > Bacillota > Clostridia > Peptostreptococcales > Anaerovoracaceae > RGIG446. Next base: position 21,916 of record JAFUQN010000150.1, read on the forward strand.
TGTACAAGCTTCATCTGGGCTGTACGTAGAAGCGCCTGTACCGCTGGTAATTCCCTGTTCGTAGACCCACTGAACCGCCTTTGCATAATAGCTGTTGGCCGGAACATCGTCGAAGATACAAGTCTTGTTGACGGGTTCAGGAGAACCGGCAGCATTCCACAGGAAGGTCGCCATCTGAGCGCGGGTACACGGGCGATCCGGGCTAAAGGTAGTTGCACCAGTGCCCTTAGTGATTCCTTCCTTGACGGCCCACAGAACTGCATCGTAGTAGTAAGCATCAGCCGAGACATCCTCGAAGGCGTTCATCATGGTAGTATCCTCCTCGTTGGAAACATGACTACCACCGCCGCCAGAACTTAATTTTGTCCAACTTGCTGTCACAGTAACAGCCTTATCCGGCATTACAAACGTAGCAGTTGTACTATTTACATATGCGATGGTCACATCGGAGGATATCCAGCCATTGAATCTGTAACCACTGCGGGAACCTGCATAGATAGTAACAGTTTCACCAGCCTCGTATTCGCCGGCACCGTTGGTAGATGCGTAACTGCCTGCAACAGTGACAACATACGAGGTCTTTTCGATGGCACTTTCCATTACATAACCACATACGGAGCACTTCTGATCCTGGGTTTCTGTCGCCGCAGGAATGTCGGGACTGTGTCCGACTACGCTATTGTGAGCGCCGCAGGAACAGGTGTCAGCGTGGCCGTCGGCTTCCTTGTACCCGTTCACGGTTGTGTATTCATGGTCAGGTGCAGGGATGACTAACGCTCCTTCATCTGTTTCAACCTTTTCTGCGGTGAAGTACTTGCTGCACTTGTCGCAGAAATAGTGTGCCTTCATACCTGCCTTCAATTCGTTGGCAGTGTGAACAGCGGGAACTTCTTCGATCAGAGTTCCATAATTGTGACCACCTTCAATGACCACGCTTTCCCTATCTGTGATTTCCACAGAAGCATCAGCATCGCTGTACCACTTACCGCAGGAACAGGTGTAGTATTCGATGTTACCGTCCACGGTACAAGAAGCAGGCTTAGGTTCCATATGAGTCAAATTATCTTTACATAGGTGGACATCTTCAGCTTCGACCAAAATGTGCAAATTCAGACGTTCACTGTAGCCGCCCGTTTCTGTATAAGATGCAATTCGGAACAAAGTAGTTTCGGTCACAGGAACAGGCTGAGTATATAAATGCTGACTTTCGCCCTCTTCACAGGGACAAGTATTGTCGGTGGTGTAGAAGATCACAGCACCTTCCGTCTCACAGTAGAGAATCAGTTCAGTATCCGCCTCCACCGTCTGATAGTCAGTGAGATTTGCGGTGGGCTTGGCAGGTGCTTCTGTACCGATAGAAGAAACGCGGGTGTTCATTTCTGTTCCGACTGCACCTGCGGTGAAGAGGATGCTGCCATCGCCGGAAGTGATCCCTTTGATTTCGAACAATGCCCTTCCATCCGCGTCGGTGACAGCGCTGGAAGTGATTGTCAATGTTCCAGCGGAAGCATTATCAGCAGTTACAAGTGTGTCAGCCATGGGCAAACCATTTGTATCCCGGACTAACACTACGATTTCCTCTGTTTTACCCACATCAGTCACATAACGGTTGGGATAAGAATGATCCACAAAACCAGGAATCTGAACCACGGACAGCGCTCCGCTGGAATATCCGCGGCCTAAAGCAGTACCAGCATAGTTTCGCACCGTACCGGAGACGGTAATGGTAATACCGTTGCCGGAGAATGCTTCGCCATCCGTACGGGTCAGTTCCAGAATCCGTCCGTAGAATGTTCCGGGATTGGCAGGACTTTCTTCTCGGTCAGAGAAACTCAGGTTCACGGGGATGGATGCACCATTCTGAGTGATGCTGACAAAACCACCCTCCGTAATCTGGGCAATATCCATATACTGGCTGAAAACGATCTGTGCCCGGTCAGAGGCAACAATGGCGGACTCTACAGCGGGTGCAGATTTGGACACCATGGGAATGTTTACATCCAGTTGGGGTGGAGGAACCGGCAACCAGCCATCGACTGCGGCAGGATCATTTTTACTGTCTGCATCGTAGTAACCGTCCTTGTTGACCGTCACCAGCCAGTTGCCAATGGGAGTCATCCATGCGTATTTACCATCTGCAGAAGTAATTTGGGGATTGACTTCGTCAAATTCCGGTGCTTCATCCCAGCGGACAGGCTGACCGTTCGTACCCTTATACCAAACGGTGGCGGTAACGCCATCCAGACGGTTGGAAGCTACAGCTTCGTACACATATCCTGCCGGGTCAATAATGGGTGTAACCGGATCATTGAAGTCGGGGTTGGGAGGCGAAACGGGTCTGGGAGGATTCTTCTCCACTTTATCTTCGCATGCATCACTCTTTTCAAAAGGCAGAGGACCTTCGCACTGCTTGATCATCTTATTCTCTGCACGCTTCAGGCTGTGCGTGTTCCACAGAGCTGCGGCCATGGCGGTTGCCTCACTGACGTTGGTCAAAGCACCGATGGAAAGGTCCGCAAGAGCAAGGTATGGGTTTTTGACAAACATGCCACTGACAGTAGTGATGGCATTGGGCAGCCAAAGTGCTGCCTTAGCCACATAAGCTGTACCATACCAGAAGACAATGTCGTTAACCTGTGTTTCGAGATTTTCGAAAGCTTCAACGCATTCCTCAACTTCCTCCATGGCATCAACCTGATCTTCTGTACAGTCATCTTCGGCATCCTCTAAGCACTTATTTACAAGAGACATGCCATAGTCCAGTTCGATTGCCGCATTCTCCACTTCTGTCATGTACGCATTCATGGACTGCAGCATGCTGATATAGCCGGCGAAAATACTGGCAATGCCCAACGCACCGCCCAGCACTTTTCCGCCTTTCCCTTCCATAAAACGCTTAATCTTTCCGCAACCTGCCGTAACTGAAGATGTCGAATTTTTCACCTTGGCAATCGCAGATCGGAATGTTTGGTTTGTAGCATCATTAAGTTCTTCAATATCCACGTTAAGTGCAGCTATTTCCTTTTTCAGCGAGTTCACTTTTGCAACCATACTGCGCAATTCTTGAGGAATCTCTGTGCTAATCAGGAAATCAGGCTTCAGCGCAACATTTCCCGGTAAATCGGCCATTAATTTTGCGTTATATTTCTGTACCGAAGCCCGGGCTTCCCTCAGTAGGAATTCCTTCATTTCCTTGGTATTTTCGAGGCCCAGGGGACTCATTGCCCGATAAAGCTCTGCCATCGTCTTCTCAATATGAGTTGCAAGTTTCTGAATAACATTCAGAAGCGGATCAAGGAATCCGGCCAGAAAAGTGTTCGTGATATAAATCGAAAGAGAACTGGTCGAGAGAGCATCCTGAATCATTTCGCTAATTGGATCGGCGACGCTTCTCCGTGCTGGCGCTGTCATAAGGACAGGCGCAAGATTTCTCATAGAGAACAGAGTTTCCTCACCTGTCAGTGGTTCACCCTCAGGCAGAGGAGAGGTAAAGCCTTCCCACAGATGGATTCCCTGATTCCACAGAATCACAGAATTGTAATTCTCACCGTAACGCAGATAAAAGCGTTCGCTTTCGGTATCCACGCAGTAGTATCCATAGTTTTCGATCAACTGTGCCTCGGAAATGCCCTCCTTCAGATATTCTGCCTGATACTCCGGATTCATTTTCATGAAGTCGCTGAGACTTGCAGCCTCCGATACCGTCATATCCAGTCCCTCGACATGGATGGCATTCAGGGCGTCCCTGAATTCGGTATAAATATCGTGCAGTTCATTCTGAGAGGCTCCTAAAATCCGCAGAACCTGCTTTTCCGTTTCGCTGAACTCCGGACTGTTGGCCAGAATAAACTCCATAGTGTCCATGTCAACTATTTCGGGGATTTCATAGGGTTCAAGTTCCGTTCGTGCTGCTTCCTGCGCCTTAATCTTTTCACCGATCTGCATCAGAGATACGTCGGTACGTTCGGGAGAAGAAGTATCATACGAGAAGGAGTATCCATAAGGCAGCTGCGAAGCATTAAAAGTATTGGCCTTCAGCGTCAGTGTACCGTCGAAAGTGTTCGTCTCTTCGTTGTAGTTGAGAAGGACGTTGTGAATCGTAGGAGTTTGTTCTTTTTCTCCACAATATACTCTCAGCAATACCTGACCGTTCTCGATCTGATCCGCTCCGTGCACATAAAGCTGATAATCAAAGACGATATCACGGTTGATCGTATTGTCCGGATTAAAATCGGACGGAACAAAGGTGAGTCTGATCTGTGGACTGTAGGATTTATTCAGATCCATGTTATAACAGTTCACCCCGACCCGGATGGACAGTTTGTAAGGAGATGCAAAGGCCAGAGAGCTGTTATACATCACGGGATAGACATCAGACTGCCATACCGATTCAGCGATTTCTTCGCCGGTCACCTCATCCTCTGTTGTGCGGCGGATATCCAGCCAAAGTTCATGAATCGAAGCATCGGATTGACTGACAAATGCATAGGGGATCTCATTCGCGCCTCGTCCGTTGAGGTTAACAGGTTTGGGATCCATGGGTTCTCCGTCCACATAAAGCACCGCCTCATATGGAGCATCCTCAGCGGGAAGCTTGGCGTAATAGATGAAATTGCCCTGATAGGAAGAAGTTACTGGTTCAGGTGTCGTAACAACGATTTGCTTTCGAGGCAGTTGAATGGCAGTGCTCCCATTGGGACTGACAATGTAGAGAGTCTCACCATCCGGTCTTGCGTAAACGCAGATCGTACCTTCGTTCTCGTGAGCCGTTATGGACAGTTCATAAACTCTCCAACTACCATCACTCATTCTTACTTCCTCTGTCAACCTTTCGGGATCACCATCCCATGTTGCGTACCGGCCGTTGACCTTCACAAGAGGAAGGTTGGACCCGCTGTATTCGGTGTGGGTACTGAACAGTTTAAACGTCAGTCCCTGGTCAGCCAGATCAGCAAACCCCTTATAGGTGATATAGACAGGAACCAATTCCCCTGTCTGCCGGCTGGAATCCACCGTCGCCTGAACGGCGAGATTAACAGTAGGAGAAAATTCAGGAATTGTACCGGTCAGCTGGATTTCATCGCCCCAATATACGGTGAATGTCTCGCGTAAATACAAGTATTCAGGAACCTCCAGCATCTCCAGAGCATCCGGATGATCTACACGGCCAATGTAGGGATTTTTCGCGTAAGCAATATAGGTATAATTACCCTGCGGAAGATGTGTCTCTGTCCGGAAATTCTCATTGATAAGATTCCCCTGACTGTCAAACAGGATACACCAGTAACTCCCGACATTCGAGACAAATGCCGGTGTCACCGAACCACATTTATGTATTGTCAAATCCAGAACCGTCTCACCGACGCCCCGCTCCTGCAGGGTAAAGGTAAAAGCATCTGCCTTATAAAGGCTGTTGTCCGTCAGACATTCCAGACGCAGGGTATCCCCTACAATAAAAGGATTCTTGGCGGTAATAGCAAAACGGACACCGTCAGCCGGCTGATCATTGGGGAGGAAGACTTCTGTATCGCAGATGATTCCAGTTTCCTCATTGATCAGAACGAACTCGCCGTTTTCACCCAGCCAACGGGCTGCATCTGCGGCTTCAGCGTTGGAATTGGGATATACTTCGGTGTAGAAAACCTCCTGTCCGTTTCGGTTGGGGATTTCGACGATTCCCAGATCAATATCTCCCTGCTCGTTGGGTTTCAAAATCTGTACGTCGCGGAAGGTAACGGAACCACGTTCTCGAATATCCACCACCACATTGGTGGGGCCGTAAGGCACCGTGGTCCGGAATGTACCGTCGCTGGAAGGTTCCAGATTCTTTAAAACTCCGCCACCCTCCAGTTCAGTGCGAACGCGGATCGAAACGTCGAGAGACGAGTAGCCTCGCAGGTCTTCCGCCAGCTGTCCGGTAATGCTGATAGCAGCATTTTCGCGGTTTCTCAGCGTCAGCTTCAACGGCTTGCCCATCTCCAGATTTTCGTAGGTCGCAGACCATGGAACGATATACAACTGACGTGCCGCCTCTGTGAAGAAAATCTGACAGCGTAACGGCTGATCAGCGGCCCATTCCTGGCTCTTGCGTTCATCAAAATGCCATGCAAGGCAGTCCGCGCCCACATCTTCGTAAGTCTCGTTGTAGATTACTCCTTTATACCGCCAGTCTACATTCTTGATGCAGCCGTCCGGTAACGGATTTCCGTCTTCATCGGTCAGTACGATCCATGCCCAGTTATCCGTCGGATCGATCGGCTGTTCCTTGACATATTCGCAGGTCTCGCAGTAAATTTCTGCCGTACCGGGACTCTCGAGGGTGGGGTCGATCGTATAGGCGACACCGAACTCGTCAAAGGTATCTTCTTCAAAACGTGTATAGGTGTGGTCGCGGACCTTCCAGTCCTCGTCACAGACCTGACAGGTGTACCACTCGCCGTCAGCATTGTAGTGGTAATTATCCCACTGATGCTCGTGATTTTCCATGATAGCGATCTCGTTGAAGCGAATCTGATCAAAGAAAACCTCGCTGGTGAATGAGTACAGATAGAACGTGCTGGCCAGGCGTTGGTAAGGCTTGGCAATCTGATAAACCGCGACCATTTTGTGGTCTTCGTCACGGTATGTAATACCATCATCACGTACCAGCTGGGAAGCGTGGAAGGGAGAATACAACGTTAAATCGAAGTGTTTGTCCGCGCCAAGCTGACTTTCCGTGACAGGATAGCTGATGGATTCCTGTCCTTCGCCGGTAATGGTAACAACGTGAGAGAAATCCAGATACATAGTCGTTCCGGACTCTTCGTTATCAGAATCATAGTCGGAGACTTCAATGTCGGTACGAGCTGTAATGTTGTAGCTTGTAGCCTTGTGATCAGTATCAATGCGGTACTGGGCCACAAGATCCTGAATAGCTTTTTCCGTCAGACTGTCTGCAAGCCCCGATACGTTGGCCCGAATTGCGGTACCTGTACTATAATTATCCAGTTCTTCGCACAGAGAATAGTCTACCCGAGAAGTCTCGTCTTCAAGTTCATATTCCCAAGCTTCCGCTTTTTCTTGCCCACTCATGACATAAAGATAGACTGGATACTGCATGACGGACACGGCATCGGGATGGCGGTTAGACTCCATGTCCCCGGTGCGCAGTGAGAACCCGATCTTATCGTCAATCGCATAAGCGTGGATACTGTCAAATTCTTCAGGAGGCATAAATTCCACCGGAGTGATAAGCGCGGAATTTGTCTGGTCATCATTCAAAGAAACACGCCACCCATACTTAGAATTCTCATCAGGTGAGAGATAAAAATCACCCCACATACACTCCAGGGCACCTGAAGCACCGCCACCGGTGCTGACAATCGTATACCGATACTCACCTTCATCCAAATCTGCATTTTCAGCAGCAGCCTTCAGACGAATCATCATGGAACCAGATTCCTTCATATCAGAGTAGGGAATTGCACCATCGTCATCTACATCCACGGCCGCTGTTGCAGGGAGCAGAGACATATCCATATCACTGGGAGGCATCGCCAGATAGAGGTTGCCCCGGATTTCAGTACCAAGGAGATAACTGCAATCACCCTGGATCTCGGACACTTCCGTTACCCGGGTAAAAATGGGCATACCCAGCCCGCAACGGTCACAAACTCCGTCTGTGTTATTATCAACATGTCCCAAAGCGGGAATAGTGCGTGCAGAATCATCCCAAAACTCAATGGTCCCCCGCTCATCAAAGAACTTGTAACTGCGAGATGCAGCCTCGCACAGTGAACAGAACCAATACTCCTTCGTACCAGGTTCCGTACAGGTGGCGGCAGTTCCATCATAGTGTACAAGTGTGGGATGGCTGCAGTTCTCCACAGCGATTTCTGTAGGAATGGTACTGCTGTCAAGGGCGGTTACTGCGGTAAAATACGGTTCACCGTCATCGACCTTCAGCACGATGTATGTATTCTGTCCCTCTTCTGCACCAGAAGAATAAAGCCCGGAGACCCACTGGTCATTTTCGTCAAACCAGCCGGTATTCCAATATATGGGCGCATCTCCGGGCTGGGATGTGGTCAGAATACCGTCCTGTACGTGAAGCCACACATTTCCAGGTTCGCTGAGAGCAATGGAAAATGTTTCTCTGTTCCACTGCAAACCAAATTGCGATGCTCCTTTGCTCTGGCTGATTTCAACATAAGAACGTGATTCTGTGTATCCATCACCGTAGTCGATGATACTGGTAAAGGTATCGTTTGCGGCAAATGCCCGACGACCTTTGTCCTCCAGAATACCGCCCATAACATAGGCTGTTCCGTCGTATTCTGCCGTAATCACATGATAGGAGTTTTCATCCGTCATGCCGATTCGAAAACGAAGCAGATTATCCGTTGCAGCAAGTACTGTCAGGGGCATCACTTGTATGATCAGAACCACACTGAGCAAAAAACTAATTGCACGATCGACTTTTCTTTTCATGGTGTCTTTCTCCTTTGGGTTTTTTGAAGAAGCTGTGTACCGTACTTCGTAAATCATGTTCATAAAATGAGAATCTTGATTCAGCCAAAACTTTGTGATACGCTGTAAAAGCAAAGTGATTGCGCGCTGTAATTGAAAATTCAACAAAAACGCCCTTTCACAAACTTTTGGCCAAAGCAAGGTCAATACTGCCATGATATACTTTTACTATTATATTTATATCAAGTTCCCTGTTTTTTGTCGCCACACCGTTTCCTGACCAAAATCCAAAAGTGTGGGAAAAAGTGTGGGAAAAAGTGTGGGTTGGCCAAATATTTTTTGGTCATAGGAGAAACTAACCATGAAGAAGTTTTTGACAGGTATTTGTCCTTTTGTGCTTCTGCTGATCCTCTCCGGATGCAGCGCGATTGACAGCGATGGTGCAAGTACCACAATCATATACGGTGCTTCCGCATTCCTTTCCCTTTTACTGCTGATCGGCTACTGCGCTATCAGGCGGAAACAGGACAAGTGGTTTCTGCTCTTGTTCTCGTCCGTACTGGTGGTGAACGCGGCCTATTTTGCTTTATCCATCTCTAGCGGACTGGAAAGCGCACTGATGGCAAACCGCGTGTCTTATCTGGGCAGTGTTTTTCTGCCCTTATCCATGTTAATGATCATTTTGGATGTTACAAAACTCCGTTACCGAAAGTGGCTTCCTGCCCTGCTTTTAAGCCTTGCAGCAGTCGTGTTTCTAATCGCTGCAAGTCCCGGTATTCTGGACATTTACTACAAGGAGGTTTCCTTCGTCACTGTGGGTGGTGCTTCTGCGCTGAAGAAAGTCTACGGACCGTTGCACTTTATCTATGCTGTATATCTCATCTGCTATTTCTTCGCTATGGTGGCCGCCATCATTCACGCGTCCGTGGCAAAGAAACTGGAATCCGCCGGTCATGCCGTAATTCTGGCAATCGCGGTTCTGGCTAATCTGGGTGTATGGTTTGTGGAGCAGCTTGCGGATTTCAACTTTGAATTCCTGTCGATTTCTTATATTATCAGCGAATCGTTCCTGCTTGGTCTTCATCTGATGGTCGCGGAACAACAGCGGTTGAAAAACCTCGTTACGGAAAAAGAGCAGGTACTGACTGAAACAGAGAAGGCGTTGAATGAAGTAACCGCAAAAGTCTCCACACTTTCTGCCGCCGCAAAGGACGAAACTGCCCGTTCGAAAGATGCAATAGTTGACCATTCCAGAATCAAACAGTTCACCGAGGGGATTCTGGAACTAACACAGACAGAAAAAGTAATCTTCGATGCCTATATTGTCCGTACGCCTACCAAAGAGGTTTTGGCAGCCTTGAACATCAAAGAAAATACGTTGAAGTTCCATAATAAAAACCTTTATCAGAAGCTTGGTGTTTCTTCACGAAAGGAACTTCTGGAAGTCTATAAACTTATGATGGATGAAGAACAATCCAGAGAGGCTTCTGACAAAACCGAATAAATCAAATCATAAAAAAACGCCCATCGATCATCATGGATCGATGGGCGTTTTGCATTATTTTTCTAACATTCTCTTTAAGAACTGACCCGTATACGAGCCTTCCACCTGAGCCACCTCTTCCGGTGTTCCTGTGGCAACGATCTGGCCGCCGCGGTTTCCTCCGTCCGGCCCCAGATCAATGATCCAGTCCGCCGTCTTGATCACATCCAGATTGTGTTCAATGACTACGACGGTATTCCCGGCATCTACCAGCTGATTCAGGACGTTGACCAGCTTATCCACGTCAGCAAAGTGCAAACCGGTGGTGGGTTCATCCAGGATGTAAATTGTCTTACCGGTACTGCGTCTGGACAATTCGGAAGCCAGCTTGATTCTCTGCGCTTCCCCACCGGACAACTGCGTGGACGGCTGACCCAGTTTTACATAGCCCAGACCAACCTGTTCCAGTGTTTCCAGCTGACGAGTGATGGACGGAATATTGGAGAAGAACTCCAATGCTTCCGATACGTTCATATCAAGGACATCATAAATATTCTTCCCTTTATACTTTACCTCCAGAGTCTCACGATTATATCGCTTTCCTCCGCAGACTTCACAGGGAACGTAAACGTCAGACAGGAAGTGCATTTCAATCTTGATGATCCCGTCGCCGGAGCATGCTTCACAGCGGCCGCCCTTTACGTTGAAACTGAAGCGTCCCTTTCCGTAGCCTCTCAGCTTCGCTTCCGGAAGCTGTGCGAACAGATCACGGATACTGTCAAATACTCCGGTGTACGTCGCCGGATTGGATCGCGGCGTACGACCGATGGGCGACTGGTCGATGTCGATGACCTTGTCCACATTTTGGATTCCTTCGATGGAATCATGCTTTCCGGGATGAATATGAGCGCGATGGATCTTTTCCGCCAGACTCTTGTAGAGAATCTGATTGACCAGGCTGCTCTTACCGGAGCCGGAAACGCCGGTAACACAGATAAATTTTCCCAACGGGAATTCCACATCTACATTTTTCAGGTTATTTTCCGCAGCACCTTTGACTGTGATGGACAAGCCATTTCCTTCTCTGCGCTGTTTCGGAACAGGGATGGACTTCTTTCCGCTGAGATACTGACCGGTCAGAGATTCAGGGCAGTTCATGATATCTTCCACTGTCCCGGCACAGACCAGTTCACCGCCGTGAAGACCGGCCCCGGGCCCGATATCGATGATGTGGTCCGCCGCATACATGGTATCTTCGTCGTGTTCTACTACGATCAACGTGTTTCCGATATCCGTCAGGTTACGCAATGTGGCCAGAAGCTTTTCGTTATCCTTCTGATGGAGGCCGATGCTGGGTTCGTCCAAAATATACAGAACGCCCACCAGGCTGGATCCGATCTGAGTCGCCAGACGAATTCTTTGGGATTCACCGCCGGACAGCGTTCCTGCCGAACGGGACAGCGTCAGATAATCCAGTCCCACATCCACCAGGAAGGTCAAACGGGAGCGGATTTCCTTTAAAATCGCTCTGGCAATCGCCTCGTCCCTCGGCGACAACTTTAAGTTATCAATAAACTCCAGCGCCTGGTGAATGGACATATCGGAGAATTCCGCAATGTTCTTCCCACCCACCGTCACCGCGAGGATCTCTGGACGGAGACGCTTTCCCTCGCAGGCGTGACACGGTGTGTAGCTCATGAATTTATTCATTTTATCTTTGAAATAATCTGACCCGGTTTCTTCGTAACGACGTTCCAGATTACGGATCACCCCTTCAAACACGTGATTTCTGTGCTGAACATTTCCGCTGCGGCTCACATAGTCGTAAACCAGCTTTCGTTCTCCGGTCCCATACAGCAGTTCCTGTTTGAAATCCTCCGGAAGATCCTGATACGGTGTATTCAGATCCACGCCGTGATCTTTGGCCAATGCTTCGATCATCTGACGATAGAAGCTGGCATAGTCGATCATAGAAGAGTATACCGTGGACAGAGCCCCGTCCAAAACAGACAGCTCCGGCTTGGAAATGATCAGATCCGGGTCCAGCTTCTGGATAAAGCCCAGACCGTTACATTCCGGACATGCTCCGTAGGGGTTGTTGAAGGAGAACATACGGGGTTCCAGCTCGGTGATGCTGACACCGTGGTCGGGACATCCCAGTTTTGTACTGAACAGCACATCTTCCGGCTTCAGTGAATTCCCTTCTTCATCTTTTTTCTGGACAGTGACCACCACCAGGCCCTCGCCCTGTTCTGTGGCCAATTCCACCGCTTCCGCCAGACGGCTTTCCACACCGGACTTGACGATGATTCTGTCGACAACAACTTCAATAGTATGTTTAAATGTCTTTTCCAGCTTGATTTCTTCTTCATTCAGATCCCGGATTTCTCCATCCACGCGGACTCTGGTGAATCCTTCCTTCCGGATCCGTTCCAGGATCTTCTCGTGGTCGCCCTTTCGCTGACGAACCACCGGACCCATGATGGTCAGACGGGTCCCCTGCCCTTCATCCATCAAATGATTCACGATCTGATCCACGCTCTGACTGGAAATCTCACGGCCACAAACCGGACAATGAGGTACGCCGATTCGGGCGTACATCAGACGCAGATAATCATGGATCTCCGTTACCGTACCAACGGTGGAACGCGGATTCTTCGATGTGGTCTTTTGGTCAATGGAAATCGCCGGAGACAGACCTTCGATATGTTCCACATCCGGTTTATCCATCTGACCCAGGAACTGTCTTGCGTAGGAAGACAAGCTCTCCATATATCGTCTCTGCCCCTCTGCATAGATCGTATCAAAGGCCAGGGACGACTTTCCGGAACCGGACAGCCCCGTCAGAACCACCATCTTATCGCGGGGAATCACAACATCGATATTCTTCAGATTGTGTTCCTTTGCACCTTTTATAATGATGTCTTTCGCTAAATTCTGCATATTCTTTCCTCTTTTATGACACCGCACCCGCAGTGTTCCCCGTTATAACCGGGCCCTGTATTCGAACACCAGGTCACGCAGCTGAGCCGCACGCTCGAACTGCAGTTCCTTGGCCGCTTCTTTCATTTCTTTTTCCAGCTTCTTCACGTATTCGGTCAGCTCCTTCTTCGTCAGTTCCGACGGACTCTTTCCTTCGTACGTGCCCTCGTCTTCCGCCACCTTCGTTGCCTCGATGACAGCACGGATCGACTTCTTGATGGTCTGAGGCGTGATTCCGTGTTCTTCATTATATCTCTGTTGGATTTCACGACGTCGGGCTGTTTCATCAATAGCCGCTCTCATGGCATCACTGATGAAATCCGCATACATAATGACATGCCCTTCCGAATTACGCGCCGCACGGCCGATGGTCTGGATCAGCGACGTCTCCGTTCTCAGGAAGCCCTGTTTATCCGCATCTAAAATAGCCACCAGCGATACTTCCGGAATATCCAGGCCTTCTCTAAGAAGGTTGATCCCCACCAGAACATCGAACACACCCATACGCAGGTCTCGAATGATTTCCAGACGTTCCAGCGTATCGATTTCGGAATGTAAATACCGGACGCGGATCCCCACGTTCTTCAAATAATCCGTCAGACTTTCCGCCATCTTCTTTGTCAGCGTCGTCACCAGAACTCGTTCGCCTCTGGCCGCCACCTTATTGATTTCACCGATCAGATCGTCGATCTGACCTTCGATGGGACGGACGTCGATTTCCGGATCCAGAAGACCCGTAGGACGAATCACCTGTTCTGCCCAGATGTTTCCGCTGTGTTCCTTTTCGTAGGCAGCCGGCGTCGCACTGATGTACACCGCCTGGTTCACCATTTTCTCGAATTCCTCAAACTGCAGCGGGCGGTTATCCAGAGCCGACGGAAGACGGAAACCGTATTCCACCAGCGAAGTCTTTCTCGATCTGTCCCCGGCAAACATCCCCCGCAGCTGCGGTAACATGACGTGAGATTCGTCGATGACCACCAAAAAGTCGTCGGGGAAAAAGTCGATCAGCGTATTGGGACGCTCTCCCGGTTCCAGGCCCGCGATGTGTCTGGAATAGTTTTCAATCCCTTTGCAAATCCCCACTTCACGGAGCATTTCCACATCGTAACGGGTCCGCTGTTCCAGTCTCTGGGCTTCCAGAAGCTTTCCGCGGTCCTTAAACCACTGGAGACGTTCTTCCAGTTCCGCTTCGATTCCCACGATGGCCTTATCCATCTTTTCTTTGGAAACGACATAGTGGGACGCCGGGAGGATTGCCACGTGATTCCGCAGGCCGTTGATTTCACCGGTCAGCGGATTGATTTCTTTAATGGTATCCACCTCATCACCGAACAGTTCGATACGGACGCAGTGTTCTGCCCCCGCCGGCCATACGTCAATAATATCACCGCGAACGCGGAAACAGCCGCGTTCAAAGCCCATATCGTTTCTCTTATATTGGATGTCCACCAGCTTCCGGAGAAGCTCGTTTCTGTCATATTCTTTTCCCGGGCGCAGGGAAATTACCTGCTCCTTATAATCCAGCGGGCTACCTAAACCGTAGATGCAGGACACCGAGGCAACCACGATGACGTCCCGTCGTTCCGACAGGGCCGCCGTGGCCGAATGGCGTAGTTTTTCGATCTCCGCGTTGATGTCGGAGTCCTTTTCGATGTACGTATCCGTAGACGGTACGTAGGCTTCCGGCTGGTAGTAGTCGTAGTAGGACACAAAGTACTCCACAGCGTTCTCCGGGAAGAATTCCTTGAATTCCCCGTGGAGCTGGGCCGCCAGCGTCTTGTTGTGAGAAATCACCAGCGTCGGCTTATTCACTTTTTCGATCACATTGGCGATGGTAAAGGTCTTACCGGAACCGGTGACGCCCAGAAGTGTCTGATGCTTCTTTCCGTCCTTGATTCCCTGTACCAGTTGTTCCACCGCTTTCGGCTGATCGCCCATCATTTTGAACGGCGATACGAGCTTGAAATCACCCACGGCTGTTCCTCCTTCTCAAACAATGCAACGGTTTATTTCACAAAATAGATACCCATTTTTCCGCGATTCTATCATATCATAAGGTTTTCCTTAATTCAAGAACATACGTTCCTTTTTCTGGTTACAGAAAAAGCCTGTACGATCCTCCGTACAGGCTTTCACATAACTTCCATTTATTTTCTCCTGATCATCCCACAGAAAATCATCAGTGCCCCAAACAGGACTCCGGCCACCGGCCAGATGATCCAACTGGTGTCCCAGCTTCCGGATTTCAGGCTGATCATCAGGTAAATCGCCACAACCAATAACCAGTAGATTCCGGCAATCGGTCCGGTCCATTTACTGCGTTCCTTATTCTCCACAGTGTAATCGCCTTCCTGAAGGAGCATCTGCTCTGCTCCTCTGGGGATTCCCACACTGACCATCAGATAGACTCCCAGGGAAATCAATCCCAAAATCAGACAGACCCCGAAAAAGGCCAAAAATTCATTCATGTCCGACGGGAGCATCGCCACCGCGATCAGCGGGACTGCCGCTAAAATACATAGGACAACACCGATGATGTTGTTTCTGGAATACTGCTTCTGCGCCGCCTTGCGTTCCTTTCGGACGAATACCACCACATCTTCCGTGATACGGATTTCTTCCTTTTCCAGGTATTCATAGGGTTGAAGCTTCAGTCCCCAGCGAATGAACACGGATACCGCCGCGGCAACCATCCCCAACAGGATGATCACTCCCAGCGCACCGGCCGCGTCTTCCGACAGATGGAGCACGTGTTCCTGAACGAAAGCCATCAGGAGCATCAGCGGAACGGGACAGAGGATGCACAGACCGACGGCTGCAGCGATCCAGGTTGCCGACTGGTTCTTCAACTCCAGAAATTCCTTCGCTTCCGGAAGATCCACCAGACGGACAGGCGGTTCAGCCGGTTCCTCAGAGTGGTTGCCGGAGAGATTCTCTGAAACACCGTCACTTTCAAAGCAGTTTTCTTTTAACAAATAATCCGTCGTCACGCCGAACAGTTCGCTTAACGCCAGGATCTTGTCAAGATCGGGAACGGACTGGGCACTTTCCCACTTGGAGACCGATTGTCTCGTCACATCCAGCTTTTCCGCCAGCGTTTCCTGGGACCAGCCCTTTTGTCTGCGAAGATTCATGATTTTTTCAGCTAAATTCATATGTTGTTCCCCCTTTAATGATTTCACCTTTATCATGCTCCTTTCCACAGTTACAGTCTACAAACTGTACCATCCAATTTGTCAACCAGCAGTTGCATTTGAAAAAACTGCCGATACAGGGGCGTATCAGCAGCTTTCCATCAATTATTTACAGTATGTGTCATATTCTCCGGCGCAGGACGGCAGATCAAAATTACATTTTGTTTATCATCATTCAATTCCACACGCAGCATAGTGAATTCAAACAAATGATACGCTTCCATGGACGGACGATATGTGTGGCAATACACCGTATGACGTCGAAGTCCCTCTTTAAAGAACCGGTTCTGACAGAATCTGATTTCTCTTTCAAAAGTCTCCCTGTCATCCGGATGGATCCGGTTTTCTTCAAAAACAGACGCAATATCGTGGATCGATTTCCGGGACGTATCCACCGTAAAATCAGGATTGGAATTATAAATCAGACGGAACACACCGCTCTCCAGTTCTGCCTCAATGATGGTAGCGTCAATATAATGGAGCAGTGTCTGATACTTTCTCTGAACCCGTTCCGCGGTACTCAGCGTCCTTGTGGTCGCTGCAGGGCCCTCCAGCCTCTGCGCGATTTCTCCGGCATCGACTTCAACACCGTCCGCATAACGAACCGCCAAATCAGCAAACGCATCTTTCACATTTTGAAAACATTCCAACACCTTTGGCGAGAAGGTTCCACATTCTCCGTTCAGGATCATTCTCACCGCCGTTTCCGGCGAATATGCCTCTTTATATACTCTCGGCGTAGTCAGGGCATCATAAACATCTGCAACGCCCACGACCTGTGCACAGATTGGAATTTCTTCCCCTTTCAGCCGGTCGGGATATCCCTTTCCATCCCATCGTTCATGATGGAAGCGGCAAATATTATACGCGTAGCGTAAATAATCCTTTTCCGCAACATTAACCAGAGTCTCCACCATATTCGCCCCGTAGATGGTATGTTTCTTTATGGCTTCAAATTCCTCTTCCGTCAAACGTCCCGGCTTATTCAGGATTGCATCGGGAACAGAGATCTTTCCGATATCGTGCAGAACCGATGCACTGGATACCATTTCGATGATTCGTTCATCCAGGCCGTATTCCGGCCAGTTCTCAGCAACATCTTCCAAAAGGATCCTGGTAAACCCACGAATTCTACGAACATGCTGGCCGGATTCGGCACTCCGGTGTTCAATAATGCTGGACAGAACATCGACCATATTTTCGTTGGTCTGACGCAGTTTTCTGGCCTGTTCTTCCACCAGCATTTCCAAATTCCAGCGATAGTTAAACAGGTCAGCCAAAAGACGTACTCTCTGAAGAATGATACGCGAAGAACAGGGCTTGATGATCACGTCCGCAGCCCCTCCGTCCAATGCCATTTCTTCCGTCAGACTGGATTTCGGCGACAGGATCATAATGACCGGAATCTGCTCAGATAACTTGCTGATTCGCATCAGCCGCAGAAGATTGGATGCACCCTTTCCGTCCTGTTCGATATCCAGGAGGATCCCTCCGATACAATCAAAATTCTGACGTAACAGAACCATAGCCTGATAATAATCTTCCACCTCGAAAATATTAAAGTTGTTCTCAAGGACCTGGCGAAGTACCTGGCGGTTCTCAGCCACATCAGCTCCTATGAGAAAGGTGTCACGGATACTCACGTATTATCCTCCGGTTTCCTAGTATTATTTTGACTGACAAATCCCACAATTTTACCATTATTATACATGATTTTATTCGCATAATCATCTGTTTTTTTCATCAAGATACACAAAATCGTATACATTTTCAAGATTGTATTTTTCGATGCAATCGTCTTGCATCATACATTTTATTCCATTATAATAGGCTTAATTTTTACAAAAGCATTCGGCTGTTTTGAAAGGAGGAATTCTCTTGATCATCCGTCACGCAAGGCCCGGCCACATCATTGAACATAACACTTTTATCCACGACCAGTCCAGCCAATGGAGCGATCAAAACGGAATCGACTCTGCCCTGTTCCAGCATTACCCGTTCGTTAAGCGCGGTTTGAGAAATGCCAACGGAACCGGTGTCGTCGTCGGTCTGACCCGTGTGGGCGATGTCGAAGGATATCGCATCACACCCTTCGGCGAAAAGATTCCTACAGAAGGAAAGTTATATTACCGCGGTATCGACGTGGAAGACATCGTCAACAACTGTCTGGCAGAAGACAGGTTCGGATATGAAGAAACCAGTTATCTTCTCCTGTTTGGTCATCTTCCCAACAAATCCGAGCTGGACGAATATACAAAGCTTTTGGGAAAGAAGCGGAAGCTGCCCGAAGGGTTTGCCCGCGATATGATCCTGACGGCACCCAGCCGTAACATCATGAACAAGCTGGCCCGCAGCGTTCTGGCTCTCTATTCCTATGACGATAATCCCGACGACATTTCTTTGGAAAATGTTATTCGTCAGTCCATCGATCTGATCGGATATTTCCCGTCATTGATCGCCTATGGCTATCAGGCACAGCAGTCTCAATTTTTTAATAAGAGTCTCCACTTGCATCAGCCTGACCCCAACATGTCCACCGCCGAAACGATCCTTCGTCTCCTGCGTCCCACCGGCGAATACACCGAACTGGAAGCCAAACTGCTGGACATCTCGCTGATCATCCACGCAGAGCACGGTGCCGGGAACAATTCCTCGTTCACCACCCACCTGGTTTCCTCCACCGGAACTGACACCTATTCGGCAATCGCCGCCGCAGTCGGCTCTTTGAAAGGCCCGAAACACGGCGGTGCCAACTCGGCTGTCCCCGATATGATGAACGATATGCGCAGAAACGTGATGGATCTTTCCGACTACAGTCAGATCCAGGACTATCTGGTGAAGGTGCTGAAAAAAGAAGCCAACGACAAGACTGGTCTGATTTACGGACTGGGCCACGCCGTTTACACCTATTCCGATCCCAGAGCCAAATTGTTAAAGCGCATGGCCAAAAAGCTGGCGGAAGAACACGATCTGATGGAAGAATTTGAACTGTACTCCTACATCGAAGAAGTAGGTCCGGATCTGTTCCGCGAAGTCCACAAGACCGATAAACCCATCTGCGCCAACGTGGATCTTTATTCCGCATTCGTTTACAAAGCGCTGAACATTCCGCAGGACGTGGCCACGCCGCTGTTTGCCGCGGCCCGTATTTCCGGCTGGTGCGCTCACCGCATCGAAGAACTGTCTAACAGTAAGATCATGCGTCCAGCCTATCAGACAGTACAGCCTCTGATCAATTATACAGCTCTGTCCGATCGCTGAGATTTTTTGGTAAATCCACGAAAACGCTGAAAATTTCTCGTTTTTCAGCGCATAAAAACGTCTCCATCCCCTTGACCTTTCGGTCAAAATCAGCTACAATTAGTAATTGTGCATAGACCTGTCAAGGGGTAAGTCTGCCCTTTTGACGTAACTATATTGGACAAATTTTACGAAAGGAAAGGCCGATGGAGAACGTAAGACACCCTTATAAAACCCGTGAAGGCGGCGCAACCGTAACGGTTTTCGTACCCTACGACTGTAAGAACAACTGCCCCTTCTGCATCAATAAAGAAGAATACGCTGACATGACCGGCTTCTCTCTGGAGAAGATCTGCGAAAGCATCCGAAAGATGGATTCCATTACCCCCAATTGTGATTTCGTATTCACTGGCGGCGAACCCTTCGCTGACATCAAGAAATTACAGATCATGCTGGATCAGATTCCTACCACACACAGAGTGTTCATCAACACCACTCTGCCGGTATCTGAATTCACCACCGAAGAAGACATCCTGGCATTTGCTGAACGCAACAAGCATAAGATCACCTGCATCAACGTATCCCGTCACATGCAGAAGTACGTGGTCGAATCCAACGACGATCTGCTGGCTCGTCTTCCTGTACCGTTCCGCATCAACTGCGTACTGTACAAGAACTACCCGGCGGACAAACTGATTCCCTACATGGAACGCTTCCTGAAGGTTCCGGCTACTTCCATCCAGTTCCGTTTCGACTATACCGCTACCACTCCGGAAAACCTGTACGATCAGGACGGTGACAAGATCCTGAAGGATCTGAAGAAGGTTGCGGAATACACCGGTCTGGACGGCTGCAGAATGCGCTGCGGTTTCCACTTCGAATACAAGGGTATGGAACTGAACTATCACAAGACTCTGCCCTATTCCACCATCGTTGAAACCGATCCCGAAGATGGCATCACCTATGATATCCTGTATGATATCCTGATCAAGCAGAACGGCGATATCCACTCCGACTGGACCGACGTGATGATGGACATCGAAGCTTACGAAAACGTAAAGTTCGAACCCTACGATCTGCGCTGGATCGAAGGTGCACCGAGAGTCGCTGAATAATGAAACAAAAAACGCGAACGTCTGAAATGACATTCGCGTTTTTTTATTACAGTGTTTCGTACATGGTGGACGCCACATCCTTGGGCGCGTGTTCCGGTGTGGCCAGTACACGGACCTTCAACTCCGACGTACCGAAGCGGATCAGGATCTCGTCCCCTTCTTTCACTTCCGAACCAGCCTTCGCCACCTTTCCGTTGATCAGGATACGTTCCTGGTCGCAGGCTTCTTTCGCCACGGTTCGGCGCTTGATTAAGCGCGAATTTTTTAAATACTTGTCGATTCTCATAATGAAAACCCCCTTATACCTTTCATACTAAAACCTGTTCTTTACTTCATTAAATCCTGGAAACTCAGCGATTCGTTCATATATGCGTTCAAGTCGAATGCTGGCGCTTTCGCACGTTCCAATTGAATCCAATCATTCAACTTCCACAAAAGATAAAGAGGAACGCTATAGGTCTGTGTATTGGAATTCTTATGATCTCCAACATTTTTTAATGAAGTAACAAAACCGAACGACGGTTGATACAGTTCACAAAAACGTGCATAGCTTTTTGCCTTGGTATTTTCGTCAGATTTAACTTCTACCGGAATGAAATTTCCATCTTCTTCAAAGACAAAATCCACTTCAGCTTGGTTGTTAGATCTCCAAAAATATGGTTTTTTATTCAAGGATAAAAGCTGCTGCAAGACAAAGTTTTCTGTTAAAGCACCTTTAAATTCTCCATACGTTCCGTTTCCCTGCATAATAATCTGGGCTGTCACACCGGCTTTTCGCCGTAAGAGGCCTACATCTGCCATATAGACTTTAAAATGTGTAGCATCGGCCTGATATGCCAACGGAAGCCTCATTTGTTCCGTCAGATGAACTTTGTAAACCAATCCTGCATCTTCTAACCAACTCAATGCATTTTCCAAATCGGCAGCTCTGGCACCTTTTTTTACATGAGAGAAAATGAACTTGTGATTCTCCTTTGCTAACTGCTGTGGAATGGAATCCCAAATCAAACTTAGTTTCGGTTGCTCCGAAATAGGGGCATGCTTGGCAAAGTCATTGGCATAGTCCCGTAAAATATCATCCTGGACCTGTTCCACCTTTTCCAAATCACTGGTTTTTTGCCACGTTTCCACCGCTTTGGGCATTCCACCAACGATATAGTATAACTTCAACGCATTTGCAAAGGGAATTGTAAATGCATCTTCCAATGGTTCTGTACATTTCCATCGACATTCTAACCACTGAACAGCGTTTGGATTCGTTGCTTCTAAAAATTCCTGAAAACTCATAGGATACATTTGCATCCGATTTACTTTACCAACCGGGAATGACAGCTGAACAGAATTGAGGGTTACGCCAAGGAGGGATCCAGCTCCAATTACATGAAGCTCGGGGAGATCTTCGCAGAAGTATTTTAGAGAGGTAATGGCAGAGACACAGCTTTGAATTTCGTCGAATATTAAAAGAGTCTCCCCGGGAACAATCGCTTTTCCATGCAAAGCACTTAATTCACGCAGAATCCGATGCGGGTCCAAATCATAAGCAAACACTTCAGCCACGGCTGTATTTTTTTCAAAATTGAAATAGGCATAGTTTCCCCCGAAAGCCGTTTCTCCCAATTCTTTCATCGTATATGTTTTTCCACACTGCCGAATCCCTGTTAAGAGTAATGGCATTCGATCATCGGAATTTTTCCACTCTAACAATTTTTCTGTTATCGTTCGTTTCATTGAAAGCACCTCCTTCCGACACCTATTATACACCTATTTTTCATTTTTTGATACGATAAAAGCAAATATTGTTTGCGTTTTTGATACGAAAATTATAATTACCGATGAAAAAGAAGAAAGGCTGATATTCCCTTTGTTAATCAGACAGAAGAGGAATATCAGCCTCAGGCAGTATCTTTTTTCGTTACTTCACAATGTTCTCGCAGAGGTACAGCATCATGGTGGCAATCTGCGTTCGGATCTCCTCCAGTTGCCAGAGCATCATGTTGATCACGGCCCTGCTGAGACAGGCTACATACCTACCGCGCGGAACAAAGGTTGCCGTGACTGTGACCTTGCGTCTGGGCATCTGAAATGTATAGACACCGTTACCCTTGTCTGTCACTTCAAACTTGTTTCCCCGCACATCTGTTACATCCAACGCTGTGAGAAGATAGCCATTCTCTGGCATCACGGTCAGGGTAACAATATCGCCAGCCTCTGCCCATTTGGGTCTTACCTCGATTTTTCCACCGGCAGTTTCCTCCGGCAGTATCACCCTGTAGGTGGGATCGCTGTCAGTATCTGGGTTGCTGGGAATCTGCGGCGGAATGATGGGCGCAATGCAGAGGGTGTTGCTTTCCGCATTGTGAATAAGTCCCCAGCCTTCGTATCTGCCCTTCATAGGAATCAGGCTGAAAAACCCTTTTTTTGCAGCGGATACATTTTCCACAACGACTGTTCCCTCCGCAAATCCGGTCAAACCGGTTTCACAACTGAGCGTGTAACTGCCTTCGCCAAAGCTGTCACCCAATCGAACAGTACCACCGGTATACCAACCGTTACCGGAACTATCGGTAGGGACGATGGAAAAATCCGCTTGGGTTGCACTGATCGCGGGGGCAGATGTCAGAACGACCGTCCCATCGTTGACCTCCACACCCACAGAACATTCCCCAATGGCAGTCAACGTTCCACCAGAGAGGCTAACGAAAGGCGGATCAAAGGTGTTGTAGATGGCAAGTGCGGAGGCAACGTAATCCTCCGTTCCAGTCGCACTGAGAGTACAATCCGTCACCGAACCGTCACCGGAGAAGAAGACAGCCGTAGCGTGAGGAGCCGTGGCGCTTGCACTTATCCCGGAAAGAACGCCTCCGTCCTCATCAAAACTAGCTCCATAGGCAGACCAGCCGGAAACAGCACGAAAGCTGCCGCCGGTAATGGAGATACCCGCATCATCTTCTATACCATAGGCGGAACCGTTATTGGTACACGCTGCCTCAGCGCTGAAGCTTCCGCCCATGATGGAAAGATTCGGACATTCATTGAATATAGCATAGGCGTTGCTGTAAAGACATTCGGCGCTCGCATGAAAGCTGGCGTTGGCTGATAAAATAGCCGTCGTATTTTTGCAGGAGTCATCGAGATAGATACCGCAGGCAACACAGAGCTCGTTTTCTTCACCCTTGACCTTCGCCGAAAATGATCCGTCGGAAACAACGATGCTGTTTTTTGCAGAGATATCGCGATTCCTTGCGTACAGGCCGTAGGTTTCGCTCCTATCCCCCTCTGTGCTGACAGTAAACGAACCATCCTTGACATTGACTTTACCTTCATTAATGTAAATTCCAAATGCTTCGCTGTTCTCACCTTTCGCAGAGGCATTGAATGTGCCGTTGCAAATCGTGACTTCGCTGCTAAAGTTGCCCACTGCAGCGGCTCCTGCCCAATGCCCCAGTGCCGATGCGCTGACAGTTACATTGCCGATTTCACCAGAAGCGCCATCATTCAGGTCGATTCCACAGGCGTAGGGACTGTCATTCTCTGTGTCTCCACTTTTGACTTCTGCGGCAGCAGTAATTGCAGCCCCGGTAACGGTGAGCCGTCCTCCATACAAGCTAACCGCAAAAACTCCAGGCTCACCACTGTCATATTCACAATGCGTAGTAATCGAGCCTCCATAGAGATTGACGTTACCGCCATTGGAATAAATGCCAAAGATATTTTCCCAATCTGCATCTTCTCCTCTTCTGGATAACTCTACATCCCCACCGTACTGAGTATAATCTCCACCTGAACAAACCGTGATCCCTGTCACATTCCCCTCAGATGTCTCCGGGGACAGAATCAATTTCCCACTTTGCCCGGCGGAACAGTCGCAAAGAGTGAAAGAAGCACCGTTTTCCACTACAATATTTTTTACCTCCAGTACGTGACCGTTTAGGCACAGACCAACCGTACCGGAGATCGAAATGGTATCATCAATACTGATAATTACGTCATCACCTGAGGTCTGATAACAGTGGTCGGAAAGCACCGTGTCCGTCCCATCCCATGGGATCCACCCTGCATCTGTATGTAAATTTTCCGAATCACCACACTCTTTCCCATTTACAGGTTGATCTGCTTGTTGCAGTACTCCGTCTTCCACTGCCCACACCACTTCCGGCAGCAGTCCGCATATCAGGCACACACAAAGCAGAATTTTAAAAAAAGCCGTCTTCATCTCTTTCTCCTTCCACATTTATGCACATAGCTATCACTGTTAATTCAACTTCATTATAAATTGTTTCTCTGTCATTTTTCATGATTCCAGGAAAATGTGACGAGCCAGTGATTTTTCCGGGCAGCACTTTATGGTATGATTAGAATAAAAATAGAAAGAGGAGGAACTATGTATCGGGTACTTCTGGTGGACGATGATCCCCATATTCAGAAAACCAACGAGGCCTATCTAAACAAGCTGGGCTATCATGTCAGCAAAGCAGATAACGGCAGCGATGCTTTGAAAGCGGTATCTTCCGCTGCCTTCGACGCTATCGTTCTGGATGTGGATATGCCTGGAATCGATGGATTCACAATCTGCCGCCGGATACGGGAGGTAAGCGGTGTACCGATTATTTTTCTATCTGCCTACGCAAAAACAGATGACCGTATCCGTGGTTTGATTGCAGGAGGCGATGACTATCTGGGAAAACCGTATTCTCTGACTGAACTGGAACTGCGGATCCGTCTGCGAATCCGGCGCCGTCACAACATAGAGATGCGGGATGTACTATGCTTTGGCGAACTGGAAATCGATCTTGGATTGCGCGAAGTCCGGTATCAGGGTAATATCTCTTCATTTACCGCGTTGGAGTTTGATCTATTGGCTTTTTTAGCCCAAAATCCGGGACAGGTGTTTTCCTATGAGCAGCTCTATGACCGTGTCTGGAAAGCTCCGGTAAACAAAGGAGTTCATAATATGCAGGTCTGTATGGCTCGTGTACGGCAAAAACTGGAACTTCTGTGTCCCGGCATCCATTATATCGAAACCGTGAGAAGGAAAGGTTATCGCTTCCGGCAGGAAGATCGGTAATAAAAATGTTCCGGCTTTTGATGTATCCAGAAAACAGGTACACACCAAATGCCGGAACAGACTTCACAACACTGAAATTATTATTTCTTTTTTCGGAACATACCTTTGTGCGCCACGGCAATTCCAGTCACCACACAAAGACCTAGCCCGGCAACTGCTAACGCCACTTGGAGCGGCACTGTCAATCCGTTGTCTTCTTCCACCTGATCAAGACTCGGTTCGGGTGTCGGCTCGAGCTCCGGTTCTTCCGGCTCCGGCTCAGGAATCGGCTCGGGCTCCGGTTCTTCCAGCTCCGGCTCAGGAATCGGCTCGGGTTCTGGTTCTTCCGGCTCCGGCTCTGGTTCTTCCACCTCCGGCTCAGGCTCCGGTTCCGGCTCGGGGGTCGGTTCAGGCTCCGGTTCTTCCTGTTCTGGTTCAGGTGTTGGCTCAGGCTCCGGTTCCAGTTCGGGTATCGGCTCTTCCAGCTCCGGCTCGGGGGTCGGTTTCGGAGTCGGCTTGGGCCTTGACGGTTTCGGTCTGGGCGTCGGTTCCGGTTCAGGTTCCGGATCAGGAGTCAGTTCGGGTTCCGGTTCTTGCGGCTCCCGATCGGGAACAACGGGAGTAGTACTGCCGCCCCGGTTGCCGCCGCTGTCGTCTCCCCCTTCTTCGGGCAGTAAAAAGCTGTCGGATACCCAATACTGGCGATAGAATCTGCTTATGAAAGATGCACAAATCCGAAAATGTCGGGGCGTATCATCCGACAAATAAAATGCGCAGGTAGTCGTCTCCTCACTCTCGCGGATATGGAAATCGTCCCATCGCTTCCACGTTTCTCCACCGTCCAGAGATACTTCACCCCATATTTCAGAAGCCATGTCAGGCAGCTGCTCCACCTGCAGCTTGGCTGACGCAGCTGTTTCACCCATCCACACGGCATCTGTGACAACGATTTGTTCCGGTCTGTACCAATGTATCACAAGTTCCAGGGGACGACTGGATACCAGTTCCGCACCATGTTCATCCAGAAAAGCACCAGTTAAAATGAGTTCTCCGCTGGACCGGCCATCATAATTGTCCAAGTCCCATTGGAGCGAGATATCCGTCCACTCCTGAACCCCCTGATTCTGCAAATAGGTTTTCAATGTCACCGGCAGCAACGCTTCTGTCAGAACAGTTCCTTCCTCCAGCCACAGATCCGATGGCTGATGATAGGCATTGTCCACCATAGGCGGCGCCCACTGTATCCAGCTATCATCCAATGGAGTATCTGTCAGCGTTATGGATCCACCCGGTTCCTGAACGATCATAAGACCCTCGCCGCTGAAATCAAAGGTTACCGTTGTTAATGTCAGATTTCCACCTGATTTCACGACGATCAGACCATCCTCCTGAAGGATTCCACGGATCATCGGGTTTGCTTCTTTGTCACTGCCTACAGACAGGGTACCGATCGTCAGGCTTCCTCCATCTTCAATGATGATCTGCCCGGTGAGTTCTATCGTCAGATCACCAGGGTAATACGGTTCCGATACCCCTGCGAACTCCGGGGATACAGTCGTGTATTCCAGATAATCAGAAATGGTTTGTGGATCCAGACTGACCATGTAGGCATCGTTTTCCGGTTCCTGGGAAGGCATCTCTTCAGGCACCGGCTGATCCGATGGCTGCTCTCCTTCTGTCGCAAAAGCAACAGTAGAAAACATATAACTGACCAGCAGTGCCAAAATACATATCCAAATGGAAAATACTTTTATCGTCCTCATTTTTCGATTTACCTTTCTTCGGTGAGGTGTACCTATGCAAAAAGAACGCAAACAAAATCTGCTTCTCTTAGTCGTTTTTCTTCTAGTTGGAGCATTGGTCTTTACCGGTCTGTTTTACACCGATAACAAATATACCTCCGCACTGCCTGGCGGGTGGGGATACAATATGCTTCAAGCTGATCCGACACAGCCGGCGTTCCTGGTGGATGGTTGGGAATACTATCCCGGCGAGCTGGTGGAGCCGAACACTTTATCTAGCCGTAAGGAAGTGGATCATACTTATATCGGTGAATACTCCAACTTTTCCTCTCATCTGGAAAGTCCCTATGGAGTGGCGACCTATCGTCTTATTCTGAAAAACCATGGTGTTCCCACAGAATTATCCCTTTATTTCCCTGAACTGTTATGCACCGGACGCATCTATATCAACGGTACATTGGTAGGTGAGCAGGGTTCACCGGAGCCTTACCGTCCCCATGTTGTTGATGGTATCTATTCTTTTTATGCAGAAGAGCGCACAGAGATCGTTGTACAATGCGCCAACTACTCCCATTATTATTCCGGGATGTATTATCCGCCTGCCGTGGGGACTCCTTCAGCAATCACACGAATGCTCACGGTTCGCATGATGGCCTATGGTTTTCTCTGTTTTTCGGCACTGGCAATTGCCCTTTCCAATCTGGCTCTCTGGGTCTTTATCAAAGACAAACTGAACAAATACATGGGCTTTCTGTGCCTTTTCTTTGCTCTGCGGGTGTGTTACCCCTTCCTGCGCATTCTGGGAATCCCATCCGTTCGTCCACTCTATGCTCTGGAGGATTTTTGCGGGAATATCGTTTTATTGCTGGCAATCCTTCTTGCCGGGGAAATCAGCGGACAAGCCGCGCGAAAATGTCACCGCAAGGTGGCTGTACCGGCCGCGGTCGGCCTTTGCGCGGCAACCATCGTATTTCCGCTTTTCATTCTACCATATGCCCCCATTTTCATCAATAGTTATGGACTTGTCCTCTTTGGCTGGAAGCTGGCTATAGGTACCTATCTCCTGTTTTTATCGGTTTCCGGCCTTGCAACAAACAGCGTATTATCCCGGTATCTACTGTGTGCTGCCGGTCTTTATGGTCTGACCATTGCCATCTCCTTACTGACAGCGAACCGCTTTGAACCTATACGGAGCGCATGGCCGGAGGAATACGGTGGATTTGCTCTGGTGGTTGGATTTTCTGCGCTGATGGTTCACAGGAATGTTCTTTTGATGACCGAAAATCAACGACTGAACCTTCATCTTCAGGAAGAAGTTGCCCGAAAAACACATTCATTGGAGACACTGCTGAACGAGCGCAAGGAGCTGCTGGCCAATCTGATCCACGATTTAAAAAACCCCCTTGCCGCGGTACGAAGCTATGCGGATCTGGTGCGGGGTGGAGGTGTATCGCTGGACGGGGAAACGACCGAATATCTGGATGCGTTGTCTGAACGTGTTGTGGCGGTAGAAGACCGGTTTGATCTGCTGCAGGGATTTTCCCGGGGTGAGCGCGGGATCTCGGCTGGACAGCTGATCTGTTTAAATGATTTTCTGCAAAGCTTTTACGAAAACAATCGTCCGGATATCGAATTGTTCGGCCATTCGTTCCGGTTAGAATTACCACATACCCAGCTGATTGTCTCCGGCGACACCGAACGACTGCGCTCAGCACTGGAAAATCTCTGTTACAATGCCGTTTCGTTCACTCCGGAAGATGGTGTTATTACATTGTCTCTGCGGGAACAGAATGACAAGGCAGCCATTTCGGTCGCAGATACCGGTGCCGGTATCGCTTCGGAGGATCTGTCCCGAGTATTTGACAGAGGCTTTACTCACCGGTCGGACGGAAGCGGCGAGGGACTGGGATTGTTCCTTGTACGGACAACCGCTTTGGAACATGGCGGTACAGTGGAGGTTCACTCCCAGTTAGGTAAGGGCAGCGTGTTCACCCTATGGCTTCCAACGACTCCAGACAGATAACTGAATATACGACTGAATTGATTTCTCTCGATAGGAAGCGTGCATAGAGTCCCCTATGCGCGCTTCTTTTTTTGAATATTTAAGAAAAAGTCACTGGCTCGTCACATTTGTCAGGTTTCGGTATTTCGTAGACGAAAGCATATTATAATGGTCAAAAGTACTCCTGAAGAATATTCAGGGCAGAAATGTTCTGGGGAGGAGGATGATTATGGATCAGAGAGCAGAACCCTCATACAGTGACGCCCTTCTGATTGATCTATGTAAAATCAGCGGTCTGTCACTGACGGAGCTCCAATTTCTAGGAAAAGCAGGTCTTCTTCGTACACACCTTCGACATATTCCCGAGCAGCAATATACGGTAGAAGAGTGGAACATCGGACTGGCCGTGCTTTATGATCGAAGGATGGAGTTCACATCACTGGAAGAAATCCATCAGTGGCTGAACAGCCCATTTATGCTATCTGAGAAAGAGGTGAGCCTATGCGAAGAAACCGGATCCCTATAACTGTTGCCGTGCTGATTCTGGCTATTCTATTGGCGTCTTGTTCCAAAGCAGAAATGTCGGAGATCACATCCATGGAACAGCTCAACGACAAAGCGTATTCCGTCGGGGTCGGAGAAGGTGCGGCCGGAATGTTTGCGGTGGAAGAACATCTTCCCGAAGCGGAAATGCTGCTCTACAGCAGCAATGTAACCGGCTATGCCGCTGTTCAACAAGGAAAGCTGGATGCCTATGCTTACGACCGCATCATGATGGAATTTGCCATCGCCGGCGGGCTGGACGATGTTCATCTCCTGGAGGGAAGTCTGGGCGAAGCCATGGACATTGCCGTGGGTATTTCTCCCAAAACAGAGATCCCTGATCTAACGGAGAAGATCAATCA
>JAFUQN010000151.1 GCA_017472365.1 Bacillota bacterium
ATATCTGGCTCACGTTGTGGACAAGAAGTGCCCCACCAAGGCTTGTAAGTCCATGACCTCCTTAGTGATCGATCCTGAACTGTGCAAAGGCTGCACCAAGTGTGCAAGAAATTGCCCGGTGGGCGCCATCACCGGTAAGGTGAAGGAAGCCCACGTTATCGATCAGACCAAGTGCATCAAGTGCCGTGCTTGTATCGACGCTTGTAACTTCAAGGCCATCAAGGAGGAATAAGCCATGTTGAATATGACTGAACACAATGAAAAATTCATGTGGATCGACGGCATGAAGGTCAAACTGGAAGGCGAACCCAACATCCTGCAGGTCATCCGCAAAACCGGGATCGAACTTCCCACCTTCTGTTATCATTCCGACCTGTCCCTGTACGGTGCCTGCCGTATGTGCGTGGTAGAAGATGACAGAGGTTCCGTTATGGCTGCCTGCTCCACCTTACCGAAGCACGGTATGTCCATCAAGACCAATACCAAGAAGCTGCTGAAGCACCGCCGTATGATCCTGGAACTGATCCTGGCCAACCACTGCCGTGACTGCACCACCTGTGACAAGAACGACAAGTGTGACCTGCGAGCTCTGGCTTCCCGTCTGGGCGTATATAACGTACGTTTCGAAAATTCCCGTCCCGTACAGCCGGTGGACACTTCTTCCCCGGCAATCGTCCGCGACCCGTCCAAGTGCATCCTCTGCGGTGACTGTGTTCGCGTCTGCGACGAAGTCCAGGGTATGGGCGTCATCGATTTCGCACATCGCGGTTCTGACATCCAGGTTACTCCTGCCTTCGGAAAATCCCTGGCAGAAACCGACTGCGTTTCCTGCGGCCAGTGCGTAGCAGTTTGCCCCACCGCAGCGCTCCACATCAAGGGTCAGACCCAGGAAGTCTGGGATGCTCTCCACGATCCCAACAAGAGAGTGGTTTGTCAGATGGCTCCTGCTGTTCGTGTAGCTCTGGGCGAAGAATTCGGTATGGAAGCCGGCGGTCTGACCACCGGTAAGATCTTCGCAGCTCTGAACCGTCTGGGCTTCGACTATGTATACGACACCTGCTTATCTGCTGACCTAACTGTTGTGGAAGAATCCAATGAACTTCTGGAACGTTTACAGAACGGCGGTCCCTTCCCCATGTTCTCTTCCTGCTGTCCCGGCTGGATCAAGTTCGTGGAAGAAAGACATCCGGAACTGTTAGATAATATTTCCACCTGTAAGTCTCCGATGCAGATGCTGTCCGCAGTATCCAGAAAGTACTTCCAGCGTCCCGAATGGAACGATGGTAAGGAAACCGTTATGGTAGCGATCATGCCCTGTACCGCAAAGAAGGCAGAAGCTGCGAGAAAGGAATTCTACCACGACGGTAAGTATGACACCGACGTGGTTCTGACCACTTCCGAACTGTCCTACATGCTGAAGGAAGCCGGTATCGATATGGCTAACCTGCTTCCGGAATCTCCGGACATGCCCTTCGGTCTGGCCTCCGGTTCCGGTCTCCTGTTCGGTGTCACCGGCGGTGTTACCGAAGCTGTAATCCGTCACTGCGTTGGTCTGAAGACCTCCGAAACCTTACAGGACATCACCTACTGCGGTGTCCGCGGTATGGAAGGCCTGAAGGAAGCCATCGTCGACATGGGTGACAAGCAGCTGCGCATCGCCATGGTCAGCGGTCTGGCCAACACCGAAAAGCTGATCAAGGAAATGCAGGCAGGAAACATCTACTACGATTTCGTGGAAGTCATGACCTGCCCCGGCGGATGTATCAACGGCGGCGGCCAGCCCCTGGTACAGAAGAGAAAGAACGTACCTCAGACCAGATCCTCTGCGATCTACGCTGCTGACGGTATGGCTCAGCTGAAGTACTCCGATGAAAATCCTCAGGTAAAGAGCATTTACAACGATATCATGGGTATGGGCGAAGCTCACAAGCTGCTCCACGTTCACTATCCTCATCCGGAACATAAATAATTCCAAAACCTCAAAGAGTCGGTCTTATGACCGACTCTTTTTTCGTCTTTCCTCCGGCAACCGCTCCGCTCCCGCGTTGACAGAAATTTCAGTTTTGATATAATTGACCTAACACAATAACCATACTTCTCACAAAGGAGGACCTTATTACATGTACGATATTCTGATCAAAAACGGCCTCTATCCGGATTTTCAGAAGATGGAACTGATCAAGGGAGACATTGCTCTGACCGACGGTAAAATCGCCGCTGTGGGCCAGATTTCTGAAGATGCCAAGACTGTCATCGATGCGGAAGGACGCATCGTTTCTCCCGGTTTCATCGACATCCATATGCACGAAGAAAACTTTGCCACAGAAGGCCACGAATACTTTGTCGCCAACTTGATGCTCCAGATGGGCGTTACCACCGCGCTGGGTGGAAACTGCGGTGACACCAGACAGGACCTGAAGGATTTTCTTACCGTCCTGGAAGAACTGGGCGGTTCCCCCATCAACTATATGATGATGTCCGGCTACAATTCGTTCCGTAAACAGTTGGGGATCAACCGTTACGACCCTTCTAGCCCGGAACAAATCGAAACCATGATCGGCCGCGTAAAGGAAGAACTGGCTCAGGGTGCTGTGGGCGTTTCCTTCGGTTTGGAATACGACCCCGGGATCCCCTACGATGAAGTCATGAAAGTTCTGGACGCCATTCCCGAAGACGATCTCCTGGTCTCCACACATTTCCGCGAAGACTCCATGGACGGCGTCAACGAAATGATCAAAATCGCTGTAGAAAGCGGTAAGAAGTTCCAGATCTCTCACCTGTCCAGCTGTGCAGCCATCGGTTTCATGAACGAGGCTCTGGAAGCCATCAACGAAGCTTCCAAAAAGAATCCCAAGCTGAACTACGACACCTATCCCTACGCAGCCTTCTCCACCAGAATCGGCAGCGCCGTCTTCGACGAAGGTTGGAGAGAAAAGTGGAACAAGAGCTATGAACACATCTTCATGCCGGCCGGTAAGTACGCAAATCAGTTCTGCACCGAAGAAACCTATTGGGAAATGCGGAACAACGACCCGGATCTCTACGTGGTGGCTATGACCATGAATGAAGATGAAATCGCTGCAGCCATCGCCAACACGGAAAGCGGGATGGTTGCCAGTGACGGTACCGTGAAAGCGCATGCCGGACACCCCCGCGCCGCAGGGACATTCCCCCGCGTTTTAGGAAAATACGTCCGCGAAGATAAGGTGATCTCCATGATCGATGCGCTAAAGAAGATCACACTGCTCCCGGCCGACCGCCTGGGTCTGTCCAATAAAGGCCGTATCGCTGTAGGCTGTGATGCCGACCTCACCATCTTCGATCCCGAAACCATCGCCGACGGCGCTACCTTTGAACAGCTGAATATCAAGCCCGTGGGAATCGATGCCGTTATCGTCGATGGAAAAATTGCGATCAACGCTGGCGATATCGTCAACGACAGACTGGGCCGATTCATCCCCGGACCGTATGTAAAGTAACGAAAGGAAATCAATATGTACGATATTCTCATAAAAAACGGACTTTATCCCGACTTCAAGACAATGCAATTGGTCCGTGGTGACGTAGCTGTCACCGATGGTAAGATCACAGCTATCGGTGAACTGGACGGCCCCGCCAAGGAAGTCATCGACGCTTCCGGCCACATCGTTTCTCCCGGCTTTATCGACATTCACATGCATGAAGAGTCTTTCGTCACCGAAGGACACGAATGCATTATTTCCAACTTGATGCTCCAGATGGGTGTCACCACCGGTCTGGGCGGAAGCTGCGGTGTCATTCGTCAGGATATCCGCACCTTCAAATCCATCCTGGATGAACTGGGTGGTTTCCCCATGAACATTCTGATGCAGTCCGGTTACAATACGTTCCGAACTGAGTTGGGGATCAGCCGCTACGAAGCCGCTTCTGATGAGCAGATCCGGATCATTACTGAAAAGCTGCAGGACGAGCTGAAACAGGGTGCCTATGGTGTTTCCTTCGGACTGGAATACGACCCTGGGATCCCCTCTGACGAAGTCATCAAAGTCATGAAATCCTTCCCTGACGAAGACATGTATTTTTCCATGCATTACCGTGCAGACTCCACCGGTGCCATTGATTCCATCAACGAAATGATCAACTTCACCAATGAAACAGGAAAGAGATTTCAGATTTCCCACCTGAGCAGCTGCTCTGCCATGGGCCAGATGGAAGAAGCACTGAAACTGATCAACGATGCAGTAGCTAAGAATCCGAAACTGGATTACGATACCTACCCGTATAACGCATTCTCCACCCGTATCGGTACTGCTGTATTCGACGATGGATGTTTTGAAAGTTGGGGAAAGACTTATTCCGATATCTACATGCCTTCCGGTAAATACGCAAATCAGTACTGCACGAAAGAGACCTTCGAAGAACTGAGAAGAGATGATCCCAATCGTTACGTTGTGGCCTTCGCCATGAACGAAGACGAAATCGCCGCGGCAATCGCGAATCCCGCTTGCGGGATGATTGCCAGTGACGGTCAGGTGAAAGATCACGCCGGACATCCCAGAGCCGCAGGTACCTTCCCGAGAGTCCTTGGAAAATACGTCCGCGAAGATAAGGTGATCTCCATGATCGACGCGCTGAAGAAAATGACCATCGTTCCCGCAGAACGACTGACGCTTCACAACAAGGGCCGCATCGAAGTTGGCTGTGACGCCGACCTCACCATCTTCAATCCTGAAACTGTCAAGGATGGAGCTACCTTTGAAAACATCTTCATCAAGCCCACCGGGATCGACTACGTAGTTCTTGACGGTAAGCTGGCGGTAAAGGACGGAGAAATCGTCAATGCCAGAGCCGGAAAATTCATCCCCGGACCGTATACCAAATAACCATCACAACACCAAAAGGAGGACATCATCTTGTCTAGAATCGCTTATGTAACACACGAAGAAGTCACCGGAAAAGCAAAGGAAGCGTATGAATCTCTGGAAAGCCAGGGTAAGCTGACCCATATGAAGAAGACTCTGTTACAGGACTACGGAACCTACGAAGCCTTTATCGGCTGGTATCCCTCCTGGAACAGCTTAGTGGAAGTGGTAGGTCTGAGAGCGGCTACTATCGTAGCTCACGCCGTATCTTCCACCAACGGATGCGTCCTCTGTTCCCTGTTCTTTGTCAGCGACATCGAAGCTCTCGGCGAAGACGTTGCTACGATCCAGTTCACCGAAGAAGAAGAACTGCTGGTAGAACTGGCAAAGCAGGCCGTGAAGAACCCTACCGCTGTCAGCGATGAACTGTTCGCAAAGCTGAAGGCTCGCTACACCGACAAAGAAATCGTTGCCATCGTAGGTTTCATGTGTCAGATGATGGCTACCAACAACTTCAACTCCATCCTGGACATCGCTCTGGACGACCGCCTGTTACCTCTGCAGGACAAGTTCCAGCCGGCCGATTGGAGAAAAGACATCAAGTAATGACAAAGCCCCTCAGTTCATGCGGAGCTCTTCTGACACGACAAAACCCGCTCAGATGAGCGGGTTTTGATTTGTATGGAATATCAACTTATCACTGCTATCTTCTGTACCAGCGGCCAAACAATACTTTCACTACAACCGATTGATATTGAGGACAAATCAAAGAAATCCCTGAACAAACGAACAGTGAGATCAGAAATGTCCCACCCGCAATATTACGTAGATGAATCTCAACTTCGAATACATCCAGTATAATAATCAGGCCAAATGAAACGATAGCCGCCAGATCCAAACATTTCATAAACCAAGTATATTCTTTTTTCATTTATACCCCCACTTGTTCTCACTTACGTTTCATAGAAAGTATATATCATCTTAACCATATCTTACATCTAATCTAACGTCAAGCAATTCCTTCTTTTCTGACCGCTATTTAGTTATCCGCTTTCCCATGACGAACATAATACACATAAGAGTATATCATCGGAACAAATGCTGCCATCAGGATCAATCCCAACATGATCGCCATGTTCATCTTGTTCAGGAACGCTGCAATCCCCATGAGGACACCGGACAGGATCCACAGCCATCCGGCCAACCGATGGGTCTTATTCCAATTTTCCACATCCGCCAGGGCCCAGGGTGTTTTTACGCCGACGGTGTAGTTCTGACGGCATTTCGGCATATAATTACCAACAATCAGAAACACCACTGAAACCATGATCATACAGATCCGGCCCATGTCCACAGGAAAACCCAAACTATACAGATACACCCCTCCATTGACAAAAATCGACAGGACCGGACAGATCCACAGGACAAGTCGGAACATCTTGTCACCGATATTCTGTTTTTTTGGATCTGCCAACGTTGCTAATGTACAAATTAAGTGGGTACCCACCAAGACCATCGGTAAGCCGATGACCGCGAATGTCTTACCGGACCAGCCGTCAGCCTCACCCGCGAAATTGAAATGGGTCGCCATCTGATCCGGAAGCTGATCCCACAGAATCAGGCCCACCAGAATCGGCAAAACCGTAATCAACGTCGTTATGATCAGAACCCCTTTATTTCTTTTCAGCATGTTCATTTCCCCCTCTCAAATCCGACAGCCACAACATCACTTCTTCCACCACGGATGTATTGAGCTCGTAATAAATAAAATTCTTTTCTCTCTGTTCGAACACCAGGTCCGCCTTCTTCAGTATTCCCAAATGATAGGAAATTGTGGCCCCCGTCATATCAAAATGACTTCCGATCTCACCCGCAGATAATCGTCCGCTTCTCAGCAGCGTCAAAATATCTCTGCGAATTGGATCCGCCAGTGCTTTAAACGTTTCTGCAAATCCCATAGTCTATCTCCTTAAAACTGGATCATCCCACGCTATTTAGAACTTTTTCTAAATAGATTGTACCATTTGCCTCAAAAAAAGCAATAGCTATTTAGAATATTTTCTAAATAGCTATTTTTTGTTAAATCTCCAACTTCGTTCCGTTGAACCAGATCTCTTTGATGTCCTTCGGATCGATTACCTTCTGGAACAGTGCATCCACCTGGGTATTGCTGCCAAACAATTGCGGTCCTCCGCTTCCGTAACCTCCACTGCGAAATTCCACTTCGCTCCCATCCGCTAACAACAAACGAATCTCACGCATGTCGGTAGACTGGTAATTATCACTGGTTTCCATGACCACGGACATGGGCGACAGATACACTGTCTTCACAGTAATCGTTTTTTCCGTATCACCCCGCAGGAACGTCACTTCCTGATCCAGCCGGAAGGTCTGTGTGTTATCTTCCCGACCCACAGGGATCTCAAAGATCCAGGACCCTTCGCCCAACGTGATCAGTTCCCCTTCCTCATCGTACTTAGCAAAATCCTTCAGCGTCAGTTTCAGCGTTTTTCCGGACAGCTTCTCACTGCTATCATAATGAAGGACCATGGTCACCGTGTCGCTCTGACCGTCGTGTTCCTCTGGCTGATCCATAAACCACCCGGAACGTGTAATGTCCGGAAGTCCCACCTTGCTGTCCCGGAAATAATAATATCCCGGTTCCAAAGCCGCGTCGTCGTCCTGCGACACATCGAACAACACATAACAACCATTCCGGTCGTGGATCATCTGTCTCAGGGTCACCGTATAACCGTCGATGCTCTGACTCTGATCCTCAAAGATCGTCCCCATATCGCTGACAATTTCCTTCCCCCTGTCGTTTCCACCCAGAAGTTCCGCCAGTCCGCCGTCCATTACCGTGGCCCCAAAAGCTCCTGCTGACAGCGCCATCACCACCACACAGGCAACCGCCGCGCTCCGCTTCCAGCGGCGCGGCGGCCGCGGCTTCGCCGTCGAAACAACGGTCCGCTCATCGCGTTCCATGGACTTGCGCTCCTGCTCCACCTGTTCCATGACCCGGTTCAGGATCCGCCGCTGTTCCAGTTCGCTGAGCGGTTCTTCCTTCGCCGTCAATTCATCCATCCACTTATCTATCATCGAATGATCCCCCCTTCGTCAGCTGCGTTTTCAGGGCCTTTTTCCCGCGATACAAACGGTTTTCAACCTGCTTTTCCGTCAGTTCCAGAACTTCCGCGATCCGTTTTACCGGAAGATCCATCCAGTATCGGAGAAGAAAGATTTCCCGGTCCGGCGGATCCATCCGGTCCACCGCCCGTAGTACCGCCTCGCGGTTCTCCTGATCCGCCAGTTGTTCCGCGAAGTCCGACTCTTCCCGCAGTTCCGGAAACATTGCGGCGGCGTCATCGCCCGTCAGGGCGATTGCCTCCATTGAAACCGAAGCTTTGGGCCGGCGTCGCACCATATCGATGGCAACATGGCGGGCGATCCCGCAGGTGTAGCTGTACAGCGTAGTCCCCTGGCGTTCGCTGTCAAACCCGTCTGCACTCCGCCATAACCGGATAAAGGTTTCAGAAATACATTCTTCAATATCCCTGTGAGAATCTGCACCTAAAATCGTTTTGGCAATCCACTTCACCGATGGACCGAACAGGTCAATTACCAGTTCCAAACCGCGTTCCGGATCCGTTTGAAGCAGCTTCCGTATTCTCTTTTCTTCATGCTTTGTCAGTTTCATATATGCCTCCGCATCGATACTTTCACAAATACATTCGCAGCTTCAGGAAAAAATCACTCACATTTTATAAAAAAATCGCAGGAACTTTTTGTGATCCTGCGATTATGCACTAAAACCGGACTCTGCAATAATGGATATTCTTCCCCATTGCAGTAAAACGTTCCTCATATTCCGTTGTCACCTGTGCAGAAGCGAGAGCGCCTTCTCCCGGACCCGGAAGCGGTACTTCATGTTCTTCCGCGTCCAAAACCACGGAACGAACCGGCACTTCTTCCATGACACCGTGAAGATCATCTGTCATTTCCAAAATTTCCAGACCAAAATCATAGAATTCCTGAACGGAAAACTGGAATAATGCATCATTGTCGGATTTGAATTCCAGAATACTTCCGGGAGCCAGTACCTTCTTGTATTCAGCCAGATATCGTCTGTGAGTCAGACGGCGCTTGGCGTGAGCCTTCTTCGGCCAGGGATCACTGAAGTTCAGATAGATTCCGCGAACCTCACCCTGTTCAAAGAAATCTTCCATCTCGTTGATATAGTCCGTGATGAATCTGACGTTTTCCAAAGGTTCGGCCACCACCAGATCCTCCGGAGAATCGATGATTCCATTTTCTTCTGCCGCATCTTCATCCAGTACAGTAGCCTTTACTCCGGCAGCCTTTTCCAATGCGCGCAGTACCACCGTACCTGCACCTTCCACCGCCAGGAAATTGCGTTCCGGATACTTTCGGGCCAGTCCTGTGATAAACTTTCCCTTTCCGCAGCCGATTTCCATATACAATTCCGGAGAAGGTTCGCCGAACGCTTCCTTCCAGCGGCCTTTCAGCGCCGCCGGTTCCTCAATGATCCAGTGTCCGTACTGTGCAATTTTTTCTTCTTCGTTCTTTACTTTACGCTGACGCATCGATGTCTCCTATCCTATAACACGTAAGGCAATGAG
This sequence comes from Bacillota bacterium, assembly GCA_017472365.1. Classification (GTDB taxonomy): domain Bacteria; phylum Bacillota; class Clostridia; order Peptostreptococcales; family Anaerovoracaceae; genus RGIG446. The sequence goes on from JAFUQN010000151.1 coordinate 9,482, forward strand.
GATCGCCATATAAATCATTATGATCACAGCCCCCAGAACATCGCTCTTTCCGAAGGCCATTCTGTGAAGTCTTGTACGGTTTTCCCCGCCGCGATAACATCTGGCTTCCATGGCCATGGCCAATTCCACAGCGATACGGAATGCACTGATGAACAGGGGAACTAACAGCGGGATCAGGCTCTTTGCTCTCTGGATCATATTTCCGCTTTCAAAGTCCGCACCGCGGGCCATCTGCGCTTTCATGATTTTATCCGTTTCATCCAGTAATGTCGGAATAAACCGGAGCGCGATGCTCATCATCATAGCAAGTTCATGGGCCGGAACGCCAATCTTCTGCAGCGGGCTCAAAAGCCGTTCGATCCCGTCAGTCAGACTGATGGGCTTTGTAGTCAGCGTCATCAAAGAGGACCCTATGATCAGAAGTGCCAGTCTGACCACCATGAAGAACGCGTTATAGATCCCTTCCATCGTGACCTTCAACGGTCCCAACTGCACCAGAACTTCACCGGGTGTCATGAACATGTTGAGCACAAACGTGAACAGCATGATCATGAAAATCGGTTTCAGCCCTTTCAGCATGAATTTCAGCGGAACACCGGAAATCTTGATGCACAGTCCCAAAAAGACCAGTGCAATCCCAAATCCCACAAAGCTGTCCACAACAAACAGTGAAATCAGATACAGAAGCGTTCCCACGATTTTGGTTCGCGGATCAAGTCTGTGGATCGCCGATTCACCGGGATAATACTGACCTAACGTAATATCACGAATCATTACAGCTCACCCCGCTTCCATCTCAATACGTCCGCAAGAGCTTCCTGCACGGTCAGGGCAGTGGTTTCCACCGGTACCCCGCTCTGCTTTAAGCGATACATGAATTCCGTTGCCGGCGGTAAACCCAGGCCGATTTCCGACAGTTCCTCCGCTTTGGAGAAGACTTCCTGAGGCGTACCGTTCATCCACAGACGGCCTCCGTCCATGACCAGAACGCGGTCCGCCAGTCGGGCTGCATCTCCCATATTATGCGATACCAGAAGGATGGTCACCCCGCCTTCCTTCTTGATTTTTTCGATCATCAGAAGAATGTCATGATGGGATTTCGGATCCAGTCCCGCTGTGGGCTCGTCCAAAATCAACATCTTCGGTTCCATGGCAATCACACCGTCAATCGCCACTCTGCGCTTCTGTCCGCCGGACAGCGCAAACGGTGAACGGTTTTTTACTTCCTCAAAATCCAGTCCCACCAATTCGATAGCTCTTTTCGCTTTTTGTTCCGCTTCTTCCTGAGATAATCCCAGATTCAGCGGGCCATAACATACATCTTTCAGAACCGTTTCTTCAAACAGCTGATACTCCGGATACTGGAACACCAGCCCCACGTTCTTCCGGACATCTCTCAGTTTTTCCTTACCTCCGTGGATATCTTCTCCATTGATGTACACCGATCCGCCGGTGGGCTTTAATAACCCGTTTAAATGCTGAATCAGCGTAGATTTCCCGGATCCGGTATGTCCGATCAGCGCAGTAAAGCTGTTTTCTTCCAACGCAAAACTCACATCGTTCAGTGCAATGCTTTCAAATGGTAACCCTGCATTGAATACATGGCGCAGATTCTTTACTTCCGCTACAATGGTCCCTGTCTTTTCTTTTTCAGGCGCGGTGTCTGTGTCGCTTTGTTCAACTTTAAACGCGCTTTTTTCCGACACTTCGGAAATCTTCGCCGCATCGCTGCTCAGATATGTTACCAGTGTATCAGTATCGATGATATCCGTCGGAATCTCCATTCCGTTGTCCCGCAGATATTCTGCCATTTCCACAGCAAAAGGAACATCCAGATACAGATCACGAATCTTTCCACCATGGAGGAATACATCCTTTGGTACCCCATCCAGTACCACATGACCGTCGTCCATGATAATGATGCGGTCAGCCTGTGCCGCTTCGTCCATGAAGTGTGTGATCAGTACGATTGTGATCCCTTCTTCATGAAGCTGGTGAATGATATCCATGACCTGTGCGCGGCCTTTGGGATCCAGCATTGCCGTCGGTTCGTCCAGAATCACACATTCCGGACGCATGGCCATAACACCAGCAATAGCCACCCTCTGCTTCTGCCCGCCGGACAGGTGGTGCGGCGCTCTCTTTCGATGCTGGTACATGTTCACTTTCTTCAATGCCTCATCCACCCTGCGACGGATTTCAGAGGGCTCTACGCCCAGATTTTCCGGTCCAAAAGCCACGTCATCTTCAACAATGGAAGATACCAGCTGATTGTCCGGATTCTGAAATACCATTCCGGCGCTCTGACGGATTTCCCACAAGTGCTCTTCATCCTTTGTATCGTAGCCATTGACGTAAACTGCTCCCCCGGAAGGCAGAAGCAGCGCATTGATATTCTTCGCCAACGTGGATTTCCCGGATCCATTTCGTCCGATGACAGCCGTGAAGCTTCCTCGTTTTACCGAAAAGCTCACATCATCGATGGCGGTCACCGTTTCTTTATTTTCTTCCCGCTGATACTGAAACAGCAGATGTTCGATCTGAATGATGTCGTCGTTCTTAATATAACTCATTCTGTTCAAATACTCTCTTTTCCGCCGCAACTCTGATTCCGTAACAGGTATCAAAGAACAGCTTACTCTTTGTAGAATCTTTATAATTCATCGTATATCCAATGTCTTCGACATACGCATAAAACTCTTCCAATGCCCAGGCCAGAGTCGTTGCAGCGTTCTCTTCGATAAACGCATCGTAAGCAGATTTCGCCTGGGGATTGAATTCCCCGCTCTGATAATCAAAAATCGGACTGTTGGCAGTCCCCATCATGATCAGATCCAAGTAGGTGGAATACAGCCATTCCACTTCTTCTTCGATCAGAACGTTGCCCGGATGTTCGATGATCAATTCCTCCACAGTCAATGCGCGATCCAGAAGTTGATCGTAACCGATTTGCAACGTAGCATTTTTTGTAGCCGGCTTGTCCGTGATCAGTGCATCGATCTCATACAACTTACTGAGCGCAGGATCGATGACTTTGGAAAACGTCTCATGCAGCGTCGCATAATTGACACGCAGCTGCACTTTCTCCTCAAAATAGACCGGATAAATGTGCGCCTTCTGGAGTGTACTGTAGTACTCTTTTGTGACGTTATCCTTTATTTTTTCCTCATTTAAAATCCCGGATTCTTTATCGAAATACGCGGCCAGCGACTGTACCTGAATATCATCCCGGTCCGTATTGATATACTGGATCAGATAATCCTCCAGATGTGCCACTAAAATACTGGCTCTGTCTGAAGTCAGTTTTTTCGCATAGGTCTCCGCATATTCCTCTGCCTCTGCCATGGACTGGGGCGTTGCCTTGTTGGATAATATTTTCGCGAACTCTGTCTGTATGTCCTCGTCGGATTTTCCACAGCCCGCGAAACAGCCGATACAGAGTACCAGGGCGGTGATCGTCATAGCTAATTTTGCATATCGTTTCATCGTATTCCTCCGTTCAGCTTTCCTTCAAAAACCACATACACTGTTATATTATAGCACAAACCACCTTGTATTCCAATAGAAAAGGAAGGAACGCTTTGTTCCTTCCTTTCATCCCGATTCAGTGGTTCAGCGCGGAATCCAACAATTCCTCACACTGTCCCATGCACAAATCCATGACCTTGTGTACCGGTTCCGCCAGAAGACCTTTCGTTGCCACAGTGGTAACTGCATCAAATCCTCCCATGACCGTTTCATACATCAGGTTTTCTATTCTAATTTCGTGCACTTTCCGATCCAGTTCCAATTCTTTTCTCAAATCCCTGGAAAGATATCTCAGCTGATACTGTTCAAACGGAGATTGTAATCCCACTTCTTCCAGAGCATCCCGGAAAGGAACGAAATCCAGGGATACGAATTCCAAATACTTGTCCACCGTTGCCAAATGATTCTTCTGAGCTTCCATCCAGAATTCCAGCGCAGCCGCAGCGGATACAGAGTAACTGATGCAGTAACACGGATCCTGGTACAAGTGGCTGATTTCCACCCAGTCCGTCATTTCATTGGGAAGTGTTCCTTCCTCTGCATATCCATACTCGATCATCAACTGACAATAGATCTCAGTCACTTTATCCGCGGACAGATCGCCGGAGCGATATACCCGATTTTCCAACTCACCGAGCATGGCTCCTTTACAAAGTGCGTTCAGGATACTGGCCAGCTGTTCAAAGAAGACATAGTCTGACGCCTCTCCAAACAGCTCTTCGTAATACTCTGTCATCAATAATTCCAATGCCTGGGAATGGACCTCTGCCACATCCAGATTGTCTTCCAACGTCATCGAACCGGGATCCATCCAGTAATAATCATTGTAATGGCCCATTTCATGCGCTGCCGTAAAGAAATCTGTCAGATTCTCGTAAGGACTGTCAAAGAAAAAGGGGACATAGTAGTCTTCGATATATCCCGTAATTCCAATCGGAGACTTCGTCTGATCCGGCTCCGTATCGTAAAGTCCGTGTTCTCTCATGTATGTCAAAGACTCCAGAAGCTCTCCGGACATCATGGAGAAATAATCTTCCAGCATATCCAGTGCCCGCTCCCCGGCGTATTCGTCATGAAAAACGTCTTTATTTCTTTCGTAATAGAAATCCGCCAATTCATACACGTCATCTCTCAGCGGACACAGATACATCTTTACTTCACGGAAATATTCACTCAACTCATCCGGCCCGTAGTCCCTGCCATACATGACTTCGTAGGCATACTCCGCATAGTTGTCATACCCGTTGGCATCAGCAATGGCCCGGCGCGTCTCCCAAAGGCTGATATAAGAATGCATTAAAAACGAATGTTTGTATTCACCGCTCTCCAGCCCGGGAAGCAAATCTGTTGTATAAAAGGAAATGAGGTCACGTTCTCTTTTGTAAACATCCTCAGAATATCCCGGAACGATCATAATTTTCACAGGCTCATACTCCCGGTATTGCTCATAAGCCTCCACATCTTCTTCGGATAAAAGTTCTCTTATACCGCTGTCACAGGGAGATTCCAACAGATCTCTGGTCAAAATCCCGAAGAGATCATCAAGTTCATCACCGGACTCCTGGATCTGTCTGTATTCAAAAGTTACATCGTCGTTCGTAGGTTCTTTATAATACTTTATTTTCAGAATCGATTCGACACCTCTGTAATGCCGGTATTCTTTCAGAAGTTTTTCATATTCTGCTTTTACTTTTTCTGTATTGGCACTGTTCTTTGCAAGCCTGCGCAGCAGGATCATGTCGGATTCGATTTCTCTCACATCCCGCACCTGACAGTCCATGTCGACGAAATCCACAATCGGCCGCTCCACGTCCTCAAAGAAATCCGTCTGACGGACCAGGCCGGACTCTGCACCAAATACCGGTACCGGAACCGCCATCCAAAGAGCCATTCCCATGGCAATCCAACGTCTGTTCATAACACTTCTCCCTTTCATTTTTGATTCATTTTACCATAAAAAAAGAGAACGGTCCCCCATTCTCTCTCAAAATACTAAAATTTTCGAAAACGCTGATATCGTTCTTCCAGTAGTTGTTCCATCGGACGTTTTCTCGCCCACATAAATTCTTCGTAAAGAAGATCTTCCAAAAGATAATAGACACGCTTTTCGTTGCGGCTTCCGACTTTAAAATCCTCCGGTTCCGGAATGACCTTTTCCGCCACTCCCAGCTCCTTCAGATCCTTTGCCGTCAGCTTCAGACATTCAGCCGCCTCCTTCATGCGTTTTGCGTCTTTCCACAGGATACTTGCACATCCCTCTGGAGAAATGACAGAATACACTGCGTTCTCCATCATAAAAATCCGGTCAGCCACAGCTAATGCCAGTGCACCGCCACTTCCGCCTTCCCCGATGAACAAACTGATGACCGGCGTTTTCAGAGTCATCATTTCCATCAGATTCTCCGCAATGGCGAGCCCCTGTCCACGTTCCTCTGCACCGATCCCCGGATAGGCTCCTGAAGTATCTACAATGCATAACACTGGACGTCCGAACTTCTCAGCCAGCTTCATCTGACGAAGCGCCTTCCGATACCCCTCCGGATGAGGAGATCCGAAATTCTTCGCAATTTTTTCTTTCGTCGTATGGCCCTTGTCCATGGCAATCACCGTCACCGGTAAGTTTTTCAACTTCCCGATTCCGGTAATGATTGCTTTGTCTTCACCAAACCGCCGGTCGCCGTGAAACTCCGTAAAATTACTGATCAAATTATCAATATAATCTCTTCCCGTGGGTCGCCCCTTGGAGCGGGCCGCTTCCACGCGTTTATATGCTTTCAATTTCTCTGTTTCCACGCCGCTCTCCTTTCTTAAATCGTGATTTTACCACTGTGCAGCTCTAACAGGTTTTTCAGATAGCTCTTCTGACGTTTCCGGTCCACAATATCATCTACGAACCCTTTCTCCAGGAGAAGCTCTGCCCTCTGAAATCCCTCCGGAAGCTTCTGTAAAATGGTCTGTTCAATGACCCGCGGTCCGGCAAATCCGATCAGAGCCTTCGGCTCTGCCAGGATGATATCGCCCTCCATGGCGAAGCTTGCCGTAACGCCGCCCGTCGTCGGATCCGTCAGAACAACAACGTACAAGAGCCCTGCATCACTGTGACGCTTTACCGCTCCGCTGACCTTGGCCATCTGCATCAGAGACAGGATCCCTTCCTGCATTCTCGCTCCTCCACTGACAGTATATCCCACCACCGGAAGGCGTTTCTTCAAAGCATATTCAAAGAGACAGGTGATCCGTTCTCCCACGGCCGTTCCCATGCTTCCCATCATAAAATCAGGATCCATAATAAAAATCCCGGTTTCCCAGCCGCCGATTTTTCCCAAACCGCAGAATACTCCTTCCTCTTCTCCACTTCGTTTCTTCGCAGCGCTCAGCTTCTGTTCATATCCCGGAAAACCGATAGGATTGCTCTTCTTCGATTCTCGTCCTTCCGGCGCCATTGCTTCATAATCCAGTTCCGTAAACGTACCCGGATCCACGATCAAATCCAGCCGGCGGCGGACACTCATTTTGAAATGATGGCCACACTCCGGGCAGACATCCATATGATCCTTTACATCCTGGGAATATAACACCTGATCACAGTCCGGACACTTCAGATATGCGTCATCCGCGATCTTCGGCCGGCTTCTGTCCGCCGTTCCGTCCCGTTTTTCCAGTGTATTTTTCGGTTTTCGAAACAGTCCCCGATACATTTGCAATGTCGTTACCTCCGATGTTTACTGACCCAGGTGTTCCATAAAGTCAGTATAGTAATCGCCTTCTTCGAACCGCGGATCCGACAGGATCTCCAGCTGCAGGTCCCCGTTGGTCGGAATCCCTTCTACCACCAGTTCACACAGCGAAGCCTTCATCTTTCGGATGGCTTCTTCACGGGTGTTCGCCTTAACGATCAGTTTTCCGATCATCGAGTCATAAAATGGCGGAACGCGATACCCCTGATATACGAACGAATCGAACCGCACCCAGGGTCCTCCCGGAGTATGCAACATTTCGATGGTTCCTGCACTGGGGCGATATCCATTGGAGGGATCTTCCGCATTGATTCTGCATTCAATCGCTCTTCCCCGAATCTGCACATCGTCCTGACAGAAATCCAGTGCCGCACCTGCAGCAATGCGGATCTGCCACTTTACGATATCCACACCGGTGACCATTTCCGTCACCGTATGTTCCACCTGAAGGCGTGTATTCATTTCCATAAAATAATAGTTTCCATCCCGGTCCACCAGAAATTCCAGCGTACCGGCATTTTCATATCCCACGGCTTTTCCGGCACGGATCGCCGCATCGATCATCGCTTCGCGCAGTTCCTGTGAAATGGAAGGCGACGGGCATTCCTCCAGCAGTTTCTGATTTTTCCGCTGTACGGAACATTCCCGTTCTCCAAGACAAACTATATTTCCATGACGGTCACAGAGAATCTGCATTTCAATGTGCTTCGTGGGTTTCAAATACTTTTCCATGTACAGTCCGCCGTCGCCGAAGGCTGCTTTTGCCTCGGCAGAGGCTGTGTTGAACGCCTGGACCAGTTGATCTTCGGATTCCACTAGACGGATCCCGCGGCCACCGCCGCCGGAACGCGCCTTGACCAGAACCGGATATCCGATTCGTGTTGCTTCGCGTTTTGCCTGGGCCGCACTTTCCAGAATATCCGTTCCGGGGATAACAGGTACCCCCGCTTCGATCATCGTCCGACGCGCCTGGTCCTTATCACCCATGCGGGTAATGATTTCTTCCGACGGACCGATAAACGCGATCCCGCTTTCGCGGCAAAGCTTCGCAAATCTGGCATTTTCCGATAACAGACCGTATCCGGGGTGGATTGCCTGAGCGCCCGTCACATGGGCCGCCGATAAGATGGCCGTCATATTCAGATAACTGTCTTTGGCCGGAGCAGGTCCGATGCAGATGCTTTCATCTGCCAGGCTGACATGCAGCGATTCTCTGTCTGCTTCGGAAAAGACTGCAACGGTACTGATTCCCATCTCCTTACAGGCACGGATAATGCGCACCGCCACTTCGCCTCGATTGGCAATCAAAATCTTTGAAAACATAGGTTACTCCCTGATCAGCGCAAAGGAAAAATCAGCACTGATACATTTCTTTCCGTTGACAGAACCGGAACCCTTCGCGAAATAGAACGGTTCTTTCACGCGATCGATTTCACAGGTAATTTCCAGCGTATCTCCCGGTTTTACCGGATTGCGGAACTTTACATTATTCAAACCGGTGTAATACGGTGTCACTTTGACTGCTTCACCGTTTTTACCCTTCATGGATTCCTGCAGTAAAACACAGCAGCATTGTGCCATGATTTCACACTGGATCACACCGGGAACCACCGGATTTCCGGGAAAGTGTCCTTGTAAAAAGAACTCATCCCCCCGAACCGTATAAAATCCCTTCGCTTTTCCATCTTCCGTCACATAGGCTTCATCCACCAGAAGCATAGGCTCCCGGTGAGGTAAAATCGTCTTTAATTCTTCTCTGTTCATAGTGTCTCCTACTGGATATAAAACAGCGGCTGACCGAATTCCACAATGTCACCGTTCGTCACGCAGACTTCTGTGATCACACCGTCCTTTTCCGCGGTGATTTCGTTCATCAGTTTCATAGCTTCGATGATGCAGAGCACCTGTCCCCCCTTCACCGCCTGACCCACAGTCACAAACGGTTCCGCTTCTGGAGAGGGTGCCGCATAGAACACTCCCACCATGGGAGACTTCACCGGAATTCCGCCTGCAGGTGTCGCCGGTTCACCAGTCGCTGCAGGTGCTGTTACCGGAGCAATCGCTTCGCTGGCCGGAGCCGCTGTACTGATCACCGGCTCTTTGCTTCCTCCCTTTCCCAGTTTCAGTTGGAATTCTCCCTGGGAAATTTCCAAATAACTCAGAGACGATTGTTCCAAAACCTTCACCAGTTCTTTGATATCTTCGATCTTCATAGATATTTCCTCTCTATTTCACTGTCCGGAACACCAGACAGCCGTTGTGACCGCCGAATCCCAAAGATGTGGAAATTCCCAGTTCCAATTCAGCTTCCACCTTCACATTCGGTGTAATGTCCAGATCACAGTCCGGATCTGGTTCTTTATATCCAATGGTCGGCGGGATCACACCATTTTTCAGTGCCAGTACGGTAGCAATTGCTTCCACCGCGCCGGCAGCGCCCAGCATATGTCCGGTCATGGATTTGGTGGAACTGACGTGGATCTGATACGCCTTTTCTTCGCCCAGTGCCGTCTTGATGGCCTTGGTTTCTCCCTTATCATTCAGCGGCGTACTGGTACCGTGAGCATTCAGATAGATTTTCTTTCCTTCCACATCCCAGGCATTGGCTTCGTCCACCGCCTGTCGGATGGCTCTTGCTGCACACTTTCCTTCCGGATGGGGTGCAGTCATATGGTGCGCATCGCAGGTATTTCCATAGCCGGCAATTTCCGCATAGATTTTCGCTCCGCGTGCCACCGCATGTTCGTACTCTTCCAGAATCATAATCCCGGCCCCTTCACCCATGACGAAACCGTCACGTCTCTTATCGAAGGGAATGGAACCTGCTTCGATATCATTTCTCTGTGTCAGTGCCATGCAGTTGGTAAATCCAGCCACTGCCAGAGTTACCACGGTTGCTTCCGAACCGCCGGCGATGATCGCATCCGCATAGCCGTGCTTGATCGAACGGAACGCTTCCCCGATGGCGTTGGTGGAGGTCGCACAAGCGGTCACCACCGGCAGGGACGGGCCCTGGGCATTGCAGCGGATCGCCACGTTGCCGGTCGCCATATTTCCAATCATCATCGGGATGAAGAACGGAGATACCTTTCTCGGGCCGCTGGTTGTCAGCTTTTCCGTTTCGGTCAGGAACGTGTTCATCCCACCGGTACCGGAGCCAATGTAAACGCCAAGTCGTTCCGGATCGATATTCACTTCCTTTTCGCCTTCCACAGCGTTCAGTCCGCTGTCGTTCATTGCCTGCGCCGCCGCAGCCACTGCATACTGGGAGAACAAGTCTTCTTTTCTCGCTTCACCCTTTTCCATATATAACAGCGGATCGAAATCTTTCACTTCCGCTGCAATTTTCACTTTATAATCCGTCGTATCAAACTTTGTGATCATACCGATCCCGGATACGCCGTTGGTCAGGTTGTTCCAGAACGTTTCTACGTCATTCCCCACGGGAGTAACGGCTCCTAACCCTGTTACCACAACTCTTCTCATTGCTTTATCCTCCTTCACAGAGGCGCCGCCGGGTTCATTCCCTGCGCTCTCTGAAATCCTTCTGCCAGTTCATCGAACAGTTCCTGCACCTTTACGATCTTATCCACCCGGTAGCCATTCGCCCCGATAAACGCGAATCCGCTGTTCAGATTTCCGAAACAGGCATTGATCAGTGCAGACGAAATACAGTAAGGCGATTCTGTTTCCTTACAGGTAATGATGCAGTGTCTCGGGCACATTTTCGGATGTCTCAGACCCGCTTTTGCTTCTTTCAGGAAGTTGTTGATCAGCGCTCTTCCCGGCATTCCCACCGGGCTCTCGATGATTCCGATATCTTCCTGTTTACAGTTTACATACGCTTCCTTGAAGGCAATATCCGCGTCACACTCTTCTGTGGCCACAAATCTTGTAGCCATCTGAACACCAGAAGCCCCCAGTCCCATCATCTTTACGATATCTTCTCCCGTAAATACACCGCCGCCGGCAATGACCGGAATGACTTTTCCCGCTGCTTCTCCGATACGCTTCGCTTCTTCCACCACAGGTCCTACCAGCGTCTCCAGCTGAAACTCCGGATCTTCGATCTGTTCTTTCGAGAACCCTAGATGACCACCGGCTTTCGGTCCTTCCAAAACGAAACCGTCCGGTGCATAATGATATGTTGTCATCCATCTGCGGGCAATCAGCTTCGCTGCCTTCGCCGAAGATACGATGGGGACCAGCTTGGTTTTACATCCTTCTGTCAGTACAGAGGGCAGATTCAGCGGCAGTCCCGCGCCTGCGAAGATCACATCGACCCCTTCTTCCACTGCAGCTTTCGCTGCATCGATGAATTCGGTGATCGCTACCATGATATTGACACCGATGGCTCCTTCACAGCCCTTGCTCAGTGCTCTGGCTTTACGGATTTCCTGACGGAACATAGTGATGTTTTTGATTTCACCGGTCCGTTCCGCCTGTTCTTTCAGCTGTTCGTCCTCCAGTTTCTTTCCCATATAACCCAGACCTACCGCAGAGATTACGCCGATTCCACCGGCGTTGGCAACGGCAGCAGCCAGACGATGGCCGGAAATACCGACCCCCATCCCGCCCTGTACAATGGGACTTTTCACATGCAGATCTCCGATGGAAAGTCCTTTTCCATTCCAGTCAAACATAATTTCCTCCTGCTAGATGTATAACCCGCCGTCTACTTTGATGATTTCCCCAGTGATGTAAGAGGCGTTTTCAGTTGCTAAAAAAACTGCTGTGTTGGCAATGTCCTCCGGACGACCCAGACGTGCCAGAGGAATCGCTTTCTTTGCGTTATCTAAGACCTCGTCACCCAACTTTTTCGCCATATCGGTTTCCACGAACCCAGGTGCAATGGCATTGCAGGTAATCCCGCGAGAAGCCAGTTCCTTGGCAGTGGTCTTGGTCAGGCCGATCATTCCGGCCTTTGCTGCTGCATAGTTGGCCTGGCCGGCATTTCCCATCATTCCGGAAACAGAAGTGATATTGATGATGCGTCCGGTCTTTTTTCTCAGCATAGTCCCGCTGACATGGCGGATCATGTTGAATGCGCCCTTCAAATTGGTGTTGATGACCTCATCAAAATCCTGTTCCTTCATCATCAGGATCAGGTTGTCACGGGTGATTCCCGCATTATTCACCAGAATATCCACAGTGCCGAACTCTTTCATTACCGCCTTTACTGTAGCCGCTGCTTCCTCAAAATCAGCCACATTGCAGCGGTAGATTTCTGAACGGCATCCCATCGCACGGATTTCATCTGCTGTTTCCTGCGCCGCCTGTTCATTTCCACTGTAGATCACCGCAATATCTGCGCCCTGCGCCGCCATGGCCAAAGCAATTGCCTTTCCGATTCCGCGGCTTCCTCCGGTGATCAGCGCAACTTTATTTTTTAACATTCTTCAGTTCTTCCTTTTCCAGATCTTCCATTGTTTCTATGTTGATCGCCGTTACATCCGGCGCAATTTTCCTGATCAGTCCGGTCAGCGTCTTTCCTGCTCCTACCTCAATGAAGGTATCAAATCCTTCTGAGACCATGACCTCGATGGTTTTCTGCCACTGGACCGGAGATTTTACCTGTAACGCTGTCAGACCTTTCGCTTCTTTCGGGTCCCGTGGATACAGTTCCGCTGTTGCATTGGCATATACAGAACACCATCCTTCACGGTATTCCACGGAGTTCAGCACCTCTGCCAGTCCCTCCGATGCTTCAGCCATCAAAGGACTGTGGAATGCCCCACTGACTGCCAGAGGGACCGCCATCCCCCGCCGGGCTTTCACCGCAGCCAGGAACTCCGGCATCTTCTCCTTCGGTCCGGCAACCACGGTCTGAGCCGGGCTGTTAAAGTTTACCGGCCACACGCCAAATGCATCGGCCAAGTCGATAACCTGTGACGTTGTCAGCCGCATGACCGCCGCCATGGCACCCGGATTCTTTTCTCCGGCATCGTTCATCAGCTGGCCGCGCTTCATTACAAGTTCAAATCCATCGTTTTCATTCATCACGCCCGCAAAGGTCAGCGCCGCGATTTCTCCCAGAGAAAACCCGGCCACCGCATCGGGGCAAATTCCTGCTTCTTTCACCGCGGAAGCGATTGCCAAATCCACGGTATAAAGGCAGGGCTGTGTATTCACTGTCTGAGACAATTCTTCTTTGGTTCCTTCGAAGCACTGTGCCAGCGTTCCCGGCCGCAGTTCTTCACTGATCCGAAACACTTCACGCGCTGCTTCCGAAGCGTCGTAAATGCTCTTTCCCATTCCGGGATACTGCGCCCCCTGACCGGAAAAGACAAATGCAATTTTACCCATGTGCTCCACCTACTTTACGACCCAGCGTCCCGATGTTCCCAGAACGGCTTCGGCCTCCTCAAAAATTTCTTCGATGATTTCCTTCGCTGTCTGTTCTTTCTTCACCATCCCGGCAATCTGCCCGGACATGAAGCTTCCCTGTTTCACATCGCCTTCCACAGCAGCCAGCCGCAGCGAACCCGCCGCATAGCCTTCCATCTGTTCATCAGTGGTATTCCTGTCAAATTCCAGTCTCTGATATTCCTTGGCGAAAGGCGTTTTCAGAACGCGGACCGGATGTCCGAACCGTCGCCCCGTAGTCATGGTAGCGATGTCGTTGGCCTTCAGGATCTTTTCCTTATAGACCGGATGTACGTTACATTCCTTCGCTACCAGAAATCTCGTACCCATTTGAACCCCAACGGCTCCCAACATAAACCCCGCGGCAATCCCGCGTCCATCCCCGATCCCGCCTGCGGCGATGACCGGAATCGTCACTGCATCGCATACCTGCGGTACCAGTACCATAGTCGTCAGCTCTCCCACGTGACCACCGGATTCACCGCCCTCGGCGATGACAGCGTCAGCACCTGCCCGGGCTACTAACTTGGCCACGCCTGTGGAAGCGACCACCGGAACCACTTTGATTCCGGCTTCCTTCCAGGCCGGGATATACTTCGCAGGATTACCGGCTCCCGTGGTGACCACAGGAACCTGTTCCTCCACAACGATTTTGGCTACTTCCTCTACATGGGGACTCATCAGCATGATGTTGACGCCGAAGGGCTTATCGGTCAGGGACTTGGCCTTTTGGATCTCCTTTCGCAGTCGTTCTCCGCTGGAATTCATCGCAGAGATGATTCCCAGGCCACCGGCGTTGGACACTGCAGCAGCCAGTTCCGCATCACCGATCCATGCCATTCCGCCCTGGAATACGGGATATTCAATTCCAAATAATTCACAAATCGGCGTTTTGATCATGTTTGTTTCCTTTCTGTTTCTCTTCCCTCACCCTTGTTTTGACGATTACAGCAGAGCTTCGATGGCTGCTACCACGTCACCTACGGTCTTCAGACTTTCGTTCATTTCCAGCTGTACGCCGAATTCGTCTTCCAGATTCATCACCAGTTCCACAGTGTCCAGGGAATCCAGTTCCAGTTCAGCCCAGGTGCTTTCCATCTTTACCGCTGCTTCATCGCAGTCCTTAGCGTCAACTAATACCTTTACTACTCTTTCAAAAATGCTCATTGTTTGTTCTCCTTTTTATCGCGGCAGACGCCGCTCTTGATGTTATATTTACGCTGGCAACCCGGCAAAGCCGGTTGCCCTCGTTTGTAACTTATTTATCCCACTCCAGAATGGCCGCCGCAGAAGTCAGGCCCGCGCCGAAGGATGAGAAGGCTAAAATGTCGCCTTTTTTGAACTGTCCTTGTTTCGCAAATTCATCCAGAAGGATGGGAATGGCTGCTGCTGATGTATTTCCGCGGTAAGCGATGTTTCCCAGATACTTTTCAGGAGCCAGCGGTAACCGGCTGATGGCGTAATCGATGATCCGCTGGTTGGCCTGATGTGGTAAGACATAATCCACATTATCCAGTTCCAGTCCGGCCTGTTTTACGATATTTTTCAGATCGCGGCACATGGAACTCACCGCGAACTGGAATACCCTCTGTCCTTCCATATGAAGGAAAGTGGCGTGACCTCCCGGCTGACCGGTCTCATCTACACCGTTGTCGCGGAATGGACAATTTCCCTTTTTGTACTTGGCATACAGTGCAGTTTCATCCCCTCTGGTGTTCAGCTTCACAGCCTTCAGGCCTTCACCGCGGCCTAAGACCACAGCTCCAGCACCATCGCCGAAGATCACCGCCGTGGATCGGTCATTCCAATCCACCAGCTTCGATACGGCTTCCGCACCTACCACCAGAATCTTACTGTCAGGTTTACGGATAAAATATCCATCAGCAATATCCCAGGCATATAAGAACCCGGCACATGCGGCAGAAATGTCGAAAGCCGGGCAGTTTGCTCCGATCCGGCGCTGTACGATACAGGCCATGGACGGCGTAATATAATCCGACGTAACAGTGGCGCAGATGATCAGGTCCAGTTCCTTCGCTTGAACTCCGGCATCCTCCAGGGCAAGAAGCGAGGATTCCACCACCAGATCGGTGATGGTTTCTTCCCCTAAGATACGGCGTTCCCGAATCCCCGTCTTCGACTGGATCCATTCATCGCTGGTATCCATGACCTGCGCCAGGTCGTCATTGGTTTTGATCTGGGACGGAGACTTGCTCCCCGTCCCTATGATAGAAAAGCTCATTGCTTTGATTCTCCGTTTTCTTATTCTTCCGAAGCGGCGGCCTCAGCCACCTTTCGGGCGTTGGTTTCTTCGATCTCTTCGATCTTGTGATACAGGAACTGATTCAGATGATCCATAGCTTCCACCAGGATTTTCTTATCATCATCGGACAGATCTCTGGACAAACTGCGGACCATGCTCTGATGGAACCTGCGGTGGCCGGAATCCACCTTTCGACCCAGGCGGGTCAGCTTCACATAGACCACGCGGCCATCGTGTTCCGCCTTCACCTTTTCCACGTATCCTTTCTTGGACAGCTTATTCACAGCCGCCGTTACAGAAGGAAGTGTAATATCCTGATCCTGCGCAATATCGCTGACAGTACGGCCGTTTTCACGGTCCTTTCCCACAGCTTCCAATAAGTGAAGTTCGCTGATGGACAGATTGGACGGTCCTACCGCCTTCAGAGATTCTTCTTCGATTTTTTCGATCTGACGGTAAACCCCCACTAGAAGTTCATTTAATTTTTCTCCAAAAATGTCCATTTTCATTCCTCCCTCAAACACAAACACACGCAATTTTCAAAATCCGTTCAACTATTTCATTCGTTTTGTCGATTTTGATAATTAGTTAGTTTATCTAACTAATTTATCTGTATTATATCTGTACCTTGTTGCATTGTCAACATCTTTTCTAAAAAGTTCACGTTCTCTTCACAAAAGAAAAAGGCGCTCGGTTTCCCAAGCGTCTTCGCGTTTCCTTATTGCGTTGTCACATACTACTTTACGCAGTACTTTTCCAAATAAGCTTCCATCTTACCCTTCATTTCATCATCGATGTATACCTTTCCGTCGATAGGATTGTTGTGTAACAGGTCGATAACTTCACGAACGGTTACGATGGGATATGCCTTGATGCCGAATTCTTCTTCGATTTCCTGGATCGCGGTCTTTTCACCCTGGCCTCTTTCCATTCTGTCAACGGAGATGACCAGACCTTCCACCTTCACGTCAGCACAAGCCTTCAGCTGCGGCATTACTTCACGAACAGCGGTACCTGCGGTGATAACGTCTTCAGTGATCAGGATCTTATCGCCGTCCTGCAGCTTGTAACCTACCATCTTACCGCCTTCGCCATGGTCCTTAACTTCCTTTCTGTTGAAGCAGTAGTTCAGGTCCTTATCATATTCGGTAGCCAGTGCGATGGAAGTGGATACAGCCAGAGGAATGCCCTTGTAAGCCGGTCCGAACAGCGCAACAACGTCTTCAGAGATCTTTCCAGCTTTCATGTTATCCATGATACAGCTGGCGTAGAACTTACCCAGCTGAGCAGCCTGCATCCCAGTCTTATAATTTCCTGTATTTACGAAGTACGGTGTGTTACGACCGCTCTTAGTTACAAAATCACCAAAGGTCAGTACGCCGGAACGCACCATAAATTCGATAAACTCTTTCTTGTAGCTCATTGGTTTCACCTCATTTTTTCTGCGGCAAACGCTTCGCGTTCCACCTGCGCTTCTGATTTCATATTCTGTTATATTATACAAGAACGTCACAGAAAAGAAAAGGAATTTATCAAGTTAATTCAAAGAAGACAATAATTCGACATTCCTGTCGAATCTCGTTGATATTTGTTGGAAATATTTGGTTGATTCGACGTTTTTCGATATGAGATAATTGTACTACAAGGTTATTCTTTTTTCGAAAGGGGTATTATAATGACAAACGACAGAAGAATTACTACCAGATTATTGCCATTGACCAACGACCTGGTTTTTAAGGCTGTATATGGAAGAAACACCACCGAAAGTAATGCAGCTTTGATGGCTCTGTTGAATCGTCTTCTTCAAAGGGAGACCGATCCTATCGTCTGGCTTCGCTGCGAAAATCCGTTCAGCTATCGTACACATGCAAAAGAAAAGGAAATCGTGATGGATGTCAAAGTTCGTCTCAACAGCGGGGAACTTCTGGATTTGGAGATGCAGGTCCATCATTTAAGCGATTATGTAAATCGCTCCATTTTCTATATGGGAAAATTGATCAATGATTCATTGGAAATCGGTGAAGACTATGATAGAATTAAGAAAACGATCGTAATCAGTATTGTGGATGGGACGTTGTTTTCCCAATTTGATCACGCTTTCAGTTCTTTTGTTCTGAAAGAAAAAGACACAAACCATGTATTGAGCGATATGACACAAATCCACTTTCTGGAGCTCGGAAAAATCGATCTTACGTCGAAATCCATCGACAAAATGACTCCCCATGAACGTTTAGGCGCTTATTTCAAATATGCCGCGGACGAACATCATTTGGAGTATATCGAACAGCTTCTGAATTATGAAAAGGGGGTGTTGGATTTGACGAAACCCATTTTGGAAGAAATCAGCGCTGAACAGGAAATGCGTGAAATGGCAGAAGCCCATGAAAAGTTTCTCCATGATCTCGCCACCATGAAAGCTCATGCCCGAAAAGAAGGATTAGCCGAAGGCCGTGCGGAAGGTCGTGCGGAAGGTCGTGCGGAAGGCGAAACAATTGGTGCAGATAAAAAATTGATCTCTCAGGTTTGTAAAAAGCTTTATAAAAACAAGGATTCTGTTACCATTGCAAATGAATTAGAAGAAGATTTTGCCTCGATTGATTCTATTTGCCAGGCCGCAAAACAGTATGAACCTGAATATGATATCGAAAAGATTTATGAAGTCTTGTCCAGAAAATAATTCAAAGAATATCATTGCATATTATATTTCAAAAGCCGCAATCATCATCTGATGCTCGCGGCTTTTCTATTTCTATATTCTGTTGTACCAATGATAAAAGAAATCCAATTTCCCGCTGTAACGCTCCTTCCAAGGCTTATTTCTCCCGATATAGTGGATCACACAGCTGTTTTTGCAAATCCACTTTACATCGATCGGATCCATTCCCTGAAGATTCTGAAGCCCCGCCACACCCGGGAGCTGCTGAACACGAAGGATTCGTTCTGTCATATTGTACCGATAGTGGTCGATTTCCCGGATTTTTCCGCCATACAGTGCACTGATCACATCCTGGTCCGGTAAAATCAATGCATCCTTCATTCGTCTGATATACTCAAATACCTGTTGAATATCCTGATGCTTCCGAAGCTCTTCCAGATTCATCAGCATGACTCCGGAATTGATGTACGGTCCCGGCTCTTCCGACTGAAGGCGCAACTCATTGATTTTCTCCAGAACCGGGCCCACGTGGGATGCCGCAGCAAACCAGTCATCTCCCAAATCCATGCAGTACAATCCTCCCAGAGAATTGATGACCACCATGTCTGGATCCAGATACAACACCCGTTCCAGATCCTGTGGTAAAAACTTTGCGGCAAAAATCCGGTAATACATCTCCTGCGGATATCGATCAGTAATAGGCGCATCTTCCAGCATCGACCGTTCTACCTTCACATCAATCAGATTCAATCGTTTTGTTTCTTCTGCACCGCAGTACAATTCTATGCCGCAGCGAACTTGTTCCAAATGTTCCGCCGTTAAGCTGGAATTCATCACATACACATCGAACTCCTAGGCATTTTCTCCACGGCTCCCGCGGTGATTATCCAGGAGCGACCGCAGCATCACCGTCAGTGGATGTAAATACCCTGCATCCAGCGTCACCAATACATTCATCTTCATTTTTCTTTCCCCTTCTGAATTAACAACAAGTGATATTTTTCCCGGTCAGAATAATTTGACCAGTGAAATAATTTTTATACGCAAACCGCGCGACCCCTTACGGGATCGCGCGGTTTTATATTCATTGTTCAATTTTTGATTGGCTCATATAAGCCTGATTTTATTAGCCGATATCCTGGAATGCCTGAGCGATTCTCCCGCGAACCTGTTCCTTACCCATGATCTGCTGGATCAGCCACAGATCGGGAGAATTGGTTCGGCCGGTGATTGCCAGACGGATAACGTTGGAAACGTGACCAACGTGGCCCTTGTACTGGTCCGGATTCTTCTTGAAGTCCTTGGGCTTGATGGCATATCCCATGTCGCCTGCCATGGCCTTCATCTTTTCGAACCATGCCGGATTGTCGTCGTTTTCATCGTATTCCTGGAAGTAGCGATTCAGGATCGCCTTGGCATCCTTCATGGACACTTCCGCCGGATAATCGTCTTCGATCATGAAGTGATCATCGAAGAAGTAGCTGATGAAGTGGAAGATCTGACGGCAGTATACCAGGTCCTTTCTGGGCTTGTCACCGCCGCGGTCGATGGAGAAGATCTTGATCATCTTGTCCGGATCGTCCTTCATCATGGCTGCGATAGCCGGCTGGTATTCTTCTGCCCAATCCAGCATATATCTCAGCACTTCTTCTGCGGACATCTTTGCTAAAACGTCCTTACAGATATCGTTCAGCTTGTCCAGGTCAAACAGCGTACCAGAGCTGGACATCTTTTCTGCAGTGAACTGGAAGTCCTCTGCAGGGGCATCCGGGTTGGCAATTCTCCATTCTTCGTAGTTGGAGTTCAGGATGGTCAGCAGGTATTCGCGGACAGCCAGCGGGTGGTAGCCTTCCTGCTTATAGTATTCCAGAGACAGTTCCGGATCCTTTCTCTTGGACAGCTTTCTCTTGGTTTCACCGTCCATCTTCATCAGAACGGTGGTGTGGCAGTAGGTCGGCAGTTCCCAACCCAGGGCGTTGAACAGAGCCACGTGGATAGGCAGGGAGCTCAGCCATTCTTCCCCACGAACAACGTGAGTGGTTCTCATCAGATGGTCGTCCACAACGTGTGCGAAGTGGTAGGTCGGAATTCCGGTCTTCTTCAGGATAACTACGTCCTGGTCATTTTCCGGCATGGTCAGCTCACCGCGGATGGCGTCCACCACGGTAAAGTGGTTTTCCAGACTTCCGTTGGACTTGAAACGGATAACATATTCCTGACCGTCGCTGATTCTGTCCACAACTTCTTCGAAGCTCAGATCTCTGCACTTCGCATATTCACCGTAGATTCCGGGGTTTACCTTCTTCGCTTCCTGTTCTTCACGAACTGCAGCAATTTCTTCTTCGGTCATGAAGCAGGGATATGCCAGGCCCTGGGATACCAGGTACTTAGCGAAGCACTGGTAGATTTCACCGCGCTTGCTCTGCTGGTAGGGACCGTAGTCACCCACTTCGCCGTTCATGGTTGCACCTTCGTCGAAGTTAACGCCGAAGTGATGCAGAGCCTGGATCAGCATGGGAATCGCACCCTGTACTTCTCTCTTATCGTCGGTATCTTCGATTCTCAGGAAGAAAACGCCGCCGCTCTGGTGAGCCAAACGTTCGTCAACGAAAGCACCGTACAGATTTCCCAGGTGGATGAAACCGGTGGGGCTGGGGCCCAGACGGGTCACCTTGGCGCCTTCCGGCAGGTTTCTCGGCGGATAGATGGCTTCGTAATCCGCGGGAGTCTTCTTAATCTGGGGAAACAGCAGATTGGCTAATTTATTGTAGTCCATTGTAATCTCCTCTTTTTATCTATCAATTACGGCTGCATCAAAATCTCAGCCGCTTCTCTCAGGGTAACGTCCTCTCCCACATTGCCTGGGAAGATAACATAAGGTGTATTCGGGAATTTACTTTCAGAACGGGTCTGCCATACCGGAATTCCGGGACGGATCTGACCCATAACGTTGGCTCTGCGTACTCGCAGCGCCTTGGTACCAACGTCGCTGGAGGTGATCCCGCCCTTGGCAATGACAAAGCTGGGTTCCACCGTCAATTCGCCCACCAGGGACTGGACCGCATCGGAAATCTTCACCGAGCGTACCAGCGCATCTTCCTTCGTATCGTTTTCAATAACCAGTAATTTTCTTCTGGTATAGGCAACCGCCGTCTTTCCGCCGGCGATGGTCTCTTCGATCAGCCTTCTCACACGCTTGGTTTCTTCCGCGAACTTTTCGTCGTCCAAAACCAAATCGGAGTCGAACTCGATGGAAACGATACCCGGAATCTTCTTCAGTTCTTCCAGCTGGCGGGTGGTCTTTTCTGTGTGAGAGCCCACCACGATGACGCCGCCGTTCTTCGTTTCCTTGGTGATCATCTGCGCTCTGGTCAGAAGGGGCTGGGACGAAATCCCGCCGATTTCCTTCACGATGGCCGCAGCCGTACGGAACATGAAATGCTTTCCCTGGGCCATAGCTCTGTACAGCGCCACACAGAAGATTTTCACATCCACGTAGTCGATGGCATTGACCACGATCTTGTTGAATCCGTTCACGTTCATCAGCTGATCCACGATCTTGTCGATGTTCAGTCTGCGGATATCTTCCAGGGAAATGCTGGTCACATCGGTCGCCTTGAATTCCCCACCGGTCTTTTCTTCGATGTATTCCTTGATGTCGGAAGCCTTGTAACCGAAGGTCTTGTCCTTCGCAAATTCGGTCTCACCGGCCGGAACAAGCTCATCGCCGTACTTTACATAATGCACATCGTCGATGGTGAAACGGCCGCCTTCCTTAAAGAAAGGACACATCACTTCGCCGTCGATGGTCATCCCCGTTTCTTCTTCCACGATATCCTTCAAAAGGCGCGGTTCCAGAGGGTAATGACCTCTCAGCGTGGAATCGCTGCGGCTCATGAGGATGAAATCCTTTCCCGTCTCTCTGGACACCTGGGCCACACGGCGGGCAATCTCTTCGTGGACCTGCGTGGTCTGCGCAACCGTCAGTCCGCGGGAATTGGTCAGAATGTAGAACAGCTTTCCCTCTTCCGCAAATCCTTCGCGGATACTGTCCAGATCCCATCCGGTATACACAGAGATGTCATGGACTGTCTGTACCCCGGTGGGATCATCGTCCAGGACCACGATTTTTTTATCGTTCTTACGTACTTCTTCCTGAAGCATAGCTTCCACAGCAGCTTCATCCACCGCCGGGAATGTCTTCAGAATATCCGCACTGATTCGTTTCACTTCTTTCATTTTATTCCTCCGGGCGTTTTACCTGGATATCGGCCAGCTGTTCAAAGTACTGAACGATACCGCTGTGGTCATCACCGGTATGACCGCTGACACGGAGAGCCTGCATGATTTCAAACAGCTGGCTGGTCAGCGGCATCGGAACGTCTTCCGCATGAGCAGTAGCCATAACGTTCTTGATGTCCTTGTGGTTAACGGTAATGGTACCACCCGGCTTGAAGTTTCTATCCAGAATCATGGGAACCTTGGCATCCATGACCGTGGAGCCGGCCAGGCCTCCGCGGATTGTCTGATATACCTTTTCCGGATCGGCGCCTGCTTTCGTGGCTAACACAGACGCTTCAGAAACCGCAGCAATATTTAGGTTTACGATGACCTGATTTGCCAGCTTGGCGATGCTTCCAGAGCCGGAAGGGCCAACCAGCAGAGCAGAACTTCCCATGGCATCGAAATATTCACTCAGCGCATCGAAATCCTTTTCATCACCGCCAGCCATAAAAGCCAGGGTTCCGTCGATGGCCTTCGGTTCACCGCCGCTGACAGGAGAATCCACGAAGCCCACACCGATTTCCTTCAGCTTTCCATAGCAGAATCTGGATTCACCGGGAGTTACGGAACTCATATCACAGACCACGGCACCGCCATTGGATGCTGCAGAGCCTTCTTTCGCCATGTATTCTGCCACGCCGCCTTCACCAAACAGCACGTTCTGTACGATTCCGGCGTTGGGAAGAATGGTAAATACTGCATCGCACTGCGTACCGATTTCTTCGATGGTAGCCTTCTTTGCACCCAGGTCCACCAGTTCCTGAACCACGGTCTCATTCAGGTCGTAAACCATCAGTTCTTTCCCCGCTTTTACAATATTCATGGCCATGGGTTTTCCCATGATCCCCAGGCCGATAAATCCAGCTTTCATTATGTTTCCTCCTTTAGGTCACTCGTTTATCGTCAGCATCCGCTCTCCCGGATGCCCAATAATCCAATATATATTATATCAGCTTGACCCACTGACAATCAACGATATTTTTCCATTGACCACATCCCGAAAGATATTATAGAATAATATGATACTTGTATTTTCAAGGAGGACAATGCATTGATTTTACTCAACGCTACTGATATATCAAAATCCTACACCGTAGATCCGCTTCTGACAAAGCTCTCCTATGCCATCAACGAGGGCGACAAAATCGGTCTCATCGGTGTTAATGGAACAGGAAAATCCACACTGCTTCGAATCACTGCGGGAATCGAAGAACCGGACGACGGAAAGATCGTCCTCACCGGCGGCGTTCGTATCGGCTTCCTTCCCCAGGCTCCCGTCTGCGATCCGGACAAGACCGTTCTGGAACAGGCTGTCAGCTATCTGTGGCCGGAAGTCCTGGCCGAGGGCGATTTCCGCTGCAAGTCTATGCTGCATCAGTTGGGAATTGATGACTTCGACGCGAAGATGGGGACCCTCTCCGGTGGCGAGCGAAAGCGGGTTGCCATGGCGGGGATCTTTACTAATCCCTCGGACATCCTGATCCTGGACGAACCCACCAACCACATCGATAGCGATACAGTGGAATGGCTGGAAGGATTTTTGAAGAAATACCGCGGAGCGATCTTCATGGTCACCCACGACCGCTACTTCCTGGACCGCGTCACCAATGTGATCCTGGAACTGACCGGCGGCGAACTGTACCGCCACGAAGGAAACTTTGAAACCTATCTGGAAAACCGCGCTGCCAGAGAAGAAATGGCTCAGGCCATCGAACGGAAGCGCCGTACCTTATACCGCCGCGAGCTGGAATGGATCCGCCGCGGTGCCCAGGCCCGGACTACCAAAGCCAAGGCCCGAATCGAACGGTTCCATCAATTGGAACAAGGAAAACTGGTCATCGACGATTCCGCTGTGGAAATGAGTTCTGTAGCTTCCCGCTTAGGAAAGAAAATCATCGAACTGGAACACGTATCCAAAGCCTACGACGATAAAATCATCATCTCCGACTTCACCTATACCGTTCTGCGAAACGACCGAATCGGTATTTTGGGCGAAAACGGTGCCGGAAAGTCCACCCTTCTGAAGCTGATCTGCGGTGAACTGGCTCCCGACAGCGGTACGGTGGAAATCGGTGAAACCGTGAAAATCGGTTATTTCTCCCAGGAAAACGAACACATGGATAAGTCTCAGCGCATCATCGACTACGTCTGTGATATCGCTCAGAACGTTCGCACTGAAGGCGGTGTTATCAGTGCATCGCAGATGCTGGAACGTTTCCTGTTCCCGCCTCACATGCATTCCATTCCCCTCGGCCGCCTGTCCGGCGGGGAACAGCGCCGACTGTACCTCCTGGGGATCCTGATGAGCGCGCCCAACGTCTTGTTGCTGGACGAGCCTACGAATGACCTGGATATTGACACCCTCTGCATCTTAGAGGATTATTTAGACACCTTCGCCGGTGCAGTGATTGCCGTCAGCCACGACCGCCACTTTATCGACCGCATGGCTATCCGCACCTTCGTCTACGAAGGCGGCGGTCACATCGCCCACTATCCCGGCGGCTATACCGACTGGGCCGAAACGCGAAAGGCACTGGCTGAAGAAGCTGCCCTCGCCGCGGCAACCGCCAAGGCGGCTCAATCCGCCAAATCTTCCGGCTCTGAAGTCACAAACACCGGCGACAGCGAAGCGGCTGCCCGTCCAAAAAAGTTGAAGTTCACTTTCAAAGAACAGAAGGAATTCGAAACCATCGACGACGATATCGCCGCGCTGGAAGAGAAAATTGCTGATTTGGACAAGCAGATGAACAAATGCGGAAGCGATTACGGAAAGCTCAATGACCTGACGAGAGAACGTCAGACGCTTGTAGAACAGCTGGATGAAAAAACGGAACGCTGGGTCTACCTGAATGAGCTGGCCGAACAGATCGAAGCACAGAAAAATGTCCGCTAACCATTTCCAAATGAGCCAATGTATTGGCTCATCTATCTATGAAAGAGAGTATATATTATGAAATCCCCCGAATTAGAACATGTATATGAAGTGGACGTGGAAGTCTCCCAGCTGAACGAAAACGGTCATCTGAAACCCCACGCTTATCAGTTCCTGATTGCCGACATTGCCGGTCGTCACCTGAACCGCTTCAAAATCAATGCCGACGATACTATTAAGTACGGCTTGTCCTGGGCTCTGATTTCCCAACATGTGGAAATCGTACGCCCCGTCAACGGCTGTGAAACACTGTACGTCCAGACATGGCACACCGCCATCAAAGGTCCTTATTTCCGCCGTGATCTGATCTTCCGTGATAAGAACGGCGACGTAGTCTTTATGGGCGTCACATTCTCCATCCTTCTGGATGTGAATAAGCGAAGCGTTGCCCGTCCCAAAGTTTTGGACACCCTTCCGCTGTCCCTCCCGGATCCCAATCCGGAATACTTATTCGAAGCTAAACCCACCCGCAAAATCCAGATGGAATTCGAATCTTACGAAACCAGAAATGTGAGAAACAGTTATCTGGACATCCTGGGCCATGTAAATAACTGCCGCTACAGCGAATTTGCCTACGACGCCCTGACTCCGGATGAAGTCCTGCGACTGGGCCAGCTGAAGCACATGGAAATCTATTTCGAATCGGAGCTCCGTCCTCGTGACAGCTTTACCATCGGAAAAGCCTATGAAGGTAATTCCATCTTCTTCTCCGGCCACAATAATGATAAGAATGATACTTCTTTCGATGTGATCATGACTTTCGAAGGAGATGAAGAATAAGTGGATAATCTGATTTTTGCAATGAACGCTACGATGCCGGTATTCCTGGTCATCGTACTGGGCTGGTTCTGTCGTGAAAAAGGACTTTTGAACAAGAGTTTTACCGGTGTTGCGGATAAATTTGTATTCCGCGTAGCATCTCCATGCCTGTTGTTCCACGACATTTCCACGTCGGATTTCTATGGAACCTTTGACCCCGGCTTCGTTCTCTTTTGTATCATTGGTTCCATCCTGATGTTCCTGATTTCCTGGGGTGTGGCCATTCTGTTCCTGAAGGACAAGACCATTGTCAGCGCCTTTGGTCAGGGCGCAGCCCGCGGAAGCGCAGCCATTCTTGGAATCGCCTTTATGATGAACCTTTACGGTTACGTCGGTCAGCTTCCCATGATGATCGCTTCTTCCGTTCCGATTTTCAACGTGATGTCTGTGATCATCCTGACTTTCTCCGCACCGCCGGAGGAAAATGCACCAAAGCTGGATGGCCGTGCACTGGTAAAGGATTCCCTTTATAAAATCGTAACGAATCCCCTGATCATCGGGATCATGCTGGGCCTCATCACTGCAATCCTCCGTTTCGAGCTTCCCGTGATGATCAACAAAACCATCGCCAATATCGGCGGTTTAACATCTCCGTTGGCTCTGCTTTGTATCGGAGCTGACTTCGACGGCCGCAAGGCAATCAACCGTATCAAGCCTACCCTGTGGGCCACCGCCTTTAAGCTGGTGATCTTCCCGGCTCTGTTTCTCCCCGTGGCCATCGCCATGGGCTATACTCACGACAAGCTGATCGCCATCCTGATCATGACCGGTACGGCAACCACCGTCTCCTGTTACGTCATGGCGAAAAACATGCGCGGCGACGCCGTCCTGACTTCCAGCATCGTCGTCGTATCCACCTTATTCTCCGCAGTCACCATGACCTTTTGGATCTGGCTGTTAAGAATGATGGGATTGATTTAATCGCACACAAAAACCCCGGAGCAACCTCCGGGGTTTTCTTATTCTTTCTTTTAGTCCAGAACTAAGGACGGAGCGGTATAAACTCTTCCCAGCATTTCGCTGTTCAGCATATACAGGCTCTTAGCATCGTCTCCGAACAGATCCATCTTCTTGATCATGTCTTCGGCATTCTTTTCTTCTTCGCCCTGTTCCTTTACAAACCAATCCAGGAACTGCATGGTACGGAAGTCCTTCACATTGTAAGCAGCTTCATAGATATCGTTGATCAGACTGGTTACATATCTTTCGTGTTCCAGAGCAAACTGCAGCGGATCCATCTTATCCTTCAGTTCCTTATCCGGCATTGCAATGGCACCCAGCTTTACCTTTCCGCCATTGTTCTGCAGATACTTCAGGAACAGCAGAGCGTGATCACGTTCTTCCTGCGCCTGGATCTCATACCAGTTCTGGAAGCCGTCCAAGCCCAGTTCTTCATAGAATACAGCGAAATCTAAATACAGATATGCGGAATAAAATTCTTTATTGATCTGTTCATTTAATAATTCAGCAACTCTCTTATCTAACATAATGTGGTCTCCCTTCTTTTTCTTTCCCTTAATATCCTATCACTGCGCCTCAGCGCTTTTCTTGATATTTATATACCCCATTGTGCCGGTTTTAATCATCGTTGGCGAAACTATTTCCACAAAAACTTTACAAAAAAGGGTTGCCCTGTCGAATAGGACAACCCTTTTTCAAGTTCGTACTCATCTGTCATGAAGCAGATTCATCTTTGCATGTTCGCATATATTTCAACGATGCCAGATCAAATAAATCGTTTCTGTCACGATCATCCAGCCGTCTCATCATAGCAATCAGCTCCGCTTCCCGCTCTGCCAGAAATCCACCGGCTGATGGCATTTCTTCTTTTTCGCGGATTCCGAGAAGGATATCAGCACTGATTTCAAAGAAATCAGAAAGAGCTATCAAAGCCTGATAACTGGGATAGCTTTTCCCCGTTTCCCAGTCACCAACATTCCCCGGAGATACACCAAGAGACTTTGCTAATTGGATCTGCGTCACGCGTTTCTGCTTTCGCAGTGACTTCAAAATTGCAGGGAACATGAATATTCACCAATCCATTATTCATTGATGATTTCATTTTCAACTGCTTCAAAAGTAAATGTAGTAATATCAGTATCTGTTTCATACATATACAGTTCCTGATCTCCGGGCTGGCAATGATCAAAGATGCTGTTCTGAATCACAATCTCAGTATCTGCGTTCAGATTACCCAGTGCAATACCCGGCTTCTTGGAAAGATGATCGAACAGACATGTGTCTACAACCACTTTGTCTACTTCTGTGCCGTAATCTTCATGCACCTTTAATCCGCGATATTCGGTAAAAGTACATTCAGTAAAGGTTACTGTTCCGCCACATACCCATGCGCCATACATAGATTCCTGTCCTGTAAATGTACAATTAACGAACTCAGCTTCTGCACCATCTTCCAACTGGATAGGATCCATGAAAATCACATTTTCAAACTTTAATTTACCGTCGAATTCCAGATATCCGAATTCCCAGGAACTTTCATCGTAAGATTCAGATTCGTCCACGATGGTCATGTTCTTGAAAATCAGAGTCGCTCCATTTGCAGCACGGATAGGACCAACGCCGTCGCCGGTTGCAGTTAAAGTCGCGCCATTTTCACCACCATCGAAAACAACTTCCTCTACTTCTGCTTCTTCAGATACCATCGGAGCAGAACCATGTCCACTTCCGGTTTCCCAAGTCAGTTCTGCATCTTCTACATCCAGAACTGCAGTTCCCTGTGTATTCTCAATGCTTCCTAAAGCAGATTCCAGAGTCTGTGTATTTTCAAATGCATAGGAGAATTCATTCTTCAATTCCACTTCGCCATTGTCAGTTACAGAACCGGTAGCAGCATTGATAAACCCAGTGTAAACATCCACAAACTTACATCCGGTCGCTGTAGTCATACCGTTATAATCCACAACAACAGTTGCGCCATCGGCAATTTCCACATCGTTGAGAGTAATATTTGCAGCAACGCCGCTGATTACGCCAATACCGTTCCAAGATTCAAAGTATTCGCTGCCTTCCGGGTTCTGCTTCCAGGTAACGGAATTATCACCCTTCAGTACACAACGATTCAGCTTTAATCCTTCTGCACTGCCTGCGAAAAGACCGGCCTGAGTACCACACGATGTTACATTTTCCAAAGTCAGATCATTGATGGTCACGCCACCGCCATAAGCGTAGAAACCGCTGCGACCCACATAACCATCCGTAGCACAATCCAGATTAGAAATTGTATGACCGTTACCATTGAATGTCAGCCACATATAATTTAACGGAGTCCAGATTTCTCCATCCATGTCCACATCGGTACACAGATTCACAATCTGGCCTCTGCCTTCGCCATGAGACAGTTCGGACAGTGCTTCATTAATATTCATTAATCCAGCCTTACCGACCACATCATAACTTCTTTCACCGGTCTTCAAAACACCCTCAGCTACTACTTCTTCAACAATTTTTACAGTGTATCCGTAAGCAGAACCCTGTGCTTCCGCCAGCGCATCAGCTACAGCCTGGTTTGCAACATAGAAAGTAATTCCGGTTGCATTACCGTTATCACTGTGAGTTGCCACCTGGCTCGTTCCGGCAAATGTCACATTTTCACCGAGCATGAATACGTTTTCCAGATTCGGACAGGAGCGCCATGCATAGTTAGGAATAACCGCATTCCCTTCTACAGTAACCGTTGTCAGATTTGCCATATCGCGGAAAGCTCCCGCTTCAATTGTGGTCACAGTTACCGGGATAGTCAGTTCTTCGATACCACTCTGTCTGAATGCAGCTTCCCCGATTGTAGTTACTGTGGAAGGAATTTCAATAGAAGTCAGATTTGCAGTTTTGCTGAAAGCCTGATATCCAATGACTTCCAGTCCTTCATTCAGAACAACTTTAGAAACGGAAGAGTTCTTCAGTGCCTGATCACCGATTTCCTTAACGCCAGCCGGTACAACCAGCTCATCCGCATCGAATTCTGCGGTAAGACCATACAGTACAGTTCCGCCATCGCTGTAGATCACACCATCTTCCACTGTCAGAACATGCGCATTTTCCGCACCTTCACCCAACAGTTCTACCAAATTTTCCTGGGTAACCTTGACACCACCTACTGTACATTCGTACAAGTAGATTTTATCTGTATAACCAGAATACAGACTATAGCCTTCACTGAATTCAGAATTTAAAATATATGTTTCGGTATAAGGAACCAAATTAGCATACTGATACCCACCAGTTCCCTTACCTAAGGAGCAGTTTTCAAAAGTAACTTTACTTGTACCAGAATAACTGGTCCGGCCGTTGATTGTACAATTGGTGAATTCAACCGGCTTGTCTAAACCGCCATCTGCATTGAATGTATAACATACATTATCGATTACGCAGTTGTCTACATATAAAGCTTCTGTTAAACCAGAAGTAAAGATACCTCTGAATGCGCCTCCGATCGTCAGGTTCTTGATCGTACCGCCATTGGTGTAAACCGCACAATTCCATGTGCCATTTGCATTTTCAACAGTCAGAACATTTCCCTGACCATCGATCGTTGCACCGGGCTTTAATACAAGACCTGCAACACCATATCCACCGGTTCCACCCTGAACGGTCGCATCATCAAACATTACTACAGTCTGACCTGCTGTTGCAGCATCTGTTGCTTCACGCAGATCCGTATACGGAGTTCCATTGACATCTGCAATAACCGGCTTCGGTTCTTCCCCATCTTCTCCGGGAAGCGGAGCCAGAGTAATATCGATCGTTACATTTTCTTCCGAATTATCGGCTTCTGTACCGCCGACACGTCCTACTATTGCAGCGGCGTTCGGTGTTTTGTAGCCATAACCATTTTCAGTCTGGTCAATTGTAATAGTCACATCAGATACAGAACATTCTGTTACGTCGGTATAAGAACCATCGTTGATACTTGCGCCTAAGATACCACCTGCATCACGATAAGCAGCGATGGTACCGTCAGAAACAGAACATCCGGTAATTTCTCCGCAGCTTGCCCATCCGGCAATCCCGCCGACCTTGTCGCCGTTATCATAAGCCGGTTCTTCTCCTTCCGCCGCAACATTATTTGTTGTTACAACGATTTCGAATCCGTCTACAGAACAATCGATCACATCGCCGTAGGAATGAGCCACAACAGCACCCACGAAGTGGTTGCCGCTGAGAACAACATCTTCCATCGCTACGTTTTTGATCACAGCGCCGGTCCAGATACGTCCGAACAGACCCACAAATTCAGTGCCTTCACAGGTCAGGTTGGAAATCGTATTGTCCTGGCCATCAAAAGTACCATTGAATTTATTCGCCGTATTACCGATGGGAGTCCATTCCACGTCAGCCAGATCAATGTCATCTTCCAGTACAACCGTTTCTCCGGTAAAATCATTGCCATTATTTACGATAGCCGCAAAACTGGTCAGTTCTTCCACAGTGGAGATATGGAAGTCGCCATCTGCATATTCGCACTTTACACACTTATCCCAGCTGTATTCGCAGGCTTCTTCTTCGATATAACCACAGATTTCACATTCTCTGGTGTGATTTCCTTCACCATCACTGGTGTATACATCGCCCAAAACGCAGTCTGCAGTTTCGGTTTCTCCACATTCACATGCTCTGGAGTGAGTTCCGTCGTTGTTCGGTTCCCATTCACCAAAAGTACATTCATGTTCCGGTTCACTCGGTCTGGACGGTCTGGAGCTTCCGCCACCGCCGCTGACAGTTTCTTCTTTCTTAACAACGAAAGTGGTATCTGCCTTGACGGCTTCCCCATTTACAGTAACATTGCCCGCATTGGGCCCGGTTACGATCATGGTTCCTTCTGCTGCATTGACGATATCTACATCATCACATACAACCAGAACGAGTCCCTTGACTTCTTTGCCTTTCAGATCGTATTCGCCAGCTTCATCGATATAAACACCGACAACATTGTTCATCAGGGCTAAAACAGACGCTCTGTTGATGGGGGAATCCCCTGCAATTCCCGTCTTTGTTCCACTGACAAAACCAGCTTTCACCAAGGCTGCCACATATCCCTTTGCCCAGTTGGATACAGAATCCTTATCGGCAAACTGATTCAGAACAGAGGTATCTTCCAACGGCTCGATACCGAATACCTTACAGAAAATCGTCATGCACTGTTCTCTGGTCGCTGTCAGCGCCGGTCCAAATTTATTTCCGCCGATACCGCTGACGATGTCCTCTTCAGCACATGCGCCGACTGCAGTACTATACCAAGCACCACCATCCACGTCATCGAACTTCGGAGCATTTTTGGAAGGAACCAGCTTCAGCAGGTTCGCAATCACCTGCGCAAGTTCTGCTCTGCTCAGAGTCTTATCGGGAGCAAATTTGTTGTCACCAACGCCGCTGACAACGCCGCGGCCAGCCCAGGTCTCAACGATGGTTTCAGCCCAATGGCCATCCATATCGTCAAAGCCGGTCCCTGCAGCGAATGTCACAGCGGGGAACATGGACAGTACCATACATAAAGTCAGCAGGACTGCCATCATCCTTCTTTTCATTCTTCATTCCTCCTTTTGAATGATTTTCCCAGCAGTCTCGCAATGTATGGGACAAAATATTTCTTTTGTTCCTCGAAATCAATAAATCACTTCCTAAAACTACCGGATCCTCGTTACAGTCCTCAAAAGAAAAGAAAATGAGAGCACGACAAAAACGACAACCGGGCCG
>JAFUQN010000152.1 GCA_017472365.1 Bacillota bacterium
ATTCCCAATTGATCTGCAAGATCTTCCTGAGACCATTTTTTCTTTTCGCGGGCGCATTTGATTTGTTGACCAAGTGACATATAAAAGACCTCCTTTTGAATTTGATTTTATTATAACAAGATCGGTAGTTGCATACCACCAAGTTCCCGCAACCGCGCGGTTGCGGACATTAAGAAATGTGTAGGGTGGATCGCGATAGCTTGCGTCTCGGAACCCGGCTGAAAAAAGAATGCGATTTTGAGGAGCAGACCCGTGAGTTTTGTTGAAGAAGACGTGTCGGAATTTGTCGAAGGAATTTTCTTGAAATAATGATAGAAATATGAAATGATAAAAGAAGAGAAAGTCTTTTCTGATGTGGAGAAAGATGATATAATTATATCAGAATTTTGATATATGGAGGTTCGGCTATGATTATCAAAGCTTCCGCATCGTTACGAAATGATTATAATTCGATTTCCGAGTTGGCAAAGACAACACAGGAGCCAATTTACATTACCAGAAATGGCGAAGGGGATGGCGTCTTTATGAATATTGACGCTTTTGAAAAGAGGGAACAAATGCTGAAGTTGCGAGAAAAAGTGCTACAAGCAGAACAAGAACGCTTGAACAAAGAAGAAACATTGAGTGTAAGTGAAGCAAGAAAAAAGCTGAAGGAGAGAATTCATGGCCTATAGAGTCGAAATTCTTCCGACGGCATGGGAAGACCTGAAAAAAATTGAAGATTGGTATATGATTCAATTTGGTTCAGAAACGGCAATGAATGTAGTGGACCACATCTTATCTGTGATTGAACGTTTAGAGCTGTATCCGGATTCGGGCTCGCTGACTCCGGATGGATGGTTGAATCACTATGGTTTTCGAATGGTGATTTGTGAAAAACATGTGGCGATTTACCGACAAATTGAGGATATCGTGTACATTTATCACATTGCGGATACCCAGACAGAATATACGAAATTGTTTTAAGGAAAGAAGCCCCCTGCATTTTAACAGCGGGGGCTTTGTGTTTTTTGGTACGGAGATGAAATCGCACCTCCGAAAATCTAAGCTGTGGCTTCTATTATACTTATGGTACAATAAAGTCGAAATGAACAAGGGGGTACTATTATGGCCAACAGAGAGGAACGAATCAAGATCGCGGCGGAGACCGTGGAGATTTCAAAGAAGGGGAAGTATGTAACGGCGCGTGGAAAGGAAGTAAGCTTTGATCCAACGTTGGAGACGGAGTTTTGGCGACCGAAGGAGCTGGAAGCGCTGAATGAGAAACTGGCGGTGAAGGAGGGGACGGCTGCGAAACCGGAGATCGTCTGCGTGGATGAAGGCGTGGTCGACACCGTTCTTCGTCTTGCAGAGGAAGGTGTGGAGATGGCCCGCGTGGGCGTATTGAACTTCGCGTCGGCCCACCATGCAGGCGGTGGATTTTTAAACGGAGCCATGGCTCAGGAAGAAGCCATTGCCTATTGTTCGAATCTATATGTAAATCAGATCGTCACACCCTATTACGATGAAAATGCCAAGGTGCGGTCCAAAATGTATACGGATCACATGATCTACAGCGGAGTTACGTTCTTCCGCGATTCGCAGTATCGGTTTTTGGATGAGCCGGTGAAGACCAACGTGCTGACAGCGCCTGCGGTGAACATGGGTCAGGTGAGATACCGTCGTGAAAATGAAGCTGTGGCTCGCCGCGTGATGAAGCATCGCATGGGCTTGGTTTTGGACCTATTTGCGGAAAAGGGTTGTAAGACATTGATTTTAGGAGCCTTTGGCTGCGGTGTGTTCCAGAACGATCCTGATGAAGTGGCGCAGAATTGGATTGATTTACTGGATGAAAAGGGCCATCATTTTGATTCCATTATCATGACCGTCCTGGATAAACCGGGCTTCAGTAACTACAAAGTGTTTAAAAAGTACTTCTAAAAAAATCCCCACGAACGTTGCGTTCTGTGGGGATTTTTCGTGATGAAGTCGTCATCACTGTATTCAGTTGTAAGTTCAGCGTAGCACGAAAAAACGACAAAACCCATCCCCAATCGCTCGTCAAATTCCGCGGAACTTCAACAAAATTCGACAGAGGATAACTTCAACTGGGCTGTGCACCTATAGAAATCCCCTTCGGTTTAGGGTTGAGAAATCCGGATGGCTGCGCTATAATGGAACTATCGAGCGGTCCCTGCGATTTCGAACATCCGGGATCCGATCTTAAAGACGACAATTTAAGTATGTTCAGGTGCCTGCGGGCCGGTCAGATCATGCCGGACCACGTATGCAGGAGAATAGGGAAGTCGGGTGAAAGTCCCGCACGGTCGCGCCGCTGTAATGGAGGAGCCGCATCTTGAAAATCACTGTGTGCCGAAGGGCAATGGGAAGATGAGATGCAGCGTTGATCCCGGAGTCAGAAGACCTGCCTGAAGATATCGATGATGCATTTTCTTGCGTACGATGAGAAGGTGTATAAGAAACCGCCGCAGAGGTTCGCGGCAGTTTTCCCATGCGCTGTTCTCATGAACAGCGTTTTGCTATTTTAAGGAGATATTACGATGATAATAAAACGGGCCATTTTGTTTGTGACCTTTGGAGGAATCCGTCCCGAGGTCCGCGAACCCCTGGGAGACTGGTTCATTTCCGAGGGGGCTGACCGCTGGCCGGATCGCTGGATCGAGATGGTGAGCGGCGTGGAGACCTTAAAGGAAAGCTTAGAGGAACTTGGCGGAAATGGGTTCGGTGAAGTGGTTGTCCAGCCGCTGCTGATCAACAACGGAAGCGAATACGAAAAAATTCGCATTGTCGTGAACCGGTTTGTCAGCGGAGACACTGCGCCGATGAAGGTGCGATTGGGAAAGCCGCTGCTCTGGAATCATACGGATATGGAACGGTTGGCCGGGATTTTAGGAAGCAATTTGGAAGCGACGATTTATGTGGCCCATGGAACCGGCGGTTCCAGCGATGAAACCTTCCGGCTGTTCGATCGCAAATTCCGCGATATCCCCTGGAATACCACATTTGTAGGGACGATGAAAGGGGCATACGGCCCGGAACAGATCGCGGAGCGACTGGAAGCGAAAACCGTCACTCTCAAGCCGCTGATGCTGACTGCAGGGGCTCACGCAAAAAAAGATCTGGCTGGCGACGGAGAAGAGAGCTGGAAGAGCCGTCTGGAAGCTTTGGGCTTCGACGTGCAATGTGAACTGGTCGGCCTGGGAGAGCTTCCTGCGGTACGAGCCATGTTTCTGGACCACGCAGCCGAAGCGACTCTGATCCGCAAAAACTCCAATCCGCTGGAAGCTTTGGTTCTGGCAGCCCGGACGGAACAGGATCCGCTGCTGACCGAAACTGCCAACAGCCTTGGACTGGACGAATCGAAGATCCTGGCCTGCACCGATATGCGGCAGGCGTTGATGATCCAGGAATTGCAGGCCCAGGAGATGTTCCCGGACTGTGAACTGGAAATCGTCGAAGGAGCGTTGGATGACATCCTGGCCATGATCGACGGTCAGGATGAGTACGGTGGTGTGATCGTCGGGTATGGGGAGCTGCGATGCCTCGGACTGGAACACCGGGCGAGGGCCATCTTCACTCAGGAAGAGATCGTACCGCCGATGGGGGCTGGAAGTGTGAACGTGGTGGAAGCCATGGCGATGCAGGGATTTTTATACGAGATCCAAGAGCCGAATCCGATCACTACGGTGTATGCCGAAGGGGATCAGGACGGCCTGGAACTTTGGGCCTTATATTATGACGAAATCTCCGGTCAGTGGTGGACCGACTGGATCGCAGCCGATCCGGAGGATCCCGTGACAGCCGGAAGAGAATTTGCAATACAGATCCGCGCAGGCGGCCAGTGGGCCGATGGCGATGACGACGGTCAGTGGACCGATGATGAAGAGTAGGAGGAACGTATCATGAAAACCTATGAAGAAATTTTAGCAGGAATCCAGCCGGCCTATGCCGATGTGATCGAAGAAGCCAACGTATATATGGACACGCTGATGAAGCCTCTGGGAAGCTTGGGTAAGCTGGAAACCATGGCCATCAAGATGGCGGGGATCACCGGAAAGGTGAAGAATGCACCGGAAAAGAGATGCTCCATCGTCATGGCTGCAGACAACGAAATCTGTGAAGAAGGTGTCAGCGGTTCTCCTCAGGAAATTTCCGTGATGCTGATCGAGCACATGGCCAAGGGCGTCTGCGGTATGGGTACGTTATCTGCTTATGCTAACGCGGACATCAAGATCGTGGATCTGGGAATCCGTACCGATGTGGATCACCCCGGCATCATCGACCGCAAAATCCGCTACAGCGCAGCCAACTTTGCCAAGGGACCGGCCATGACCCGCGAAGAAGCCATCAAGGCCATCGAAGTGGGCATCGAAATGGTGGGCCAGGCTGTGGAAGAAGGCTATGAAATTCTGGGAACCGGTGAAATGGGCATCGGTAACACCAGCTCCACCAGCGCCGTTCTGATGTGTCTCACCGGCTTGTCTGCGGAAGTTGCCGTGGGCAAGGGCGGCGGCCTCACCGATGAAGGTCTGATCCGCAAGAAGGAAGTTCTGACCAGAGCGCTGGAACTGAACAAGCCCGACCCCAAGGACCCCATCGACGTTCTGTCCAAGGTGGGCGGTTTGGACATTGCCGGCATGGCAGGATGCTTCCTGGCAGCCGCTTACTACCGCATCCCCATCGTCATCGACGGCGTGATCTCCGCGGTGGCTGCATTGGTAGCTTATCGTCTGAATCCGGCGGTGAAGGACTTCATGTTCTCCTCCCACCGTTCCACCGAACCGGCCTACGACCTGATTATGAAGGAACTGGGCATGGAACCCATCCTGGATCTGGATATGCGTCTGGGCGAAGGGACTGGCTGTCCGCTGGCCTTCCACATCATCGGCTCCGCATGCTACATGATGAGCCACATGTACACCTTCGAGCAGTTCAAGCACGACCAGACCTACCGCATCGACCTGAGAAAATAGGAGTTTTTATGAGCAAGATCATGTTATTTACCGGCGGCGCCCGTTCCGGAAAAAGTACCATGGCAGAAAGGGCTGTCCGTCAGGAGGCGCTGGAAGCTGAGGGCCTGAGCCTGGAAAGCGATTTCCCGGGAAAGGTTTTATACATCGCTACGGCGGCTGTCTGTGATGAAGAAATGGAAGAGCGTGTAAAGAAGCACCGGGCCCAGCGTCCGGCTTCCTGGGCCACGCTGGAAGCTTTTTGGAACTTCGATACCATCGCGGAAAATCCGGATTTTCAGAACGCCAACGCCGTCCTTTTGGACTGTATGGGTTTCATGCTGAACAATATTATGTACTATTCCAATATCAACTGGGAGAACCTGCCTTTGAGTGACATGCAGAGGGTGGAAGAGCGGATGATCCGCGAGCTGACTACATTGATGGCGGAATGTCGAAAGGCCGACAAGACTCTGGTTTTGGTGACCAATGAAGTGGGGATGGGCCTCGTTCCGGCGGAACGTTCCAGCCGTTATTATCGTGATATTCTGGGCCGCGCCAACCGCACGGCGGCGGAAGAAGCCGACCGCGTCTGCTTTATGGTGTCCGGCCTTCCCATGTGGGTGAAGTAGAATGAAAGCTTTTGTTTTGATGCTCTCGTTTTTCACGAGACTGCCCGTTCCCTATGTGGAATATGAGGAAAAATTGTATATCAAAGGGATCAAGACCATTCCTTTCGTGGGGATCGTCCTGGGCTTGATTTTATATTTGGTCAGTTTTTT
This sequence comes from Bacillota bacterium, assembly GCA_017472365.1. GTDB lineage: Bacteria > Bacillota > Clostridia > Peptostreptococcales > Anaerovoracaceae > RGIG446. The sequence continues at coordinate 5,732 of JAFUQN010000152.1, forward strand.
GACGTTCTGGCTCGACCCTGAAGTTTCCGCGGTGGTCCTGCTGATGACTTATATCTTCATGACCGGCGGCCTTCACCTGGACGGTCTGGCCGATACCTGTGACGGCGTATTCAGCGGCCGCGAACGGGAACGAATGTTGGAAATCATGAAGGACAGTCGCATCGGCTCCTTCGGCGTTCTGGCCATGCTGTTCTTTTTTATCTTCTATGCGGTTATGTATCAGTTCCTGCCGAGAGAAGCGCTGCTGATCCTTCCGGTCATCGGAAAGAGCGCACCGCTGATTTCCGCGTCTCTGGCGGACTACGCACGCCCCTCCGGCATGGGCCAGCTTCTGGTGGACAACATCAAGGCACCGGAGGTGACGGTTGCCGTGGTGTTACCGCTGGTACTGGCGGTAGGTATGGGCGTTGTCTCTTCGGGAATCTGGACACCGACCTGGGCCTGGACTGTCATTTACATCATCGCGGCAGTGATCGCTGAACTGTCGGTGGTGGCACTGACGAAATGGCTGGCGAAAAAGCTGGGCGGAATCACCGGAGACACCCACGGCATGGTCTGTGAAGTGTCCCAGATGGTGTTTGCGTTCTGCGTGTACGCACTGACGAAGTCCCCAATCTGGTATCTGTTTTAAGAACGTGTGAATTCTCCAATTTGGAAGACCGGCAATCCGCTGCGCGGAGAGAAAATGTCGGAAGTGATAGTTTGCTCTCCCCGGGATTCCTCTGCGAGGAGAGAACGTGTGAATTTGATTCGGAATCTCTCCGCGAAATTGACATTCGCGGAGAGAATTTTACTTTTTTGAGGGAGACCTCTCCCGGAAGCAGGACGATATTAAGGTCGGAACACATTTAATCGTCATACGAGGAGAGAAAACCGTATATATCAGGGGAAACTCTCCTCAGGATAACAGCGCGAGGAGAGTGGTGAGGAGAAAACAAAGAAAACTCTCCCTGAAGAGAGAATTTGAGGAGAGGACCACGGAACAAATCTGAGAAACTCTCCCCGTGCAGGGATGGTTTCCTTTTGAAGCTTGTGTTACAATAAAACCATTGAAGATAAAAGGAGAAAGCATATGATTGCGGTGTTATTGGTGCGGAAAATCGCACAGTTATTCTTTATTTTATTTCTGGGCTGGCTGGTGGTCCGGATTGGTCTGATCAAAGCTGAAGACAGTAAAGTGCTGTCGAAGCTGGCACTGTACTTACTGGTGCCTTTCGTGATCCTGAAGTCCTTTCAGATGGAGCTGACACCCGACATTCAAAAGGGGATGATCTTCTCCTTCGCCATGGGGATTTTGATGCATGTGATGCAGATCGGTTTCGTAACGGTGGGGGGAAAGGCCCTGCGTCTCGATACCGTGGAACAAGGGTCTGTGGCTTATTCCAATACGGTAAATCTGATCGTTCCGCTGGTGACTTCTGTTTTGGGACCGGAGTGGGTCATCTATTCCAGTGCAGTGGCGTCCACACAGCTGATGTTCCTGTGGAGTCACGGACTGGGGATGTTTTCTGGCTGGAAGAACATGAATGTGAAAAAGATGTTTTTGAACCCCAACATGATTTCCATCGCTGTGGGGCTGGTACTTCTGGTAACGGGAATCCGTCTTCCGGCCATGTTCAATGAAGTGGCGGGAGATATGGGATCGATGCTGGGACCTTTTGCCATGCTGGTGGTGGGGATGCTGCTGGCGGAGACAGATTTAAGGGAAATGCTGAAGAAAAAGCGCCTGTATCTGGTTTTATTTTTACGCATGATTTTCTGCCCGGCAGTATTTATGATCGTCCTGAAAATGACGCAGGTGGAAAGCTGGATGACCGACGGTCACAAGTTGGCGTTGACCATTTTCCTGGCGGCGGCGTCGCCCGCGGCAACGACCATTACGCAGTTTGCACAGCTGTACGACCACGATGCGAAATATGCCGGAGCCATCAATATCGTGTCGACCTTGTCGTGCATCGTAACGATGCCGGCGTTTGTCTATATTTATGAGATGCTGTAAGAAAGGAGAAACGCTATGGATATGTTTCAGATCATTACGGAACTGACCACGACACCCGGCGTTTCCGGAAACGAAGATCGGGTCTGTGAAGTAATTAAAAAGTGGTTCCGCACGTATACGGATGATGTGTGGAGCGATGTGATGAACAATGCCTACGCCCGGTTCGGAAACCCCGACGGACCCACGATCCTGCTCATGGCCCACATGGACGAGATCGGGATGATGGTGGCCGGGATCGAAGATAACGGGATGGTCCGCATCTATAATGTGGCTGGTGTAGATCCGAGAGTCCTTCCCGGGTCGGAGGTCCAGATCAACGGAAAAGAAACCGTACCTGCGGTGGTAGGTGCGCTGCCGCCGCATTTACAGAAGGCAGGGGATAATACGAAAAATTATAAGATCGAGGATCTTCTGTGCGATACGGGGCTTCCTGCGGAAGAAGTCAAAGAACTGATCCGCATTGGTGATACCGTCAGCTTCCGTACGTTCCCGCCGATGAAGCTGAAAAACAATACCATCGCCGGAAAGACGTTCGACGACCGTGCTTGTGTCGTTGCGCTGATGGAAGTCATGGAGATCCTGAAGAATTACAAACTGGAATGTAATGTGGTGGTATGTGCCTCCATTCAGGAAGAAAACGGTCTGAAGGGCGGAATCACCGGTGCGCATCATATCGACCCCGATATGGCCATCGCCATCGACGTCTGCCATGCGCCTCAGCCTGGGGCCAAACCGGTGGATTACACCGCTTTCGATAAGGTGGCAATCGCCCGTGGCGGGAACATCCACCCGAAGATGTACAAACTGCTGAAAGAATCTGCAGAGGAACAGAACATCTCCTGGGATACCGACGTGATGTTTGCGCGGACGGGAACCGACGCCTGGACGATTCAGATCCAAAGGGGAGGAATTCCCACCGGTCTGATCTCCCTTCCGCTGAGATACATGCATACCAGCGTGGAAGTCATTTCCCTCGACACATTGAAAAACTGCGCCAAGGTCATCGCGGGAGCGGTGCAGAAAATCGGCGCTGACTGGGAGGAAACGCTATGCTTAGACGATTAGAGGAACTGTGCAACTTAAACGGCGTTTCCGGCGATGAAGGCCGTGTCCGCCGTTACATCAAGAATATTGCCAAGGACTACGCCGATGAGGTGTGGACCGATACCATGGGGAATTTATACGCTCACAAAAGGGGGGAAGGAAAGAAAGTCGTGGTCACTGCCCACATGGATGAAGTGGGAATGATCATCTGGGGAGCCATGGACAATGGACTTCTGATCTACCAGACTCAGGGCATCGATCCCCGCGTGGTGGTATCGAAACGTGTGGTTGTGGGCGAAAAGGAGATTCCCGGGGTCATCGGTGCCAAAGCCATCCACTTGCAGTCCATGGCCGACAGACAGAAAGTTCTGCCTCACAGTGAACTGTTCATCGATATCGGTGCCAAGGATAAGGCCGATGCCATGAAATACGTGGAACGCGGCGACTATGCGGCGTTTGCCACCAAATGGGAACGGTACGGACGCGATATGATGAAGGCAAAGGCTCTGGATGACCGCATGGGATGTGCCATCGCTCTGGAACTTTTGAAGAATACATACGACTGCGATTTTACCGCCGTCTTTACGGTGCAGGAAGAACTGGGCCTGCGCGGGGCGGAGGCTGCTGTTTATAATGTGAAGCCTGATGTGGCACTGGTTCTGGAAGGAACCACGGCCAATGACATGCCCGGGGCGGATGGTCACCAGCACGTGACAAAGGTGGGGGCCGGTCCGGCCATTTCCTTCATGGACGGAGCCACGATCGTAAAGCGTGAAATGTTTGAGGCGCTGAAGAAGACTGCGGAAGAGGCGGGGATCCCCTACCAGCTGAAGCAGGCGGTTGCCGGGGGGAACGATGCCGGCGTGATCCATAAGGCGCTGTCCGGCTGCGTCACCGGCGTGATTTCCGTGGCAACCCGCTACATCCATTCGCCTTGCAGCATGGCATCCGTGACGGATTTTGAAAATACCTACAAACTGGCAGATGCCTTCCTGGCGTCTGGAAAGTTCAATGAAGTATAGTGAGGTGCAGTAAGATGACTGATATGAATATGATAAAAGATATTGTGAAGGCTTACGGTCCCTCCGGCCGTGAGCAGAAGGTCACAGAAGTGATTCGAAGCTTCGTGGAACCTCTGGTGGATGAAGTCTATACCGACACTTTGGGAAATCTGATCGCCCACAAGAGAGGGACCTCCGGAAAGAAGCTGATGTTCATTTCGCATATGGACCAGATCGGTCTGATCGTTACCGATATCGATGAAAAGGGATTTTTGAGAGTGGCCAACATCGGCGGTGTCAGCCCGGCTATGTATGCGGCCCGTGCCGTTCGTTTTGAAAACGGTGTCCGCGGTGTCACCCATTTTGAAACCGAAACTTCCGGGTTTATGAACCCCGGAAAGGCAGCCATCGGAAATCTGTTTGTGGATATCGGTGCCGAAAGCCGTGAAGAAGCTGCAGCGAAAGTAAGTCTGGGCGATATGGCTGTAGTGGAAGCAGAATTTCTGGAACTTGGAAACCGCGTATCCTGCGCAGCCATGGATAACCGGATCTGCTGTGCAGCCGTGGTGGAAGCCCTGAAGGAGATGAAGTCGGAACACGATGTCTACGCTGTCTTTTCCGTGCAGGAAGAAGTGGGAATTCGCGGTGCAGGAGCTGCTGCTTATGTGATCCAGCCGGATCTCTGCATCAATTTAGATGTGACCCTCTACGGAGATACTCCCAAGTGCGTCCCCATGGCCATGAAGCTGGGAGAAGGGGCAGCCATTAAGATCATGGATGCTTCCGTCATTATTCCGCCGGTGGTCTACACCTGGCTGGAAGATGTAGCTGTGAAAAACGACATCAAGTACCAGCGTGACGTGATGCGCATGGGTGGCACGGATACCAGTGCCGTTCAGAAGACCCGCGGCGGTATTCTGGTGGGAGGGATTTCCATTCCTCTGCGCTACATGCACAGTCCTGTGGAAACCGGTGATCTCCGTGATTTCGCGGCAACCGCTGCGCTCCTGAGAGCTGCAGCCGCGGAAGCGGAACTGCCCCATAGATAAGACAAAGACAATAAAAAGTGCTCTGTAAAGCAATTCGAACGATTCCGCAGGCCGAAGGCCGAGGACCTAGTGAGAATGCTTTGCAGAGCACTTTTTAGTTTTCGTTTTCTTTCGCGGCTCTTCTGGCGGCACGGGCGCGGAAGGCTTCCTGGATGTCGGCGTGTTCCAGATAGACCTTACGGGCGTACAGCTGACAGGCGAAGGCGTTGCAGACGCTCCAGGATACGTGGCGTGGATCCTTGGGATCCTTCGGCTTGGGCATGGTGGTCTGTTCGAAGGCGTGTTTGACGGCGGCTTCGATGTTATCGCAGAACTGGTCGTAGGCTACCTCGTCGCCGGAGAAGTCCAGGGCCAGTCGGACGAAGGTCATGATTTCGTCGATGGTGTACAACGGTTTCAGTACAGCGATGATGAAAATATAAGCCACGGTCAGGCGGTCATACTTTTTCTTGACC
>JAFUQN010000153.1 GCA_017472365.1 Bacillota bacterium
ACGGCGTTGGGACGTTACTACAGCTGATACGCTTCTTCCTGCGTGATAAACACGGTGACGATGTCATTCAGTTCCAGCTGCGTATCTTCTTTGGCGCGCTTTCCATTGACTTTGACATCCTTGCGGATCATCTTATAGATCCGGGACAGCGGTGCAGTTCTGAAATATTTTTTTAAAAAACGATCCAGACTCTGCTGTTGTTCGTTTTCAGTAATTGTTAATTGAATCATGGGTACCTCCACAGCATTTTCCAATATATTATTATACTCTATTTGATGACCAGAGGTAAAGTCACAGAGCTCTTTTGTAACAAAAATGTATCTGTTGCACCGGTCCGGAGATTGTGATAAATTATATATGTTAAAGAATAACTGTTTAAAGGGATAAGGGAATACTATGTTAGATAAACTGAAAGACATTTTTTACGATAAAAACGATATCATCGTTGCGCTGGCTCTGGTCGTTGTTGCCGGTTTCATCATTACCCATCAGGTAGATGCCATCATGTCCTATCCGGAACGACTGGCGGAAGAACTTCAGCAGGAACAACAGGAACAGCAGGATCCCCTCGGTGGTTCTGCAAAGCCCGGCGGCGAAGAAATCACCGATCCCGGCGTTGAAGACCAGCCCGGAACGGTGCCGGAAGTTCAGCCCCCGGTGGTGGACGAACCGGTCACTCCTCCTGAACAGGATCCGGAACCGCCTGTTGTCCAGACGCCATCTACAGAATTTAAGACCGCTGTAGATCGTACTGTGGAGATTCCCTCCGGTGCTTACAGCCAGAAAATCGCTCAGATTCTCTCGGAAGCCGGAGTCGTTCCCAGTCAGGATGCCTTCCTGAACAAGATCAGCGAAGCCGGACTTGAAACCAAATTAAAGGCCGGAACTTTCAAGATTCCTGCCGGTTCCACATTGGACGATGTGGTAAAAATCGTAACAAAATAGTAATAAGAAAAACAACAGCCCCGGACCAGTGGTCCGGGGCTGTTTTTGAAATGATCCGCCTTTAGAAACTAAAAAGAACTGTCCGGGGACAGCTCCTTTCAGTGCATGGTTTTTGATTTGCGTTATGCGTTATGCATTATATGAGTGTATGAGTTTTTATGCTTCTTTTCTTCATCAACGTCTTATTTGTCTTCATAGAAGATCTTGAAGTTCGGATCTACCTGACCAATGCCCATGTAACGAGCCTTGTAGTCAGCCAGGATTTCGAAGAACTTACCGGACAGAATGATGATTACGAACAGGTTAACGTAAGTCGGCAGAGCGGAGGAGAAGTCAGCTACTACCCATACTTCAGCGGGAGTACCACCGAATACAACGGTGATCACGGTGATGATCAGACCCTTGAACGGATTCAGGTACAGCTGGAACTTACGGATCTTATCTCTGAAGTCACCCTTGAACGCGTGAGCCAGCACGGTATCGTAGTATACGAACCAGCCGGTACCGGTGGTCAGTGCGAAGAAGAAGATGGAGATTGCAACTACCATACGAGCGAAGGTACCGATGTTAGCTTCCAGAGCGGTCAGAGTCAGTTCAGCACCAACCAGACCGGTATTCCAGTAACCGGTTACAACTACCAGTACACCAGTAGCGCAGCATACCAGACAGGTATCTACGAATACTTCGAACGCACCCATGAAGCCCTGCTTAACCGGGTGGTCAACGTTAGCGGTAGCGTGAATCATCGGAGAAGTACCCCAACCAGCTTCGTTGGAGTAGATGCAACGCATGAAGCCCAGACGCAGAGCCTTGGTAACAGTCGCACCGGCGAAACCACCGATGGCAGCCTGATAAGTGAAGGCACCCTTAATAACCTGAACGATTGCACCGGGGATTGCACTGGCATTCATAACCAGAGTAACCAATACACAGCCGATGTAGAAGATACACATTACAGGTACGATGAAGGTAGCGAACTTACCCAGCTTCTTCAGACCGCCCCACAGACATCCAGCGGTTACCAGAGCCAGGAAGATACCTACTGCCAGGTAAGGAACGCCGAAAGTGGAACCGATCGCTTCAGCTACGGTATAGTTCTGCAGAGTCAGGAAGAAGATACCGAACAGAGAGCATCCAAACAGGATACACAGTGCCTGGCAGACCTTCTTGGGCCAATGCTTTTCTTCGTACAGACCTCTCATGATGTAGTAAGTAGGACCACCGGTTAAGGTGCCGTCTTCTCTGGTATGTCTGTAGTGTACAGCCAGGGAAGTTTCTACCAGCTTAGTCATCATGCCCAGGAAAGCAGCGACTAACATCCAGAACAGAGCACCGGGACCACCGGTAGCGATTGCAGTACCTACACCGGAGATGTTGGATACACCAACAGCACCGCCGATAGCGATGGATACAGCTTCCAGAGTGGACAGGTTCTGACCAGCAGCTTCACTGTCTTTAGCTTCCTTCTTGAAGGGATACTTTAAGATTGTGGGAAGCATTCTGAACTGGAAGAATCCAGAACGAATGGTAACATATAAACCGAAACCGCCGACAGCGATCAGGATGGGATAACCCCACAGTACGTTATATACTAATGATTCAAATTGTGCGAACATGTTTAATCCTCCTCATCATTAAGATTTCGTACATTCGTACGCACAAGTGAGGGCTTTGTCACCCGTACATTCCATGACAGAACCATGCAAACTGCAGCTCCTGTACTTACTTCAAAGCGCTCTATATAAATAGTCCGAACGGGATACGTTCTGATCTATTCACCTAAATATAAATTCTTTCGAATTCGTTTTCACAGGGACAATCGGGAGCCAGCCAAATGGCGTTGTCTGTCAGATCCATGATGATGGAGAAATTGGTCATATCGAAGTCCATGCTGATGTGGTCACAGATGGACTGGGGATAACCGGCGTGATCACGGAACATTTCCATGATGTCTTCCACAGTGATCTTTCCGTAACGTTCCTTGATCAGGTACTTGATTCTCTGGAGTCTGATATAGCTGCTTCCCATGTGGTTCACATCATTCTTCAAGTATGTCTTCAGTCCGAGATAATGATTTGTATGTACCAGAACACCGTCTTCCGGGATCATGGGTTCCACGATATCAGCGTCCATTTCGAAACCGAGGGCAACGCCATCCTTGTGGACCACAGTCAGGTTCGCCACAGTGACAGGTTCCTGACCGCCCAGTACGTAAGCATCGCTCAGATTTTCAGATTCCAGCATCGCTCTCATACGAGCACGTAAGGGAACTCCTTTACAGGAAGAGGTGGTCTTCAGTGCGTTCAACATAACTGCTACGCCATGGTCATTTACACCGATACCGCCGATCATACCACCTTCGGTCACCATGACGAAGTCAGGCTTATCTTCATTCTTCACGTGAACGATCACTAAGCTTTCTCTTAAGCGTCCGCTATAATCCCAATTCTGTGCAGCGATCACGTGTCCGTCAGCCGCGGCCGGCGGTGTCAAACTGATAACAGTACATTCCTGCGGTTCATTTTTCGTAGCCTGTGCAGCTTTCAGTGCATCAGAATACATGATTTCTGTACGAGTATTCAGAGCTGCGATATCTTCAAAGGGTACTCCCGCACCTTCCGCAATTCCGCGGATCTCTTCCACATAGTCGGTATTATACGCACGAGTCAGTTCAATGTAATAATCGGAAATACCACGCGCAACTTCCCAGTCAATTCCCTTGGTTTCTTTAAACAGGAACTGATACGCATCCAGAGATACGGCGATTTCTTCTTTACACTGCTGGCCATAGGCGAATCCTCGTTCGTAGGGTGTCCCGCTCAGTGTTATTTCTTTAAATTTCATCGGTTTTGTCCTCCTAATCACGGGCTTCTAAGTTTTATCTTGTCCCCATTCTATTTCATCAAATTCCAAAAATCTACAAACTCACATGCTCCTATATTCACCTTCCATCAGTGTTCCTAATTGATTCTTTTTCCTTGAAAACAGTGCTTTCAGAGCTCTTACACAAGAAATTTTCCACTTGATGATCCGCGATAAATCCTTTGATTTACAATGGAGCGACAGCGGTTGCCTCCGAAACAGCGAAATATAGGAGCATCTCCACGGACCCCCGGACGGGCGAATTGTTGTAAAGATTGTGATACAATGTGGGTATCCTAAGTAAAGTTACTGCAAGAAGGAGGATCACATGAGAAAAATTCAATTCATACGGAGCGGAGAATCTGAACTTCCGTCCGGTTGGGCGCTTCAACCCCACACCCACGATTTCTTTCATCTGGCCTACGTCCACAGCGGTCAGCTCATCTTTCAGGCCGGTGGACAAGATCATCCTCTTTCAGCCGGCAGTGTGATTCTGATTTCTCCCGGCACCGTCCACGGTGTTCCCAAGGATGCTCACAATCTCTGCATCCAGTACGAAGTCTTCTTCCGTATTTTGGATCCGGAACTGAAATCTCTTCTGGAAAACAAAATCGTGCTTACGTTGCACAATGCATTCCACCTGGAGAGTCTGTTTTCCTATATTCTGATGTACTACGGAAGCACAGATTTGTTGTGTTCCTCCTGCGCGGATTCCTTTTTGTGTACGATCCTGCTTTCCTTCCTGGCAGACACCACAAGTTCCAAAGGCAAATCCGGAACTTATGTGGATTCCAGCCAATATTCGCCGTTGGTTCAGCGTATCATTGATCATGTTGAAAAAGATTCCAACGAAAAGTACGTTCTCTCCAGTCTTTCTGATTCACTGGGCTTCAATAAAAACTATCTGTGCACCGCTTTTCGCCGTGAAACCGGTATTACAATTTCGTAATATGTCAACTATCACAGACTCCGCCGGATCATGTCG
>JAFUQN010000154.1 GCA_017472365.1 Bacillota bacterium
GATGGCGAATAGAATGATCGCTGCTGCGGACGCATAGGACGGATACCCGCCGCTGTTTCCGTAGAGCATATCGTAGACATAACCTACAATGGTGTTCATCTCTGCTGCATTCAAATCGGTTCCAAACAGTGCCACAGCGTCGCTGTAGGCTTTGAATGCCCCGATGAACCCGGTGATGATCAGATAAAATAACGTGGGCGAAATCATGGGCAGGGTGATCTTCGTAAAGATCCTCCACTTGGACGTTCCGTCCACCTTGGCTGCATTGTAGTAGTTCTGATTGACCGATGCCAGAGCGCTGGTCAGGATCAGGATCTTAAAGGGCATGACCACCCAAACTGTATAGAAACACAGAACGAACATCTTGGCCCAGTAAGGACCGTCGATGAAGTCGATGGGACTCATCCCAAAGAGACCCAGGACCATATTCACAAGACCGTCGGTATACGGGGTCTTCTGGAACAGGATCATGAACACCAGACCCACCGCCAGCGTATTGGTCACATAGGGCAGGAAGAATACCGTCTGGTACAGTTCCTTCAGCTTCTGAATGGAGTTCAGGCCCACGGAGATCAGAAGCGCGATCCCTGTGGAAATCGGTACGGTGAACATGACCAAGATGAACGTATTCTTCAGCGCCTGGAGGAAATAGGGATCTCTCAGAACGTAAGAATAGTTATACAGGCCCACACCGAAAAACGTCTGGGACGCGGAATTATAGCCTTCCTCAAAGGAATAAATGAATACGTCGATCAGAGGATAGACCATGAAGGCGCCCAGAAACAGCATTGCCGGAAGCAAATAGATCCAGCCTTTCTTACTTTGTTTTTCCATAGCGCTCTCCTATTTGGTTTCTTCAAATTCGATGCGTTCTTCCGTTTCTTTATGGAACAGGAATACTTTATGGGGCTTGATATGGAAGCGCACATCCTTTGCATCCACATCCACCTTGGTATCAGAGCTGACGATGGAACGGATCTCCACGTTATGGGACTTGTCGTGCTTCGTCACTACCGTAATATCACGGCCCATGACTTCCACTTCCACCAGCTGGCAACCCAGCGTTCCGCTGGGATCCACGACGAAACCTTCCGGACGGATCCCGGCGTACACTTCCTGATCTGCCACGCCTTTCACATCGATGACAGCTTCATCACCAATGTATAGTTTTTCACCCTTCACTTCGGCATCGAACACGTTGATGGGCGGATTTCCCAGGAACTTAGCCACAAATAAATTGATGGGCTCATCGTAGACCTCCTGGGGCTTTCCGATCTGTTGAATTACACCGTCCTTCATGACCACGATCATGTCGGAGATGCTCATGGCTTCTTCCTGGTCGTGAGTTACGAAGATGGTGGTGATCCCGGTCTCCTTCTGGATTCTGCGGATCTCTTCTCTGGTCTGCAGTCTCAGACGGGCATCCAGATTGGACAGCGGCTCGTCCATCAACAATACTCTGGGCATCTTCACCAGCGCACGGGCGATTGCCACACGCTGCTGCTGACCGCCGGACAGCTCGCTGGGCTTTCGTTCCATCAGCTGGTCGATCTGGACCATCTTCGCCACTTCCAGCGCCTTCTGATCCATCACTTCCTTGGACAGCTTGTCCTTCCCCTTCAGATTCTGCAGCGGGAAGATGATGTTCTGACGAACGGTTAGATGGGGATACAGCGCATAGTTCTGAAACACCATCCCTACCCCGCGGTTTTCTGCAGGAAGATCGGTCACATCATCCTCACCAAAATAGATCTTACCGGAGGTAGGTGTCAGAAGACCGCACAGCAGATTCAGCGCCGTACTCTTCCCACAGCCGGAGGGCCCCAAAAGGCCAATCAGCTTTCCATCCGGAATCTCAAATGTAAAATCATTTACCGCAATCACATCGCTCTTTTCGCGCTTATTGCGGCTCGGAAATTTCTTTGTCAAATGATCTAATACGATTTTCATAGGTACTCTCCTTATGTGTCGTGGTCATACGGTTCCACATTACATAGATAATTATAGTCCTCCGTCCCTTTGTTTTCAAGAAGGCAATCTCTTTTCTACCCATGTCACATTCACCGAAAAGTTACGACGTTTACGTCGCAACTTTTCGATTTAATTTATATCACTATTGATATTTCTATGTTTTTAGGGTATACTATACATAAAAGTTACGACGCAAACGTCACAAGTACGAGGTGATAATAATGATTCAACGAGATTCGTATTTAAATCACATCATTCGCAATATGTGGAACGGAGAAGTCAAGGTCATCACTGGTATCCGTCGCTGCGGTAAATCAGTCCTGCTGTTTGACCTGTTTTATGAATACCTTCTCTCGCAGGATGTTGAGGAAGATCACATCATAAAAATTGAATTGGACCAGAGACGTTATTATAAATTCAGAAATCCTATCACACTTTGCGAATATATCGAAGGACTTGTAGCCGACAAGAAAACCGAGAAGTTCTATCTCTTCATTGACGAAGTACAGCTTACCACGAAAGTGATCGACAAAGAAAATGGTGGAATCGAAGTCTCCATCTACGATATGCTCAATGAACTGAAAGCATATAAGAACTTAGATGTATATGTTACCGGAAGTAACTCAAAAGGTCTGTCTAAAGACATCGCCACAGAGTTTCGCGGTCGTGCCACTCAAATCCATGTATTTCCCCTATCCTTTGATGAATTTTATTCCCATGTGGGCGGTGATGAGCGAAAGGCTCTGGATACTTACATGATTTATGGTGGTATGCCTCGCCTTCTGGCATTATCGACGGATAAGGATAAAAAAGATTATCTGTCCTCTCTGTATAGCGAGATGTATGTAAAGGATATTGTCGAACGTAACGCAGTCGAGCGCGAAGACATTCTAAATGATATTTTGGATTTTCTCGCCTCACAGATCAGTTCTTTGACTAATCCCACAAATATTTCCAACGCATTGACCAGCATGAAGAACGAAAAAGTCAATTCCGCTATGGTTTCGAACTATATCCAGCATATTACTGATTCGTTCCTGATTTCTATGGCAAAGCGCTATGATGTGAAAGGAAAAACCTATTTCAAGTATCCCAACAAATACTACTACACAGATATCGGCCTACGTAATGCCCGGTTAAACTATCGTCAATATGATCCCGGACATATTATGGAAAACATCATCTATAACGAACTCCTGCGTCGTGGCTATTCCGTTGATGTTGGTGTCGTGACCGATCGCACCGGTGGTGCCAATGCCCAGAAGGAAATTGACTTCGTCGTAAATGATGCCGACAAAAAAATCTACATCCAGTCGGCATTCCAAATGAATACGGACAAAAAAGAATCCTCGGAACTTGCATCATTGATGCTTACCAAAGACTTCTTTAAAAAAGTCATGATCCGTATGGATATTCCTCATCACTTCTACGATGACAATGGTATTTTCCACTGTAATCTCATTGATTTCCTGCTTGGTCGTGTTGAGTTGTTCTAATCATTGAACCAATTGAAAAAGGAAGATCTGATTTTTCAGGTCTTCCTTTTTTATCCCATATATTATTATCTTATGTAATTAGAACGGACCGTAACCGATATTCACAGCAACTACCATGAATACGCAGGCGATCACTGCCCATACTGCCCACAGCGGAGCGATATAGCGGAACCACTTACCCCAGGGAATCTTCGCCATAGCTAAAGCAGCCATGAAGGAACCAGAGGTGGGAGTGATGCAGTTGGTGAAACCGTCACCCATGTGGAACGCTAAGGTCGCGGTCTGTCTGGTCATACCCAGCAGGTCAGCCAGCGGAGCCATGAACGGCATGGTGATGGAAGCCTGACCGGAACCGGAGGGAACCAGTACGTCGAACAGGTTGTGGAAGATGTACATACCGCATGCAGCCACGTTGGTGTTCAGACCGTCCAGCAGGTTACCAGCCATATTGATGATGGTGTCGAATACGTTAGCATCGCTCATGATGTTGGTAGCGGATCTGCACAGACCTACCATCAGGCCTGCGTATACCATACCCTTAGCGCCCTTTACGAAAGACTGTGCGAATTCATTGGGCTTGATACCGCCGATTGCTGCGGATAACAGACCCATGATGATGAACAGTGCGGACAGTTCGTCCATGTAGTAACCCTTGGTGATAACCAGTACGGCGATCATTACGAATCCGCCCATGAATACTAACAGAACCAGGATCTGACGCAGAGTCAGCTTCGGAACATTGGTCAGGTCGATGGGTTCTGCATTGGCCTTATCAATTTCATACATCGGAGACTTGGTGGGGTCCTTCTTGACCTTAGCCGCATGTCTCATAACGTAAGCGATGGTCACGATGTTCAGAACCACCAGCAGAGCAACTCTCAGGCCCAGACCGGAGAATACGGGAAGACCTGCGATACCGTGAGCAACACCAGTGGTGAAGGGATTGGCAACCCCTGCGGCGTAGCCGATTGCGGAAGAGCACCACAGTAAGCTGACAGCGGTGATGGAGTCCAGACCGCAGGCGATACATGCAGCGTACATCAGCGGCAGGAATGCCAGATATTCTTCAGAACATGCAGCAGTTGTGGAAATGGTGGAGAAAATAGGAATACCGATCAGAACCAGTAACAGCTGACGATTTCCCAGAGCCTTTACCAGGTTCGCGATACCAGCGTCGATGGCGCCGGTGGACTGGATGACTTCAAACATGCCGCCGACGATAAGCAGGAAGAAGATAACGCCGCCGGAAGCCTGCATCCCTTTGGTGAAGGACATCAGGAAGTCCATGAAGCCGATGGGGTTCTTTTCGGCTACTGTATATGTACCGGGAACAACCAGTTCTGCACCGGTGGTGGGGTCCACAGCTCGTTCAAAAGAACCTGCCGGTAACAGCCATGTACAAGCCGCTGCGATGATAACGATACCGATGATAATAATCATCGGGTCGATCGTCTTTACTGTCTTGATTTCTTTGTTACTCATGATTTGATCCTCCGAGTGGTTTATTTATAAACATTCTCTCTTGATGGCGGTCAGATATAACTGAGCCGATACTTCGAGAGACTCAATCGATACGCATTCGTTCTTCTGGTGAGCCGTCTTCGGTCCGGGACCGATGATCACTCTGTCGCCGCCGAAGAAGGAAGCTTCTGTGATTCCTGTACCCGCACAGCTTTCCTTTCCGGTCATTTCTTCATACCAGCCGACGCGTTCGCCTCGATTCAGTAAGGAAGGAATATCGTTGATCTTTTCATATTCCACATCGAATTCTTTCAATGCTTCTTCCACGGTGTTTCTGATCTTGTCCTGTTCGTTTTCACTGTCACAGATTCTGAAATCCAGATAAACAGTGGTCTTGTCAGGAACCTTATTGATGGCCTGTCCGCCCTTCATGATACCGATGTTCATGGTGGTGTGAGGTACGGCAAACATCGGATAATTTCCGCTGCTCAGTTCCTCTTCCAGTTCCAGCATCTTGCTCAGGAACTTGACGGCGTTCTTGTTGGAGTTCTTTCCGGGAATCGGAGCGCTGGAATGTGTAGTTACACCTTTGAAGTTGATGATCCATTCCAGAAGACCCTTGGAACCGATATTCGGATACAGGTCGGTAGGTTCTGCAATGATCACATGGGGCGGGAATTCTTCATTCGCTGCCACCAGGTCGCGGATCCCTCCGAACATGATTTCTTCGTCGTAGGTCCAGTAAACGCGTAAGCCCTTTCCAGCCGCCTTGATTTCATCCAGAGGAGCCTGAGAAATCGCCCACAGTGTGGCAGCGATACCGCCCTTCATGTCACAGGCGCCTAAGCCATACAACATTCCGTCTTTTTCTGTTAAGGTAAAGGGGTCGGTCACCCAACCATCGGTGATGTCCACCGTGTCGGTATGACCCAGGAAACCCATGGTGGCAGTTTCTCCAAACTGTCCCACCAGAACTTCCTTCCCTGTAGTTTCATTCTTTCTACGATCGATGTCAAAGCCATAGAGCTTTAAAAACGCTTCGATATAATCCATCATCTGTTTGTTATCATTGTCGCGGATGGTGTTGATGGCCACCAGATCCTTTAATATTTCTTCTACTCTCATTCTCAGATTCGAGCCTCCTGTTTGATTGTATGTTGTTTTACCGATGCGCCGCTTTATCGCTTTCGCGCGCTAAATCGACAAACAACGTATACAGTTTAACATCATTTATACAAAAAGGCAAGGGAAAGTCCAAAGTTTTCCATCAAATTCAGAAAAATATAAAACGACATTCTAATTTTATCGAATTTCTCATACCATTCTTTATTTCCTGCGCAAAAAAAGCGATATGGGAGTGATGAAACCACCCTCCCATATCGCTTCGATGAAGAAATATAGTGCAATGACGTTAACTATCGTTTACGTCATAACCATCTTTCTTTAGTTTGCATTGTACTTGCTGTACAGTTCAGACCACTTTTCCAGCATAGCAGCCTTGTTTTCGATCAGCCAGTCAATATCTCTGGTAACCCACTTGATATCTTCGGTAGCGGGCAGCCAGCTCTGTTCAACAACAACGTCTTCGTTGGTGAAACGTACGGTACCAACGTAGTTTGCACGGAAGGACTGACCTTCAGCGCTCTGCAGGTAGTCGATCATAGCCTTTGCAGCATCCATGTTGGGAGCGTTCTTAACGATCGCTGCAGCGAATGCGAATGCAGAAGAACCTTCAGCCGGATATACCATCTTGATGTTGTCTGCGCCATCCTTCAGCAGAGTGGACGCACCGTCTTCATAGGTCAGACCGACAACGTATTCGCCCTGCTGTACAGACTTGAAGCAAGCAGAGGAAGAACCAACGATGATCATACCGTTCTGCAGCATGCCTTCGATCTGAGCCCAAGCTTCTTCGGTGTCGTTACCATATACTGCGAAGATATTAGCCATGTTGTTCCATGCGGAGGAGGAGGAAGTCGGATCGGACAGGATGAACTTGCCTTCCAGTCTGGGATCCAGCAGGTCTTCGTAGGAGTCGATTTCCATACCCAGTTCTGCTTCCAGTTCAGTATTTACGCAGAATACTACGGAAGACAGGTGGTCATAGTTGTAAAAACCGTTGTTGCTCTGATATTCTTCGGGCATTTCGCTATCATAAACAGAAACATAGGGCTCGAAAATGTGAGCATACTTATCGCCGTCAGCCTGGTTCAGACCGGAGTAGAATACGTCGATGGTGGGGTTTTCACCTTCTGCTTCTACTCGTGCAACGCCTTCCCCAGCAGAGCAGGTGATGAATTCCAGAGTTACATCAGGATACAGTGCGGTAAAACCTTCCTGAATTGCTTCCAGGTCCAGGTCAGTTGCGGAAGAACATACAACCAGAGTTCCGCCGATTTCAGCACCAGTGTTTTCTTCTTCAGTGTCGCCACCGCCGCCGCAGCCAACCAGGGCAAATACCATGGTCAGAGCCAGCAGGATTGCTAACATTCTCTTCATCTTCATTTTGTTTCTCCTTTTCTTTGGATAAAATAAGATATTTACTCATACGCGATAGATCCGCGTTCAAGCCGTGATTATTCTTCCCAGGGCAACATGATTACCTTCATAGCCTTACCGCTGCGGGAGATTTCGTAACCTTCCAGCCAACGGGACATGGGAATGGATTCGCTGACCAGCGGGGTCAAATCAATCAGTTTACTGTTTAAAATACGCATCGTTCTTGCCCAGGTAATGGGAGTTGTGGACTTATCGCCCTGAATCGTAATTTCCTTTTTATATACGATGTTGTAGTAATCCAAAGGGATATTGCCCATATTCATACCAACGGCAACAAACGTTCCCTTGGGCTTACAGCTATCCAGACCGCTGAGGATTCCCGGAACTGCACCGGTACAGTCATAGACAAAATCAGCTCAGCTATCAGCTGGGTAGCAAGTCACGATACGCCAGAAAGAATTGCACTGAACACATTTATTGAGGATATTCAAAAAGGTGACTATGACCCTGTGACAAAGGCAGCGTTTATTAGCAATGCGAAAAAAA